>CAYWIC010000028.1:0-38340 GCA_964458115.1 uncultured Anaerolineales bacterium | reverse complement strand
CTCTTATGCAAGGTGAATACATGGGGGATACTTATGGGCGATTTGATCACAACGATCAAAAACAATTCTTACTTGAGTTAGTGAACTCAGATAAAGAGATTTCTGTTCAAGACATTCCCCCTGAAGTTTTACCGAAATTACTGAAAATTTGGGAGCTATTTAACGAATAGTGCAGAGACCAAAAAGGGGTCTCTGCACGAAAAAAAGCTTCAAAAGTATGGGCGCGGGGGGACTCGAACCCTCGACCTCACGGATGTGAACCGTGCGCTCTAACCAGCTGAGCTACGCGCCCTGAGCAAGCGGGATTATAGCAGATGAGTTTTCCATTGACAAGCAGCCCGCCAACTCCAAGAATTCAAATTCTATGGTTCACAAAAAATTAATCGCAGGTCAGATCAAACGGAAGCATCCGATAGAATGTAACATAACCTCGCTGTAGTTCATCACATGCAAGATAGCTGTAGACAAACTCTTGTTCAATATCGTTAAAGAGCACCCACTGGGATTCCATAGGTTCGAAGGTCAAGAAATGATCTTCATCCAAGGTACGGATATACACTTCGATACGTTCGAAGGTTCTGTTTCTGATCTGAATTGTGGCTGGTCTGATGTAATCGGAAGTATCATAATGATTGTTCGCCTGGCCAATTAATCCAGCCGTTGAACCACAGATAGGGTTATGCATGGTCTTATGGGTGGTAAAGTCGATTGTGCCAATTTTAGTGAGGTTACAAGACTCCATTGTAAAGGCATACCAACCATTTTTTATGATAAAGAAGCCTTCAGAATCGGCGGGAACTTTCAACTCATATTCAGCTGGTCCATAAAGCCAGAGCGTTAAATCGAATTGACTTTCATTGTAAACCCAAAAGAATATTTCCCGCAGTTCATCATCGTCATCATCAGCTGCCATTGCAAAACTGGATGGGATCACCAACGCGCAGAGCATTGCTACCAGAATGATAATCCGGAGAAGGGTGGAATTTTTCTTCATGCCAATCTCTCCTTTCGAGAAATCCGTTAGTGGACAGTTAAACCTGATTGGATTCAATTGCCAAATTTAATTATATCTTAATGCAAGAATTATGCCGAAGCTGACAAAATTGTCGATTCTTTGGCTTTAAGAGAGTTCCCCTAATTGATTAGCCCCCTCAGATATCTCAGGCGATCTCGACACACTAACAAAAGCTATACACTATGGAGTCCTTACAGCTATGGGATGAACTCAAATTCACCAAGGGGCCAATAGATCAACCACGCCCGGCGCGAAACATCTTCGAGATGAATCGGACCAATGATGCGTGAATCTCGTGATGCGACCCTGTTATCTCCCAGAATGAAGAAATGTCCTTCAGGCACGAGTGCAGCTTCATACTCGCTGCCTCCAAAATGAGTCACCCAGGGTTCGTCAAGCTTCTCCCCATTAATATAGGTATGACCTCCTTGAACAGCAACCACCTCCCCTGGGAGGGCAACCACGCGTTTGATCAGGCCTGCCGCGATATCCTTTTGATCAGCCACAACGATTTCTCCACGTTCGGGAAGGCGAAAACGATAGGAGATCTTCTCCGTCATCACCCGATGGCCAACATACATGTTAGGTTCCATGCTGGAACCCAAATCAATTTCGACTGCTTCCACCACATAGACATTGACAAAGAGAGCAATCAACACGGCAGGGAGAACAACTGTGATAATTTCCCATAAAAACTTCAGGATGATGTTGGGTGGTTTCGACGAATTATTCATTACTCTGTGTAGAATGCCAGGCCTAAAGCGCCTGGTCCGATATGACTCCCAACAACTGGGCTAACTGGAGAGCGATGTAAGACCCTTGGGTTGAAACGTTCTCTGACCCTCTCGGCAAATGAATCGCCTTCTTGCGGAGCATCGACATCTACAACGGCTGCTTCTGTCATCTGTCTTCCCGCAAGTCGATGTTCAGCGATCTGCAGGATTTCTGTAAGAGCCTTGCGCTTGGTGCGGGCTTGTGATAATGGCTGAATCAAACCTTCCTTGAATTGCAGGATCGGCTTGATACTCAGTGCTGTACCAAGCAATCTCTTGGCTGTGCCAATTCGTCCGCCTTTATGCAGGTATTCCAGCGTGTCGACCATGAAAAAGAAATGGATCTTCTCCTGAAGCCCCTCGGCCGCCGCGACGATCTCTTTGGCAGACTTGCCTGCAGCCGCGGCACGAGCAGCCGCAAGAACCATGAAGCCCGCGCCCATGGACCCCTGCAAAGAGTCCACTACCTTGATAGAAAACTTAGATAACTGCTCCCGCGCGACTCGCGCGCTATCGACAGTTCCGCTGATTTTCGAAGAGACTAACACACTGACCACGCCGGCAGCATCTTCGGCCAATTTCCGATAATGGTCGATGAATTCCCTTGGTGACGGTTGAGAGGAGGTGGGCAAGGTTTTGGACTGCTTCAGCCGGCGGTAGAATGTTGGTAAGTCGATATCCACTCCATCACGAAAGCGCTCGTTATCCCAATGCAACCACACAGGGATGACGGAGATGTTTAGTCCTTTTCTTACACTCTCGGGGATATGTGTAGAACTGTCGGTAAGAATGACAATCTTATTTTCGTTCATTATTTCTCCTTGAGTAATCCAAAACCAACACCCAGTGCAATGGCAGAAAGCATCCCGATTATAACCCCAATGAACCTCCGTTTCTGTTTAATCGCTACACCTGAAGCAACGCCCAGGCCTACCGCAGCAACTTTATTTACTTGAACGACGATTTTGTCTGCTTCTTCTCGAGTATGACCACGCTCAACCAGACTCCATTTGAGGATCGGCCCACCGTCAATCCCTGGAATAGGTAATAGTGACACTCCAAATAGTAATAGATTCATTTTAATCCCTGCACCTGTGATTTCGCGAGCGATAGAATTTTCTGGCATGACTTTTCTAAGCAACCAAAACATCCCCAAGAGCAGGGAGTTTATGACTGGCCCGCCCATGGCGCGCGCAATATGCTGTCTCGGTGTGACATCGGGATCATCGATATCGTAGTAAACACAAAGAGGCATCCCCCAAGCCACCCTGAGGGCATCCATGGGTTTCTCCACCCACTTCGCTGCAAGCGCATGGGCCAGATTATGGCACCATTCCGAACCCAGAATGACGACCATTTTTTGGCCACCGATAGAAATATTCTCTCCGAGAGGGCGTTTGGGATGGCTCTTGATCCCTAAACGAGTTAATATTCCCCACGCTACGATTTGAGTAAGGGGCAGCCACGAGTTGCCCACGACAACAATGGGCGTTCCAAAGATTTCACCAACTTTGGTTGGAGGATTCGGTGAGTCGAGAGGGGGAGTCTGGATCATATTTTTTTGTTCTCGGCAAGCGGAATGTTATTGTGTATTTCTATCTTAGTGGATGAATGGTATAAGTCAAGGGCATTTGCCAAGCTGAGTTAAAAACAAATGCAATATCCCAGCAATTCCTAATTTGGGGTACACTTTGTACTACGGAAACTTCATTGATAACCTTAGGAGACAAGGTATGCAACCCCCTCAATATAAAGACCTGGATCTCTCCTCGCGGATATTGCTTGGCCCCGGTCCCAGCATGTCAGCACCGCGCGTCTTGCGAGCGATGGCGCAACCACCGGTTGGTCACCTGGACCCTGAATTCCTGACGATCATGGCTGAAGTGCAGGAATTATTGCGTTTCGTATTCCAAACGGAGAACGAGTTAACCATCCCTGTCTCTGGGACTGGGAGCGCCGGAATGGAGGCCGCCATATGCAACTTTATCGAGCCGGGGGACGATGTTCTCGTGGCGGTCAACGGCTATTTCGGTGAGCGTCTGGTCGATATGGCAGGTCGCTATGGCGCCCAGGTCGACCGCCTGGATCGGCCCTGGGGAGAGGTCTTCACTCCGGAAGAGGTCGAAACCGCTTTGGGACAGACCAGCTATAAATTACTTGCCATTGTGCATGCCGAAACATCTACTGGGGCTCGACAGCCTGATATCGATAAGATTGCTGCCGCAGCACATCGCCATGGCACACTGCTGGTATTGGATACTGTCACTTCCCTAGGAGGTCTACCGGTAGAGATCGATGCCTGGGATGTCGATGTAGCCTATAGTGGCACGCAGAAAGCGTTATCATGTCCCCCAGGATTAGCGCCATTGACCGTGGGGGCACGCGCCCGCGATGTACTGGCAAATCGGAAAAACCCCGTTGGGAATTGGTATCTTGATCTCTCTCTTGTGACAAAATATTGGGGCAGTGAGCGGACCTATCACCATACCGCCCCAGTCAATATGAACTACGCATTGCGAGAGTCCTTGCGCATGGTCGCCGAAGAAGGTCTAGAAGCACGCTTTGCCCGCCACCACGAACATGCTCAAGCGCTGTGGGCCGGATTAGAGAAACTCGGTTTGCCGCCGCGTGTACCCGAAGCATACCGCCTGCCTACATTGACTACACCCCAGTTGCCTGATGGACTGGATGAAGCCGCCATCCGCAGCAAACTTCTGATAGATTACAATATCGAGATCGCCGGCGGATTTGGTCCCCTGGCTGGACAGATCTGGCGCATCGGGTTGATGGGATTCAGCGCCCGTCGGGAGAACGTCGTCCTGTTATTAGCCGCTCTGGGAGAATTGCTATAACTTTTAATCGATACATACGCTTGAATCTGTGTGACCATAGTTCCGCCTATGGCGCTGACCGTGTTTCCGTAGGCACGCGGGGTAAGGCTCGGTCACGCCAACAGCGGGCCAACCTGCCTTAGCAATTTTCGGATAGGTTCTAACTTGTCCATTTATCCTCTCTATGGCACAATAAATCTAACATCCAACTTCCAACCTCAATTCTGAAACTCGCATGTCTCGCTGGATCGGTTTTATCATCACCATCATCATCGGTATCGGCCTGGGCCTATTCTACGGCTGGGTAATCGATCCTGTGGACTATGTTGACACCACACCTGACAGTCTCCGGCAGGATTATCAGGCCGATTACGTTCTCATGGTTGCAGAGGCCTATCAGCTGGAACGCGACCCTACGGTGGCGGTAGGCCGTCTGGCTTTCTTAAGCGGTACTGACCCCCTACAAACCGCGCAACAAGCTGTTGATTTCGCCCACGAGGTAGGCTATTCTCAATCCGATCTGGCAAAATTGGAGCTACTTTTGGAAGGAATCGAATCCCTATCAATTCCTCCACAGAGTACTCCCCAGGGGCAAGCGCCATGACGCGTGAGAGTCGCGGCCCCTGGTATTTGCTTACCGGGCTGATTTTGGGGTTTGTTCTGGGATTGATGTACACCTGGGTCTTCTCGCCTGCAGAGTATGTCGACACGCATCCAGATGCACTGCGACCTGACTATAAAGATGCGTACCGGGCTGCTATCGCTTCAGCTTATACGGTCACCGGGGATTTGACACGCGCCAAGGCACGTCTGGCGTTGTTGAATGATGATGACCCCGCAACTATCTTGGCAGCTCAAAGTCAACGCTATCTGGCAGAAGGGTATTCGTATGATGCTGCCTTGGCGCTGGCCAGGTTATCTGCTGATTTAGGAGAAGCGCCAGCATCCGCACCGCGCACGGCCACCTCATTACCTGCCCCTTCGGAAACACCCTTACCAGAAGTTACCGCCACTGAGGAAGTGCAAGAAGAAGGACCAACCCCCTCGGAGACAGTCGAGACCCCAATCGAGACGACCACCCCTGAGGTGACTGAGGAAGACCAACCAGCATCCTCGCCAACCACGGCCATGTCGCTAACTGCGACCCAAACTCGTACGCCTATCCTGACATTCACGCCGCTTCCCACCCGCACGCCCACACCGACGTTGGCTCCTCCTTTCGTGTTGCGAGAACAAGCCCTGGTATGCGAACCGGATTTGGGAGATGCGGCCATCGAAATTGTCGTCCAAAACGCGCTGGGCGAAGGCATCCCTGGGGTAGAAATCATCATTCATTGGGACGGCCAGGAGGAACATTTCTTCTCTGGCTTGAAACCTGAGATGGGATGGGGCTATGCAGATTATTCTATGACGCCCGAAGTGAACTATACGCTGCATATTGGCGAGGGCGGTGAATCTGTAGATTTGTTCGTGCCAGAATGTTCTGATGATCAGGGGGAACGGTTCTGGGGTGGCTGGCGCTTGATTTTTGCCCATCCTTAGAATTAGAGTGCTTCGCTTGAAGTCTCCTTTAGAGTGTTTTAGATGAAGAAAAATATACTGGTATTTGGAATGGCTGCATTGGCTTTGGTTGGGTTGGCTGCCCTTTTGATATTTGCCCTCTTCCCCAGCCTGAAGACTTCTCCACCCGTTTCAACAGAGTCGAATAGCACCATCGGTTTTGGCTCAGACGCTGTGCGGGCAAAGGTCGTGGAAGTGCTCGAAGAAGAAAAAGTTCGCCTGGGTGATGTAGAGCAAACGTATCAATTATTACGAGTCGAGCTCTTGGAAGGACAATGGGACGGATTGCTACTAGAAGTCGAATATGGCAAACGTCAGGTGCGACCTGAGGGGCTGAATATCTCACCAGGAGATCAGGTCATAGTCAGCGTGGGGAAAAATCCGAGTGGAATAATCAGCGCATTCTTCATGGATTTTGTGCGCACCGGCCCAGTGTTATGGCTTTTCGCCACCTTTGTACTCTTCAGCGTGCTGATCAGCGGCTGGAAAGGGGTCCGTAGTCTGATTGGCATGGCAATCAGTTTGAGCGTGATCATCTTCTATATCATTCCTCAAATATTGGGGGGGCGCGATCCAGTATGGGTAAGCGTCAGCGGAGCCTTTTTTCTTTTAGCTGTGACCTTATACCTGGTTTATGGTTGGACGATGAAGACTCATGCCGCCGTTTTAGGCACATTAATCTCGCTGATCGTTACAGCCTTGTTAGCAGGTTTCTTTGTCGATCTCACACGGCTGACGGGTTTCGGCAGCGAGGAGGCCTTGTTCCTGATCCAGCGTTCTGAGATCCAGATCAATCTGCGCGGCTTGGTTCTGGGCGGTATGCTGATTGGCGCGCTAGGAGTGTTGGACGATCTGGTGATCACCCAGGCGTCAGTGGTTTTTGAGTTGAATAACCTCAACCCTTCGATGGAACTGCGTGATCTCTACCGCAGAGGGATGCGCATTGGCCAGGATCATGTCGCCGCCACTGTGAACACCTTGGTTCTGGCTTATGCGGGGGCCGCGCTACCCCTGCTGTTGTTATTTTCTCTTTCCGATGAGCAATTTTCCCAACTACTAAATTTAGAGTTCGTCACCGAGGAAGTGGTGCGCACCCTTGTGGGTTCATTAGGTCTAATCGCTGCGGTCCCTCTGACGACATTGCTCTCTTGCCTAGTAGCCCTTTACCATCACAAATTAGGATCGTGGCGGCGATTCTTAGGCCCAAAGATGAAGGCTGATGATCACAGTCATGTGCATTAGCGCGTAAGGATATTGGATGTTATGGTAGCAGCAACAATTGTTTCAGCCGCTTATGTGGCGTTCCAAATGATGGCCGATGTTGCCAGCTTGCGGATTGTGATGGTCGCCGGTTTCTCTATCGACGCGGGCACATTCATATACCCGTTCACTTTTACGCTGCGAGATTTGGTACATAAGACTGCCGGCATCAAAGCTTCACGCGTGTTGATCATCACGGCAGCAGTGCTTAACTTAATCATGGCGGGTCTGTTCTGGTTGACCTCCATCCTGCCCCCAGACCTGGCAGTTGGACCCCAACTGGAGTTTGGTGTCGTGCTCTCCCCGGTTTGGCGGATCGTATTTGCCTCCATCGTTGCCGAAGTGATCGCAGAATTGGTCGATACCGAAGGCTACCGCCTGTGGGTAGAAAGAGTTACCCATAGATACCATTGGTTGCGAGTATTGGTGAGCAATGCCTTCAGCATTCCGTTGGATAGCCTGCTATTTAGCTGGCTGGCCTTTGGCGGGGTGCTGCCCAACACTGTGGTATGGTCAATCTTCGTCAGCAATGTGATAATCAAAGGTCTTACCACGATAATCAGCTTGCCAAGCATATACCTGGTTCGCGAAAACCCAAATCGATCATGAAAATGTGTTCGACAAATTGGGTGCGGGTAGCTTTGCAACCCGCACCCAATTTGTCGAAATATCTATTGAAGGAGCCAAATTATGATCCCTCTTCGAGATGAAATCCCTACCCGTAGAGTGCCCATTGTTAATTATGCATTGATTGCCGTGAATGTATTGGTATATCTATTCCAAAGCATGTTAGGCCCTCAAGAACAGACCCTGGTTTATGAATTTGCGTTGATCCCATTCCAGTTCACTAGCGGCATTAGCCTGGGCGATATCACTGACATCTTCACCAGCATGTTCATGCACGCTGGCTTGGCGCATATCGGCGGCAATATGCTGTATCTGTGGATCTTCGGCGATAACGTCGAAGACCGCATGGGTCGCGGCCGCTATATTGTTTTTTACCTTATCGGTGGAGTCGTTGCTTCGCTGGCCCACATTTTCACCAACCCAGGTTCACAGATTCCCACGGTCGGAGCCAGCGGTGCCATCGGAGCGGTTTTGGGCGCCTATCTGGTGCTCTACCCCCAAAGCCGGGTATTGACTTTGATACCGCTGGGATTCTTTATCCGCCTATCGATGCTGCCCGCCGCATTGGTCTTAGGATTGTGGTTTGTGCTGCAATTCTTCTCTGGTGTGATCTCTCTGGGTGGCCCGGATGTGGGCGGTGTGGCCTTTTGGGCACATATCGGTGGCTTTCTAACCGGTGTAGTAATGGCAAAAATCTTCGCCAAACCCGAGGAACCAGCCTATCTGGTGCATTGGTAATCCTGGCAACTCAGAATTTCCCGCATCCTTTTCGGGGTGGGTGGGAGGCGCTACGCGTCCCACTCTTCGCCCCTATGTGTGGGAAGCCCATTTTTCAGCCCGCACCGTTGCTCGAATGAATCTGATCATAAACGCAGACGATCTAGGTTTTTCCCTTACCGTCAACCAGACCATATTCGAATTGCACAAGCTGGAACGTCTGACCAGCACCAGTCTGGTGGTCAACATGCCCGCCAGTCAATCAGCACTGGAGGAGATCAGAGAGCATCCAGGGTTAAACGTGGGGATCCACCTAAACTTGACCAAGGGGAAACCGATAACGCCTGTCGCACATATTCCTTCGCTGGTTACCGGAATGGGCGGTTTATACACCGCCCCTTACTTCTACCCCATGGCTATGACGAAGCAATTCTCACCAGAACACGTAGAAATCGAATGCCGCGCGCAAATCGAGCTCGCTCTCAAAGTCGGGCTACAGCCTTCCCATTTAGATTCGCACAACCACTGGCACATGCTGCCCCTTTTTAAACAAATCGTTTTGGAAATGGCACAGGAATACAAAATCTCTTGCGTGCGGCCAACGAAATTGCGTGGCGCGCTGCTGCCTTCAAGGCTCTGGTTGAGAACTGCTGTCGATCGCCAATTTCCCCATCAACATCCAGATGAAATCCATTACCAAATCGCGCTGGATGATTGGATGACTTTTTTGGGCAGGCCGCGTGCTCTCTTCTTCAGCGACACCTTGAGAAGAATCTTGAACAACTCCAATGTGACTCTTGAGTTGATTCTCCACCCTGGCCGCGCCAATGACCCGGATTTTCCTCCTGATAGCATCTCTCCCAAACGTCGTCAGTGGGATTTCGATTTCATTACCAGCGTAGAGTTCGATAGTTGGTTAAACTCAGTAGATGGAAGAATTCTCTCCTCTCGGAAAAATCAATGAATTTTTGATAAAGACATAGCCCAGCCGCGAAACGGATTCTTCCGAAAGAAGGGTGTGCGAGTGGTACTCCCTGCGCACACCCTTCTTTCGGGCTTTGCATCTGAACTTTAGAATATTGCATTTTCACCTAATCTATACTAGACTCTTGCCCGTATAACCAATTTGAGACCCTGAAAGCGTAATAAACCTTCAGGGTTTGAGTGAGGAAGAACTATGGAATGGCTATCTTCTCCTGAAACCTGGATTGCACTACTAACCCTTACTGCCCTGGAAATCGTCCTGGGCATCGATAATATCATCTTTATTTCCATCCTAGCAGGTAAACTCCCAGCTGAACAGCAAGAGCGTGGCCGTCAGATTGGTCTGATCATGGCTATGGTTATGCGCGTCTTGTTACTCTTCTCTCTGGCATGGCTGACACAATTAACTACCCCTATCTTTCACGTATTCGAGCATGGCGTCTCGGGCAGGGATTTGATCTTGATCATAGGCGGTCTGTTCTTGTTGGGCAAGAGTACCGTCGAGATTCATGAAAAACTGGAAGGCCATGAAGGCGAAGCCTCTGCCAAAGTGAAAGCATCCTTCGCCGCAGTCATATTCCAGATCATGCTGCTGGATATCGTATTCTCGTTGGATTCGGTGATCACAGCAGTTGGCATGGCCAACGAGATCGCTGTGATGGTCGCAGCCGTGATCATATCGGTGCTGATCATGCTCTACGCATCTGGACCCATCAGTGAGTACGTCAACGACCGCCCGACCATCAAAATCCTGGCATTAAGTTTCTTGCTGCTGATCGGTGCCAATCTGGTCGCTGACGGGCTGGGATTCCACATCCCCAAGGGTTATACCTACTTCGCCATGGGCTTCTCCTTCTTCGTCGAGATGCTCAACCAGCGTCTACGCGATCGCAAAGAACGACCTGTCAAACTTCGCAAGGCCTACGTAGAAGAAGAAACTGCATGAGCGATACCAAGCATCCTTTAAAACGAGCGACGGTTACGCTGGTAAATATCGCTGCTTTGGCATTGGTTTTCATTGCAGCCCTATTGGGATGGGATCGCCTCCAAAATGGAGGACCAGCCCAAACCCCCGAACAGACCCTCCCGCTCGAGGCTTCACCCACACCTCAACAGGAAAATCAGGCAGGTGGTCAGGTGGGTCTCCCTGCCCTGGCATCAGCCTCATCCCCAGCAGATTCTGGCATCAAGCGCGTCGCATCTATGGATACCACCATCCCTGAGCGGCCGCTCGTCAATGTGACCACCCACACCGTCGAACAGGGCGACAGCATCTTCAGTATCGCGGAGATCTACAATCTAAAACCCGAAACGGTCCTTTGGGGGAATTTCGATATTCTTGAAGATAATCCCCATTTGCTGAAGGCTGGGCAAGAGCTCAACATTTTACCTGTGAATGGTACTTATTACCAATGGCATGATGGCGATAACTTTGGGCAAATGGCCGACTTCTTCAAGGTCGAGCCGCTAGTGATCGTCGAATACCCCGGCAACCGTTTCGACCTGACCGAGTCTGTCGATAACCCCACCATCGAAGACGGCAAATGGTTGATAATCCCTGGCGGGCAGCGCGCCATCAAAGATTGGGGACCTCCAGCCATCACCCGCGACAACCCGGCTTCGGCAGCTTATTACGGAGAAGGGCACTGTGGAGCGGTGTATGAGGGTGCGATTGGCACATTCACGTTCGTCTGGCCAACCCCCAGCCACGATATCTCGGGCTACGGCTATGATCCAGTGGTGCACGCCGCCATCGATATTGCTGGCGCGGAGGGCAATGCCGTCTTCGCTATCGATAATGGGGTGGTGGTATATGCTGGCTGGAGCGATTATGGCTACGGCTACCTGATTGTCATCGACCATGGCACTGGCTGGCAATCTGCTTATGCGCACTTGAGCGCAGTCGGCGTCTCCTGTGGGCAGAGCGTATACCAGGGCACGATGATTGGCGCCGTAGGCAACACAGGCCGCTCCAGCGGTTCGCACCTGCACTTCGAAATGATCTATAATGGGGTCAAAGTGAATCCCTTGAATTTTGTTCAATAAGATTATGCACATGCTGCATCTCGAAAATACTAATTCCTTCCCCATCCCCCCGATTGTATTGGGCAACTCATGGATAAAACAATGAACTGGTATAAAGATGTTCTTCATGTTCAGACACGGGGAAAGGGTTTATTTTCTTTTACGGATGCAATCAACAAACAGATCCATGAATGGGGCATTCAAGAAGGAATGTGTTTCTTGTATCTCCAACATACCAGCGCATCAATGGTCATTAGCGAGAGTTATGATCCCAGCGCTCGCATCGACCTGGAAGCTTTCATGGAACGCCTCGCGCCAGAGAGTCAAGCCTGGCATCGACATACCTTGGAAGGGAGTGATGACTCCCCTTCTCATATGCGTGCCATGCTCACCGATACCAGCTTGACCATCCCCATCGATGATGGTCACTTAAATTTAGGCACGTGGCAGGGGGTGTATCTCTTCGAACACCGGGCGCGGGCTCACAGGAGACGAGTTCTACTCCGATGTCTATGCGTGGATTAAACTGGAAACCAATTCTCCCCCTCATTTTTATTGCACTCGGTAGTCTGATTTTACTCACTGTTATCGGATACTCGTATTACAACTCTCTACTTAGAAACCCCAAACACGCTCCAGTACCAGAAACAATCGCAGGTTTCAATCTGCAAAGACAGACCTACGGTGCCCAAGCGGTAGACGAAATCAATCGGATGCACAGTTTGGAATTCCCACTCTCCTTGGGAGCTGTAGGCATCTATGGATCTGAAAGACGGATCATTTTATGGGTCAGTGGTGCACCCACACAGACAATGGCCACCCGTCTGACCAGCGATATGGAGGTGCGTATCGCTGAAGGCAATTCTCCTTTTACGCCCCTCGGATCGCGAGATGATGGAAAACGAAAAGTTTATGAATTGGACGGTCTAGGGCAAAAACATTTCTACTTCCAATCTGGAAAATTCCTCATTTGGGTGGCGGCTGATTTCGAGATCGCGGAAGATGCGCTTTCTGATCTATTGGTCTTCTATCCCTAATCCGTCTGATCAACCTGCAAGGTGATACTATTCATGAAGAAGCTTAATAAACCAATTGTTATCGTACTCCTCGCGCTTATATTTGCATCCTTCGCATGCGATGAATCTACCCCAACGATTCTTGAACCCCTCCCAACAATCACATCCACAAGTGAAAGCGCCTCGACTTCAGACTGGATAACGCTCTATTTTTCAAACCCAGACAGCCCTAATGCTGGCAGCTACCGCGGCGGTCCGGATGCTGAGTTAGCTGCAGCCATCGATGAGGCACGTTTCAGTGTTGATGTGGCCGTTTACCATCTCAACCTGTGGAGCCTGCGCGATGCCCTCATTTCCGCTCATCAGCGCGGGGTTACTGTTCGAATCGTCACAGAGAGCGACAATATGGATGATGAAGAGATCCAGGAGTTGATCGAAGCTGGCATACAGGTGGTCAGCGACCGCCGGGAGAGTCTGATGCACAACAAATTCGTGATCATCGACGAACATGAAGTCTGGACCGGCTCGATGAACTTCACGGTCAACGGAGCTTACAAGAACGATAACAACTTGACAAAAATCCGCTCATCACGTCTAGCAGAAAATTATATTACCGAATTCGAAGAGATGTTCTCGGATGATTTCTTTGGAAACTATACCGTTGACAATACCCCCCACCCCTCTATGGAGATCCAGGGCTCGCGCGTGGAAACATATTTCTCTCCTGATGATGGTACCGCGAATGAGATCATCGACCTTATCGAAAGTGCCGATAAGAGCATTTACTTCCTGGCCTTTTCGTTCACATCCGATCCTATCGCCGCTGCTCTAATCGAAAAAGCCGACCAGGGAGTGGTGGTTTCTGGTATCTTCGAAGAGAGTCAATACCACTCAAACCGTGGCGGGGAGTACGACAATCTCCGCTCAGCCGGTCTGGATGTCCGACTGGATGGCAATTCGAAGAATATGCACCACAAGGTGTTCATCATCGACGAGCAGATCGTTATCACCGGTTCCTATAATTTCAGCCGCAGCGCAGAAGAGCGCAACGATGAGAATACGCTGATCATTTACAATGCTGAGGTCGCCGAACTTTTTCTAACTGAATTCGATAGAATAATTGAGAAAACAAATCCATGAAAAGGATATTGGGTATTAGGTATTAGGCATAAGATACGAATACCCAATACCTAATACCCTTCTAGAAAAGCAGTGAGGAAACTATGACTTTCTACGATCCATCAGAACACAACCCGAAAGAACTCGTACCGGGCATCAATGCACGCACATTTTGGGGCGAGAATATGCTAATTGCAGTTGTCGATCTCGACCCCGACACACATATGCCGCGCCACAGCCACCCTCATGAGCAACTGGGTACGGTCATCCAAGGTCAGATGGAATTGTCCATCGGCGATGAAAAACGCTTGCTGAAATCTGGAGATGTTTATGTCATCCCCGGCGGTATGGAGCACGAAGCCCAAACCTTCGCCGAGGCTGTGCGGGTCATCGATGTCTTCAGCCCTGTGCGCGAGGAATACAAATACTAGGGTAATCAAATGTGCGATGGCTCGAACAGGTCCCCTGACAGTGTTCGACTCGGTTGAGCTTTTTCCCAAGACACCATATCAATGCAAAAAAAGATCACAGAGACTCTCCAAAAATTTGTCAATAACCCTTCGAGTATCTTTTTTGTCCTACTCTTTGTCTGCCTCCTAGCCTACGGCCTCAACATTCCCTGGATGGGATTCTATTGGGATGATTGGCCCTGGATCTGGTTTTCACATGTTCTCGGTCCAGAAGGCATGCTCCAGATCGATGTGGAACACCGCCCGATCTCTGGGGTGGTTCTGTGGGTAGGCTCGCTATTGTCCGGGGACAATCCGATTGGATGGCAAATCTATAATTTCTTCTTGCGATTTTTGGGCGCAGTCGCTTTGGGTTGGTCACTCACGAAGATCTGGCCCGAGAAACGGGTGCAAATCGCCTGGGTCACATTGCTGTTCCTGGTATATCCTGGCTTTGGCCAACAGTTCGTCGCTGTCAACAACAGCCGCCATTTGTTCCCATTGATATCCTTCTTCATCTCGATGGGGTTGATGGCAATGGCGGTCGAGGACGAAGGTCGCCGCTGGCGATTTACCAGCCTAGCTGTGATGCTCTCGTTGGTCACAATGTTTACAACCGAGTATTACTATGGGTTGGAACTGATCCGCCCGGTGATCTTATGGCTGCGGATCAGCAGAGATGAAAAACGCTTCTCAGACACACTCTTCCCAACTTTCAAAGCCTGGCTGCCATACTTGATCCCGCTATTCGGCGTTTTTATTTGGCGCTATACCGTCGCTAAGGATGTCAATTACCAGATCACTTTATTCAATGAGATTGGTGCTTCCGCTAACTCAGGTATTTTGAATTTGATCTGGTCAGGGATTCTGGATATTTTCTCAGCGGGCATCGGGGCCTGGTTCAAAGCCTTTGAATTGCCAGATCCAACACTGTTCGGCACCCGGAGCCGCATGTACTATCTGGGGATTGTGCTCGTCAGCGCCATCAGCGTGCTCATCTACACCATATTCCTGCAAGAGGAAACCGATCGCCAAAAGCTTTGGGGACAAGAAGCGCTGATTTTTGGCGCGGCAGCCCTAATCATCAGCCCGATCCCCTTTTGGGTCACAAGACTCGACCCCAAACTCGCTTTCCCCGATGACCGCTTGAATCTGCCCATGATTTTTGGTGCAAGTCTGCTCTTGGTGGCCATTCTGGAATTGATATTCAAACGCGCTTCCACGAAAGTCCTCCTACTTTCCATCCTCATCGGATTTTCCATCGGCAACCACAATCAGAATGCCATCAATTACCGGCGGGATTGGAAATACCAAATCGCATTCTTTCAACAACTGACTACACGCATACCAGATCTCCAAGCAGATACTGCCATCCTGGTCAATGAATTGCCCAATAACCGCTCCACGGACAACTCCCTGGCCGCACCACTGAACTGGACCTATGCGCCGGATTACCAAAACGGGAATATGCCTCTCAACATGTACTATATCGAGCTGCGATTTGGCCGCGAGGATACTTCCCTGGAGAACAACCCGCTCTCCGGTGTCTACCGCTTCTTCCCTTATCAGAGTTCTCCCGACCAGATTTTGGTGATTTATCACAATCCACCGGCTTGTTTACGGGTTATGGACAACGTGCACCATTTGTATTACCCCATGCTGCCATCGTATGTGAAAGACGTTATGCCCTATTCACACCCAGAGCGAATACTCGTAAATATTGAGGCTCAAGTAGGTTTACCGGATGTCCTTGCCAAATATCCCCTGCCAGAAAATTGGTGCTACTACTTCGAGAAAGCCGATCTGGCCCGCCAGCGGGGTGATTGGGCAGAAATTGCCCAACTCGGAGATATCGCCTTCGCGCTAGACGACTCCCCAAATCACGCTTCGGAGCGCGTGCCCTTTATCGAGGGTTATGCTCACGTCGGTCGTTGGGATACAGCTGAGGAATTGACCTTCGAAGCCTTAGAGATCAATCAATTCATGGGGCCAATGCTCTGTGAAGCGTGGGAGCGCATCGAAGCAGGCACATCCACTTCTACAGAGCGCGATACAATCCTTGAGAACATAAACTCCCAATTGAATTGTTATCTCTACTAATTTTTCTATGAGGAAGCCAGGAATTCGGGAATTAACCTTCCATATCCCAGGTCAATTGTATAAAAAATGAGGGTAAAATCAATGCTAGAACACAGTAATTTGACCGAAAAAATTATCGGTGCAGCCATAGCTGTTCACAAAAAGTTGGGACCTGGCTTTATTGAGTCAATTTATGAAAATGCTTTTGTCATCGAGCTTCGCAAACTTGGATTGAAAGTTCTTCAACAAGAAGAAATCCCAATAAAATATGATGGTGATGTAGTCGGTGTACATCGGCTTGATTTATTTATAGAGGACACAATGTAGTTGAGTTAAAAGCTATTAAAAATCTCGAAGATATTCATTTCGCAATAGTCCGATCATATCTACGAGCAGTGGATAAAAAGCATGGCTTACTACCTAACTTTGCGAAGCCTACCCTAGAAATCAAAAGAGTCATAGCTCGATAGCAAAATTCCTACCTTCCTGATTTCCTCATAAATTAATTCTCTTTATCGGTTTTTTCTCAGGAGTTGAATATTATGCTCAATACAAAAGGGAAATTCTACTTAGGCCGCATTCTCGACCAGGACAAACCTTTACTCTACGACCCCGATGACCTGACAACTCACGCTGTGGTAGTAGGTATGACCGGCTCAGGCAAGACTGGCTTGTGCATCGACATCATGGAAGAGGCTGCCTTGCAGAACCTGCCCGCGCTGCTCATCGATCCTAAGGGCGATATCACCAACACTCTGCTGCATTTCCCCGACCTGCTGCCTAGCGACTTCCAGCCCTGGATCAACCTTGATGAAGCCCGTCGCGCCGGCAAGACTCCTGAAGACGCGGCTGCGGATATCGCCGCAACCTGGAAAAAGGGCCTCACTGATTGGGGCACTGGCGGTGAGCGCCTGCGGGCATTGAAGAACGCAGCCCAATTCGCCGTTTACACCCCAGGGTCTGACGCAGGCCTACCCGTGAGCATTCTAGCATCCCTCAAAGCACCCCAAATACCATGGGAGAGCAACGCCGAACTCCTGAGAGAGAAGATCTCCGGGACAGTCACCGCAATTCTGGGGCTGGTCGGGATGAACGATATCGACCCCGTGCGCAGCCGAGAGCACATTCTGCTTGCTAACATCTTCGAAAACGCCTGGAGCCAGGGTACAGACCTCGACCTGGGGGAATTGATCTTGCAGACCCAGAACCCGCCTTTCGAGAAATTAGGCGTCTTCGATGTCAGCACTTTCTTCCCCGATAAGGATCGTTTCGAGTTGGCCATGCTGCTCAACAACATTCTAGCCGCCCCCAGCTTCCAATCCTGGATCGTGGGTCAGCCCCTCGACATCAACACGCTGCTCTATATGCCCGACGGCCGACCTCGCCACAGTGTCTTTTACATCGCCCACCTGAGCGATGAAGAGCGCATGTTCTTTGTAACCTTGCTCTATTCTGCCGTCGAAACCTGGATGCGCGCACAGTCAGGGACCACGGGTTTGCGTGCCCTGCTCTACTTCGACGAGATCTTCGGCTACATGCCGCCGGTCAGCAATCCGCCTTCCAAGCAATTGATGCTGCGCATGCTCAAGCAGGGCCGAGCCTTTGGCGTTGGACAGGTGTTGGTCACACAGAACCCCGCCGACCTGGATTACAAAGCCCTCTCGAACACCGGAAGCTGGTTTGTCGGCAAACTGCAAACGGAAAACGACAAGAACCGCTTGCTTGACGGCCTGGAGGGCGCCGCGCCCGGCCTTGACCGCCGTCATTACGACAGCCTGATTTCCACGCTGGATAAACGCGTCTTTTTGCTGCACAACATTCATGAAAAAGAACCCCAACTTTTCATCACGCGTTGGGCGATGAATTATCTGGCTGGACCCTTGACCCGTAACCAGATTCCTGCGTTGAATGCTTTGGCCGGTATTAAACCAGTTCCCAAACAGGATATTCAAGCTGTAATTTCTGGTGATCCTGCACATCAGGATTCGCATATCACCCCAGCCTCCGCGCCACCTGGGTCATCCTCAAGCCCCGCCGTCCCCACTGGCATCGACGAGTACTTCCTACCCAACAACCTGACCCTATCTCAAGCCCTCAAAGCGGAGAGCATCACTCTTTCCAGCGAGGCTACTTCTCTTGGGCTGCTCTATCAACCTGTGCTGCTTGCCCAAGCTGAGATCCGCATCATGCAGCGTAAATACAATCTCGATCTGGAAATGAAGCGAACCGCGCTGATCACCGACCCTGACCGCCGCGGCACCGCCCGTTGGGAAGAGTGGATGACTGCCTCCATAGACCCTCGCTCTCTGGACCGCGAACCCTTACCCCAGGCGCGCTATGCAACTCTGGAAGCACCTCTATCAGACGGGAAAACCCTGCGCGCATTGAAATCTGATTTCATTGATTGGATCTACCGCAAGATGGAGGTTCCGGTACGCGCCAACGAAGCCCTGGGGGTCTTCACTGGTCCGGAAAAAACACAGGCCGAATTCCGCCGTCAATGTGCCGATGCTGCCAGGGAGAAACGCGATGCTGAGGTGAAGAAAATCGAAGCATCCTATGATAAAAAACTCGATACCATCGAGAATCGTCTGCTGCGTGAGGAGCGCGAATTACGAGCCGACGAGGCCGAACTTCGTGAGCGCCGCATGGAAGAGTACGGCACCCATGCAGAAAATGTCCTCGGCCTGCTCAGCCGGCGGCGCCGGCGACTCTCCACCTCACTGACTAAGCGCCGCCTGACCGAGCAAGCCAAAGCCGATGTCGAAGAATCGCTCCAGGCCATTGAAGAATACGAACGCCAGATCAACGAACTTGAAGCAGAGCAAGCCCAGGCCATTCAAGATGTCAATAATAAATGGGGCGACATCGCCGACGACATGGCCGAAATCCCTGTACGCCCTTACAAGAAAGACATCCTAGTCGATCTCTTCGGCGTGGCATGGATGCCATATCACGTCGTGCAGGTTGGTGATCGAATGCAAGAACTTCCCGGATATGGAAAAACCGACAAATAAGGTGCATGGCTGAGAAAAAATACTCCATTGAAGACCGAGATGGCAAAAAGATCACCATCCTAGTCCGGCGTGACAAACGCCTGAAGAAATCATCGCGCTGGCAGTGGGAGGCGGATGGCTTGATCTTGATGCGCGTGCCTTATCGCACGCCCAAGCGCGCCATAGGCAACCTACTCGACCAGATAGCGGCTCAACTCGAGAAACAAAATAAGCTGGCCGAGCGCCGCACCGACGCCGAACTCCAACAGCGCGCTGAATATATCAACAAGAAATATTTCGGGGGTAAGATCGAGTGGAAGGCTATCCGTTGGGTAGGGAACATGAACACACAGCTTGGGAGCTGCACCAACGGCGGCACCACTGACGGCCACATCCGCATCAGTGATAAGATCAGGCGTTGGCCTGGTTGGGTAGTCGACTATGTCATCGCCCACGAGATGGTCCACCGCTTGCACAGCAACCACAGCAAGGACTTCTGGAAAACGTTGACAGAGGGCTATCCCCTCACCGAACGAGCACGCGGCTTTATCAAGGCGATGGGATTTGCTGAAGGCAGATCCTACGATGATGAATGAAAAAAAGTGAATGCGTCGCAATGCGGCGCATTCACTTTTTTTCATCTAATCGATCATTGTTTCAATTTCCAAACGTAACGCTTCGGCTTCATTTGCAAACTCACTATCATCAGAAAAGCGGCGCGCTTGCATTCTCTTAAAGGCCAGTTCAGCGCATAATTGGTGTAGACGTCGGGTTTCGCGCCAACCCTGATAGCCTTGCGCGAGCAATGCCCTCCATTGAGCTTTCGCTTTGCCGGATGTAGAAAGTACGACATGATATAGGTGAGCTGGAATATCGTCTTTCAGTTCCATGCGCATCCAGATTTTTTGGCGCTGCAAAGCCCAAATGATGATCACGGCCAGAACGATGAAGCCGCCTAGGGTCAGGATCATGGCAAATGCATTTCGACCAGAAAAGGAATGAACAGCCAAGTTGTGCAGAATATGACTGGTGACAGCTAAGAGAAATGCAGCTAGGGGGACCCATCGCCGTATCCAGTGCTGCTTGCTCAGGCGCGCGTGGCCCAATCCAGCACCAAAGATCGCCGTATAGGTTGCCTGGTTCAATCCATATATTGCACCGGTCAACAGTGCCTCTGTGGTAAGTCCGGCATAGCCATGCACTATGAAAGCACCCAAAAAGCTGACGATATTTCTTGACATGGCAAATCCAAATCCCACCATCGAACCGTAGATAATGCCATCGAGGGTATCATCGAATTCTCGACGATATCGCAGCAGAATATAAAGCACTACCAATCCCTTGAGTATTTCTTCAACCAGTGGAATCAAGACTCCCGTTCGCAATGCCGCAATGGCAGCGGGAGAGAATGCATCGCTTGGCAATTGAATGAATAGTCGCGCCAGCAAAGAGAAGATCAGGGTCGGGATCGCTCCCCACAAAAAGACCGTCGCTAACAATCGCTTGGGCTCTTTTTCGAAGCGATCTACCCAATAGATCACCCCAACAAACAAGAGCGTTGGAATCAAGCCAGCCAATAAACTTAGCGTCACACCCCTGGCAATATCACTTGCCGGGAGCAAATTCACCATCCAGACAAAATCAGGCGTATCCCAGGATACTTGAACCGATTCACTCTTCGAGGGCGAAAATGACTGGTTTACACCATCGATGAGCAATTCAGGCGCCTGATCTGCTGTCAAAATCAGGAATGCCTGTCCCGTATCACGATCCGCAATTTCTTCGAACGTATATTTCCATACTTGCTCGTTCTCGGGATCGGGCCAGATGACGGTCACTTGATCCAATGTGCCTGAGAGTATATCTATGGTGGCCTGAATGACCTCATCTGGCTCTGGATCGCGGTGTAAGATTGCCAGATTCGTGCTCTGCTCGACACCCTCTAGCTGAGAACTTTCTTCTGAGGAGAGAGCAACCTGCATATCTCCGTTAGAGCCAGCGAGCGCTTCAATTCGCAGCCGGTTGGCGTACCAGGTTTCTGTATCTAAAGGTTGGGCAATGCCCCACTCATAGGGCTGCTCCCACTGTTGGCCTTTTTGAGTCGGCCCGGAGGGACCCCCAAAATCGCCAATAGGCGCAGTCTCCCCCCAATTGCCAGCGAAGAGCAGCCACTCGCTGCCCTGCCAGGAGTCTGGGTCGGATTTGACCTGTTTCTCTTCGGGAATCGGAATGACTTGAGGGATTACGCGGCCAAAACTTCCTGTGCGATCCATGATCTCGACGCGACTGTTGCCTACATCTTGTCCGTTGGGATACAGTTCATCTCCCCAAAAGTAATTAGCATGGGAGCCAAGGGCGACGTAGGCTACGGGGTGAGTATCATCTTCAATTTGGGTATCCTGCCAAACCCTGCGTGTGCCACCGTGATGCTGGCTGAGCACAACTTCCAGCGGCTCATGCTGGGGATCAAGCACCACCTGCACTAATTCCCAATCCCCCTCATGTTTGTTGAACCAATCGTTGTAATAATAGAACAGCCAGTATTGTAGAATAACATTTCCAGTGACTTCGTCGCTCACTATGCGGCCATACGTGACGATAGGCAGGCTGCTCACTTCAGGTTGGAGTACCGTTTCGTAGTAGAAACGATGAAACGAGTAATTTCTGCTGTCCGAGAGTTCTTCATCACCATACCAGGCATCTAGAAAGTAACTGTCATCCTGATAAGCGAAAAGATCGGAAATCGCCACATTGGACAGGATATTGGTATCAAACCAGAAGGCGCGATTCTGGCGCAGGCGAGCATTATCTACAAGCACATCCACCGGCTGCGGTCTAAATAACTCCGTGGGATGGAAATAGAGCACCGGTGCATACAGATCTAACAAGGCTTGGGTCTCGGTAGGATCAATCTGGGCGTAGGCCATCTCGACAGGCAATAGGGAAATTTGACCTGCACCGAGCAGAAAAACAAACATAACCAAGATTTTCACTTTGTTCATGGAAACCTCTCTAGAAATGTATTTTACCTGACGAATCTATAGTATCCAGTGGTTCAATGGGAATTCCTATGACGAACAACAAACTTGAGGGTATGGGGCGAGTGGAGCCTGCCCCATACCCTCAAATTTACCAACGTCCACGGCGTTTCCCAGAGACCCGAACCTATCCAGAGATAAAAAACTGTAGAGGCTGATGTATAATTTGTCAGGTTTCCACTAACACCACGGAGTTGACGATGCCCCTCTCATACCCTACAACCCCTAAATCAAATATAATCGATGACTACCACGGCACATCAGTCCCTGATCCCTACCGCTGGCTCGAGGAAGCCGACGATCCCCAGGTCAAAACTTGGACCGAGGCACAGAACCAACTCACTCGCGACTACCTGGAAAAAATTCCAGCTTTAGAGCAAATCAAAGCTCGCCTGACCGAGTTGTGGAACTTCCCCAAATATGAAACGCTCATAAAAGCTGGGGGAAAATATTTCTTCACCAAGAACGATGGACTGCAAAACCAGGCTGTCCTCTACGTGAAAGATTCACTCGATTCTGACCCGCGCCAACTGCTGGACCCGAATACGCTCAGCGATGATGGCACCATCGCCCTAATGGAACAGTTTTACAGCAAAGATGGCGATACCCTGGCCTACATGCTGGCTGCCAGCGGCTCTGACTGGCAAGAAATCCATTTGCTGAATACTGCCAGTGGCGATAAACACGCAGATGTGCTGAAATGGTGCAAATTCCCCACAATTGCCTGGAAGCCTGACAAGAGTGGCTTTTACTATAATCGCCTCCCTGAGCCGGGCACTGTGCTATCTGAGGATCAGAACCACAACGTAAAAGTGTATTTTCACCAGTTAGGCACTCCCCAAAGCAGCGACACGCTGACCTTTGAAAACCCAGCCGACAAGGCTTTACGCTACTACCCCTTCACTTCACAAGACGGTGAGTATCTCTACTTGTTAACCATACGCGGCACCGACCGGCGCAATGGCATCTACTTGCGCCGCATGGAGAGCGATGGCGAGTTCACCCACTTAGTCGAAGATAGCGAGGCGAAATATGCCTATGTAGGCAACGACAAATCGACTTTCTATTTCCTGACCAACCTGGATGCACCTCGCGACAGGATCATCGCCATCGATATCGAGAATCCAGACCGCGAACATTGGGTAGAGATCATCCCCCAGGGTTTGGATGCCATCGAAGATGTCAAACTGATCAACCAGCACTTTGTTCTATTCAAGAAACATCACGCCCACTCGAAGATCAGCATCCATACCCTAGATGGCACTCATCTTCGAGATATCCCCCTCCCTGGCATGGGAACGGCGACCTACCTCTCGGGTGGTCAGAATGACCTAGAGTTTTTCTTCTCCTTCGAGTCGTTCTTGTACCCTATAACCATCTTCCAGTACGACTTCGAGAGCGATGAAGTTTTACCCTTCGAAGAAACTCTCCTGGACTTCGATGTCAAGAGCTATGAAACCAACCAAGTCTTCTACACATCGAAAGATGGCACACAGGTCCCGCTATTCCTGACCCATCGCAAAGGGATCGAATTGAATGGTGACAATCCCACCATCCTGTATGGCTATGGCGGTTTCAACATCAGCCAGATGCCGTTCTTCAATGTCTGGAATTTGGTTTGGCTGGAGATGGGCGGAGTATTCGCCCTGGCCAATATCCGCGGCGGGGACGAATACGGCGAAGACTGGCACCGCGGCGGAATGCTGGAGAACAAGCAGAACTGCTTCGACGATTTCATCGCGGCCACAGAGTGGCTGATTGAGAACGACTACACCCGCACCGATAAGTTGGCCATTGAGGGCCGCAGCAACGGCGGTCTGTTGACCTCGGCATGTATGGTTCAGCGTCCAGACCTGTACGGCGCGGTGCTGTGCTGGGTGCCGGTGACAGATATGCTGCGCTACCACAAGTTTACCTTGGGGCACTTTTGGACGGTCGAATGGGGTAACGCCGAAGAAAACGCCGCCGAGTTTGAATACTTATATGCCTACTCCCCGCTGCATAATGTGAAGGAGGTAGCCTATCCTCCAATCATAATCCCCACTGCGGATACCGATGATCGCGTGGTGCCCTCGCACTCGAAAAAGTTCGTCGCCACACTTCAGGAGAAGAACACTGGCCCTAATCCGATGCTGCTGCGAGTGGATACTAAAGCCGGGCACAAACTCGGCAAGCCCACATACAAACTCATCGAAGAGCACGCCGATGTGTTGGCCTTTGCCATCGACGTCCTAAAGATGGAGATACATTGATGTGATCCATCAGATTTAGGGGTGAATGGGGTGCGGAGTACCCCATTCACCCCTAAATCTAGAACGTCTATTAGCGATATGACAGAAAACATCATCGTCATCTTGGCAGTTTTCCTGGCAGTTTTCACCCAAAGCCTCTCAGGTTTTGGGTCTGCGTTAGTTGCCATGGCGCTACTGCCTTCTGTATTGGGCATTCAGACCGCAACGCCGTTGGTTGCCGTTGTCATGATACCCCTTGAATTCTATTTGCTTTTTCACTACCGCCACGCCTTGAATGTCGCGGTGATCTGGCGAGTTATCGTTGCCGCAATCCTCGGGATTCCCTTTGGCATAATCTTTCTAACCCAACTCGACGAGAAAATTGTCCTGACCGTGTTAGGCATCGTGATCACTGGGTATTCGCTCTTCGCTATGATGAACCTTACACTACCCAAAATGGCACACCCAGCCTGGGGCTACTTTTTTGGTTTCCTGGGAGGATTGCTAGGAGGAGCTTACAACACATCTGGGCCACCTGTCATTGTCTATGGAAATTGTCTGAGTTGGGATCCTGATGAATTCAAGAGCAATTTGCAAGGCTACTTTTTGATCGCCAGTATCGCCATCGCCATCGGCCATGCTTGGAACCGTAATCTAACACCTGATGTGTGGCGCCTTTTCTTGATTTCACTACCCGCAATTGCGATCGGGATTTGGGCTGGCACCAGCCTTGATAAATTTCTCAACCCCGAAACATTCCGCAAGATCGTACTGGGGTTGTTGATCCTGATGGGGTTGCGATTGATCTTCGCCTAAAAATGAGCACTAAGCCCAAACGTATCATCAACAGTCAAGCACCCATCCGCATTTGTGATAATGGCGGCTGGACGGACACTTGGTTTGCCGAATACGGCCGTATATTCAACATCGCGGTGTCACCTTATGCCCAGGTCCAGATCGGGGTATATCCACGCGCCGAACGCGATTCTCAGATCACCTTGCATGTTGAGAACTATGACGATCATTACGCTTTCAATCCGGATGAACTCACTGACTGGCTAAGACATCCTCTGCTGGAAGCATCCAGTAAACGCATGGGCGTCCCCGAAAACCTGGCAATCGATGTGGCGCTCTACTCCGACGCCCCGGCTGGGGGATCAACAGGAACCTCGGCGGCTGTGACTGTGGCCCTGATAGGCGCACTCGACGCGCTCACTAATGATCGCATGTCACCCCATGAGGTCGCTATCACGGCTCAGGCTGTCGAAACCCAAGATCTGGGCTTGCAGTGCGGCATCCAGGATCAACTCTGCGCGGCCTATGGGGGAATCAACGATATCCAGATGGTTGCCTACCCCCACGCACATGTTTCGCAGATCAAATTGCCTCAGGAAACACTTTGGGAACTCCAAGAGCGTCTGGTGCTGATATACCTGGGAAAGGCTCACAGTTCATCCAATGTTCATGAAAAAGTGATCGCCGAACTCGAAGCCGCTGGTCCCGAAAGTCAGCAACTCGAGGATTTACGTCTGACCGCTTCAAAATCCCGCCAAGCACTTATTGAAGGAAATTTCACGGCCTTTGGACAAACAATGGTCGAGAACACCGAGGCCCAAAGGCGCTTACATCCCGATCTGGTCAGCGTTGAGTCTGAGAATATCATCGAGATCGCACGCTCGCATGATGCTTTGGGATGGAAGGTCAATGGCGCGGGAGGCGATGGGGGTTCTTTAACCCTGCTTTGCGGACCCGACCGTAGTGCCAATCGACTGATGGTGCGCAAGCTCGCGGCAGAGAATGAAGCCTTCCGGGTGATCCCTACCCGATTGGATCAACATGGTTTACGTGTTTGGGAGTCCCATTGACCCAATCCTTAGAAGACTGGTTCCAAGTCACTTTTGATGATACGATGATTTCCCTGGATGCCCAGCCATCCGATGTGGAAGGCTGGAGTGCCCAAATTCTGTGGAATGACATCATCCGCGTCTGTTTCAAACCTGGGGATTATATTTCCACAGATGAAATCTACATTTTCACGAACCAACGCCCCGATAGTTATCTGATCCCCGTAGAGGCATCGGGGGGCTTCGAAGTATGGATGGAGATCATCCGCAGAGGTCTCTTTGATGCGGACCTGGCCATCAAAGCCGCAAGCACAATTGAGGAAGTCTTATGCTGGCCCAAAGAGATTCAACTGGAATAGATAGGGATGGTTTCGCCTCCACCCAAACCTAGTTCATTGTGTGACACGCGTAGTGTTTTTGACTACATATCGCTGACCAGCGGCGCGACAATGCTGTCGATCACCACATCTCGCTCGAAAGCGCGTTCCAACAAGGGAATCGCATTGCGCTGCGCTTCCCACATCTCGACCATAGGATATTCCTCACTGCTGAGCGTGAATCGCAAGGTATTGTCATCCCAAGTCAGAATGACATCATCAATTACCCCAGTGCGTCCGCGTTCCAGAAATTCAGCCAGCCGTAAGATCGCTGCCAGTTTGAGCAGCAGATCGCCATCTTTCCTTGCGAACAGGAGGCTGCATCGGTCAGTCGTGGGTACCTTCTTGCGGTGGTAGCGAGTCAGCAGACCTACCATCGCGATTTCCTTGGGCGTGAATCCTGGCAGCCCGTTGTAAACAATCAAGGTCTGGGAGTGTTTATCGTGCTCTTCATATCCAATGATCGTGCCGATATCATGCAACATGGCTGCGGCATCTAAGATCACTCGCTCTTCGACGCCGTAATTGTGCAACGGGGTAAGCTGATCGAAAATGCGCATTGCCAGATATCGGACATGGTTGGCATGGATTTTGTCATAATGATAATTTCGAGCCAAATTCAACACACTAAATCGCCGAATATCTGGAACGACAGCGCAAGCCAAATGCCCCCAGAATTGCTCGAAGAACACTCCCTCCCGTAAGCCGCTTGCTGAGATGGTTAATTCTTCCAATTGCAGACGGTTCATCAACGCCAGCAATACCATCGCGCCTGGAAGGATGATGTCGGCGCGATCGCTTTTCAATCCAGAAATTTTTTGGCGCTTCTTCAATGGCAAGCTGCGGAATTGATCAATGCTCTCGAGCACAGAATCACGAGTCAATCTGAACCCATGCAGCGTATCCAGGGGGTAATCCTGGCGGGCAGCTTCAATGAGTGCTAGGTTACGGATGGTTCCCCCCAACCCAACGAGCTGACCCGAACTTACACCTGCCAACCATTCAATGCTATCCAATTGCCTGGCAATCTCTGCCTGGACTGCTTGATACTCAGCATCACTGATGGGATCGTTATCGATAAATTTTTCGGTGAGCGTCAGGGAACCCAAGAGCACCGATTGCCCCTTGGAAAAACGTCCTTCTTTCACCTCGCTCAATTGTGCGCTACCGCCACCAATATCCAGCACGTATCCATCTCTCAGGGGCACTTCATTCAAAACTCCCAAAACACCATAATATGCCTCCTGTTCACCATCCAAGATTTGCAACAACAACCCGAGTTGGGTTTGCACACGTTCAATGAAAGGCCTGCCATTGGGTGCTTCACGCACTGCGCTGGTAGCCACACCAAGGATCATATCCACCGCCAGACTATCACAAAAGCGTTTGAACAGCCGTAAAGCCGAAAAGGCGCGCAACATTGCATCTTCACTCAATCCTTTGGAAGTCATCCCCTTACGGAGGCGTACCACTTCGCGGATCTGGTCAGTCAGTCGATAAGAATACCCAGCGACTGCTTCCATGACAATCAAACGCGCAGTATTCGAACCAAGGTCGATGATGGCTATCTTTTGAACAGGGGCAGATTTGTTGATCTCATCCATACAATTATCTTACCATTTATTAGGTAACCGCTGGCTTCGTGAGCCTCTTGGGTATCCTACGGTAATCTCCACATTCCCCCAAATCTGGATAGTCCCACGGCGTTTCCCAGAGAGCCAGGAATTTATCGAAGCAAAGATCGATTATGGGTTGTATAATCTGTAATGTTAACATTAAAACAGGTCGTGATAGTCCCATTAAAAACGGTTCTCTAGGAGTTGCCGGGGTGATCCCCCAGATGTAGGGGTGAGTGGGGTGCCCTGCACCCATTCACCCCTACATCTGGATAGTCCCACGGCGTTTCCCAGAGACCCTTAAAAACTAACTGTCACCTCACTTACGCTATTCAATATATCATTATTGGAGGGCTCTCAAGGAATCACCGTGGACGTTGGCATTCACTACTGGAATTCCCGGAGGCCCTAAAGGAGAAACAATATGAGAACAAAAAAAGCATTGTGCGATCTTGAAAGCAATGGCTTTATCAAATCAAAATTCAAAGAGTATAAAAAACTCGTACGGCATGGAGAATATGTTTGCACAGGGTGTGGCCGGGTGGCGGGCAGGAAAGCAAATCTTTGCGAGCCCAAACGGCTTTACCCTAAAAGTTCATAAATTGACCAAAAATATCATATAATCAAAACACATCTTTATCTGTATCTTTTACCAGTATAGCCAAAGGAGTTTGTGATGCATACATCTATAAATAACCTGTTGCAAAAGAAGGGCGCTGACATCTGGAGTACCAACCCAGATGCGACTGTATTCGAAGCTTTGCAGGTCATGGCTGAGAAAGATATCGGCGCAATATTGGTCATCGAAGATTATCAGCTTGTAGGTATTTTTTCCGAACGAGATTATGCTCGCAAAGTGATCTTAGAGGGTAAATCGTCTCGGGAGACCCTAACCCGAGAAATTATGACCAAAGATGTGTTTACGATCCAGGCCTCACAATCGGTAGCAGATTGCATGACTTTGATGACGGAAAAGCATATCCGCCACATTCCCGTATTCGAGGCGAATGAGCTGGTGGGCGTCATCTCGATTGGTGATGTCGTTAAAGAGATCATTTCCGAACAAGGTTTTGTCATCGAACAGTTAGAGAATTACATCACGGGCAACAGATAAAAAATTTAGGCTCACTAGGAAACGCTGTGAAACTTACTCGATTAAGGGGTGGCAATCACCCCGGAAGTTTCTAAAGATGTCACCATATTCCAAAAAAGGAGCTTACCTTTGGTTATAAGCGCGCAAAATCGCTGCCCCTGGCCTGGCGATGACCCCCTGATGGTCAAATATCACAACGAGGAGTGGGGGCTGCCAATTTACGACGATCAACTACTGTTCGCAAAGTTGATATTAGATGGCGCACAGGCTGGTTTGAGCTGGAGCACCATCTTGCACAAACGTGAGAATTACTGGCAGGCTTTCGATAATTTCGATGCCGAGAAGATAGCCCGTTACGATGAAAAGAAATTCGCCGAACTGATGAACAACGCCGGCATCGTACGTAATCGTTTGAAGATCAAATCTACCATTCAAAACGCCCAGGCATTGCTCAAACTCCAAGACGAACTGGGGGCGTTTAGCAACTATCTTTGGGATTTTGTAGGTGGAACTCCCATCGTGAACAGTTGGGACTCCCTCACTCAGCTACCAGCCCAAACCCCCGAGTCACAGGCCATGAGCAAAGCCCTAAAGCAACGCGGCTTCAACTTCGTCGGTCCTACCATCTGCTATGCCTTTATGCAAGCAGTTGGCATGGTCAATGATCACCTGGTAGATTGCTTCCGGTATAATGAGGTCATGAATTCCTAGTTTCCTTCTTATCAATTCAAGAGAAGAAATCAGAAATGACTAAAACAACTCAACAACCCCAGGAATGGCGCAGATTCGTTGACGAATTTCAACATACCAGTGACCGCACGGTAGTCATCCTGGGTTCAACTTATTTGAAGAATCACCTGGGTCGCTTGATCAAGAGCTTTCTAATCTGCGATCCGCCAACGGTCGATAAGTTGCTGGGTCCCGAAGCACCGTTAGAGACCTTTGGGGCTCGCATCCGCATAGCATACACCTTAGGTTTGATCAGCTCAAATGAATATCACGATCTTATCCAAATCTTGGATATCCGCAACGCTTTCTTAGACGAGTTGGATAACACTTCTATGACCGACAACGAAATCCAAGAGAAATGTTATGACTTGAAGACCCCCCGCGAAGTGTTCTTGGCTGAGGAGACTCCATCTCCAAGGAGGCTGTTCGAATTTGCCACAGCTTTGTTATCGAGCCAACTGATGATACGCACCAGCTCCGCTGAAAATGCGCGCCGCACTTCGCCAGAAAATTTCATGTTGGTTGATGTAGAGAGATAAATGGCCTCCGAGCGACACACAAAAACTTCATCCTTTGGCTCCCAGGGGAGGATCAGCCACGACTCTAGTCATTTTTACGCCAGCCGAATGTACGGTCAGCAGCCAGCTGAAAATACATCCGATCCTTATGTTGAGAACAACATCCACTCCGATGTTCTAGATCATGTTTTGCTGGCCAGCAGCGAAGAGATGCACCAACTGCCGGACTCATGTGCCCACCTGATGGTGACGTCACCCCCCTACAATGCCCGCAAAGAATATGATGATGACCTGACCTTAGGGGAGTATCTGACTCAGTTGGAAGCTGTTTTTCGCGAAACATTCCGGGTACTCGTCCCTGGGGGTCGCGCCTGCATAAACGTCGCCAATCTGGGACGCAAACCCTACATCCCCCTGAACGCTTTTATCGCCCAGATGATGATCGGCATCGGCTACCTGATGCGCGGTGAAGTCATTTGGGATAAAGGCTCTAGCGTAGGCTCCTCTACCGCCTGGGGCAGTTGGATGTCAGCCAGCAACCCCACACTCCGAGATGTACACGAATATATCTTGATCTTCTCGAAAGGGCGTTTCAAACGCGAGAGCAGCGGACGCCAAGCCACCATCGAGCGGGATGATTTCCTTGAATTCACACGTAGTGTCTGGCAGTTTCCCACGGAATCCGCCCGGCGTGTTGGCCATCCTGCGCCCTTCCCTGTTGAGCTTCCCCGGCGGTTGATCGAGCTTTACACCTTCGAGGGAGATGTGATTCTAGACCCCTTTATGGGCAGCGGCAGCACAGCCCTGGCCGCGATCGAGACACGGCGTCACTATGTAGGCTACGAAATCGATGAAAATTACCTCGAGATCGCGCAAAAACGAATCAGTAACCTATGTTTCGCAAACACAGAGAAGAAATCCAGAAAATAAGGGGGGGACGGAGCCCCCAATCCATAATTAAAGATATCTCTAGGTAGATTGACTAAAATCAATCAGAATTTTTCTCAACAGCCATACATGAATAAAATTCAAGATCCAATCAACGAACAACCCAGTTACGAATCCAACCAGCCCAGCACCCGGCAATGGATCCTGATTGCCGCGATTGGTCTTATCGCGCTCATCGGGGTGATCACATTCGTGGGTGGGGGATATTTCACAGCTACACGTTTGCTGACAGAGCGCAATTCACGCCTTACCGCGACGGCAGCCGCAGCCACCGCCATCGTAGTTGCTGAAGAACAGGCCATTCGATCCGCTGCCAAATGGCCGCTCTTACTGCTCGAGCCATTCAATAACAATGACAATGAGTGGATCGATGAGGATATAGATGATGAGTATGCTGAGATTTCCGTGACCATCAATGGGGTTTATAAATGGGTCTCGAGAGCAAAACAAGGCTTCGTATGGTGGGTCTGGCCAACCTCGGACCCCGTCGGAGATTTTTATCTGGCAGTCGAAGCTCAAAACCAGAGTGATCTCCGCGATGCACAATATGGTTTGATCTTTCACTTCAACGAAGAGACTGAGGGCTATAATTACTTCGAAGTCCGCGATAGCCAATATTTCAGTGTGTGGAATTATGATCTGAATGGTTGGACTGAGTTGATCCCCTTTACTCTATCCTCTGCAATCAAACCGGGTAAAAACAACTTCTTGGAAGTCATCGCCCAAGATGATGCATACTATTTTTTGATCAATAATGAAGTTGTTGCGGAAACCTCAATTGACTCTCCAGCCGTTGGATATGTAGGGGTTGCCATCGGCTTATCGAACGAGGGGGAAGAGAGCACCATCGTCTTCGACAACTTCGAATTGCGCACCCCATAATCGGGTCATGTGGAGTATTTCCATGAATACAAGGAAATCGATTACTTGGACCATACTCGTCCTCCCCAGCGTGATGATCATCGCCACCCTGGCCTGCAATTTACCTATAAGAGAGGAACCAGATACACGCGCAACGATGAACGCAGCCCTCACTGAAGTCTACGAAACCAGCTTACCTTTAATCGTTCAAGATTCAGTCACCCAATCTCCTGAACAACCAACGCAGACGCCTCAACCAGGTGATACAGTTACATCCACACTTGAGCTGCCAAAACCATCAGAAACAGAAACATCGCCTCTCCCGACGGCAGCCTCTGTGGAACAAGATGTATTCGCCTCAGATTTGCAGCGACGCGGCTATGGCCTAATCGCTTCCTCGTCAATTATTGGTCCCAAAGATTTCGTCTATTCCGCTTTTCTTTTCAATAACACGAAGATCGATCCTTCCCAAGGCGAAACCAATCCCGAAATCTGTCGACTGGCCGTATACCGCCTGGATGAGGATCAAAATTCCTTGCTGCGCTCCTTCACAGCTCCCCCGTACCCTGAAGGCAGCCGTTACACTTATCCAGTTTCTTGTGAAGCGGTCAATTGGGATTCTCCCTCACCAGAGATCACCTGGGGCGGGGAGATCACGCCCGAAATTCGTGCTCTATTAGGGCTAAACGGCTTTTGGAGCGACATCAACCAAAACGGTCTTCCAGAGTTCGCCGTGAACTTCCAATATTGCAATCAGGGTTGCGTCGATTACGGTGCTGTTGCCGTCCACTTCTACGAGATTACGAATACGTACCAACCCGTGGACATCACTGCCGAACTTCCCGGAGTACTCCAGCCTTGGAATATCGTCCATAACAGAGACCCCTTGGATATCTGGGTATACGGCCCGATCGAGTATGAAGCCAACTTACTAGTAGATGCATCCTGGATTTACGCTTGGGGAGAAACAGGATACGGAGATGTCACCGCACAGCACGCCGGCGACTACAAAGCCCAGATCGATCAAAGGGTACAAAATGTTCAAAATCGCTATGGCATGGCAATTACGAGTGCCGATGATGAACTCTTGGAAATCTTAGTATTATCGAACAGAGCCGGGCTTTCCAACCAACAAACTCTGAACACTTTCCTTGAGATTACCAACCCTGTTCATTGGCCGGGAACAGATCAAACCCTGAACTGTTGGCTGAATTTGGCGCGCGTCTACGCCCAAAGAGCTGTCGATGCCAATCGCCCCTTCTCCTTACCCCCAAGTCCGACGACGATCAACGGCACAACGTTTTCTGATATCCTAGAAACTATCGATCAAGACAGGTATGATGTTAGTGCCTGCAAATAGAATAATATGACCTCTTCGCTTATTATTATAGTTGCCACCATTCTTTATGCTGCGGTGCACTCCCTAACGGCCACCTTGGGATCCAAAGCCCGCGCCCGCCTATGGCTTGGCACCGCCGCCGACCGCTGGTACCGACTAGTTTATAACGTCTTTGCCGGCATTTCTTTCATCCCCATCCTATGGTTGATGGCTGTTCTCCCGGACCAGAGACTTTATGCAATTCCATTCCCTTGGGTATTCATCTCGAGCGTGGGACAGCTTGCGGGGGTCATAATCATCGTGCTTGGGATTTGGCAGGCCGATGCCTGGGCTTTCATCGGGATAAAACAAATACTCACACCATCTTCTCAAACAGAGAAGGCCAAACTGGTCATCAATGGCTTATACCGCTGGATGCGGCATCCACTTTATACGGGGGGCTTGATTCTGATCTGGTTGATACCTGTGATGACTGTCAATACCCTGACTTTGATCATCGTCCTTTCGATCTATCTAGTCGTCGGTGCGATATTTGAAGAACATAGGCTGGTTCAGGAGTTTGGAGAGCAATATACAGCCTATCAAGAACAAGTCCCTATGCTGATACCAAAATTGTTCAAGCCAAGACGAAGCCTGTGAGCAACTATGTCCTTGGATGGTTTTTACAATATCTCAGAGTTATTAAACTCTCCGTGTTCTCTGTGGCTCTAAAGTGAATCCTAGTCCACATCCACTCCATCTGGTTCGAAAATCTCCTCAATCGACATCCCAAATAAGCGCGCCATCTTGAAAGCCAAGGGCAAACTGGGGTCATATTTGCCATTCTCAATGGCATTGATCGTCTGGCGTGAGACATTCAAGCGCTCCGCCAATTCTGCCTGAGACCATTTTCGCTCTGCACGCAAGACGCGCAGCTTATTCTTCACCGATATCTCCAATTCCCCCAAAATTTGCCGACGATCAACAGCACACACATTATCGCGACAACATTGATGCTACTGAGTCGCGGCCCTCCCACCATGCTTAACAATCCTAGGCATAGGAGTAAGAGCAACGTTAAAATAAAGCTGAAAGCCGCACTCTCCAGCAAGATGCGCCGCTCCATTTCATCGATCTTGGAACTGACCTGCACCACCCCCAGAGCAATCCAAATCCCAGGCAGCATGGGCAACAATACGACTACATAGCGCCAGGGAGAGCCCTCGTTCTGCGGTGCCCAACTCACGGCAAAAAATAGCAACCCAATATACAAAATCATTGGAATCAATAGTGGCCGGATAAATTTCGCCCGCTGTTTAATCCTCTGAAGATCAATCATTTTCAACTCCTTTTTCGTGAGATAAAGATAATGAATGCAAGATTACCCACCAAAGAGAATCCTACCAACATGCCCGAGATGAAGTTTAAGATTGGGTGAGCATCTACAATCCGACCCAAGAAAATACCCAAAACCAGCGCTAACTGAGCCAAAGCACCCAGTAGTGTGCAGAATTTGGGAAAATTTCCAGATTTAATGATCATTGTTACTCCGTTTATGTAAAGTGTCCTTGACATCAATATAATAAAGCATCCTTTACTATTTGTCAAGGTTGCTTGACATTATTGTCAGCAAGTGTCCAAAAGCCAAAATTCATATTCAATTTGAAAAGATTTCTAGAAATTGTCGGCGTGATTCCCGAAAATCTGATAGCCCCAGAGATCCGGATAACTCGCAATCGGCAATTTGTGCAATGATGTTACAATGTATTTGTAATATTAAGCCCATACTTCAGACCACCCTACTAATCGACTATCAGACTACCCAACTTGACACCAATGCCACTCCTCTGGCTCTCAATCTCATTCATTGCTGGTATCCTCATTGCCAATAACTACCTCCTTCCGGCTACATCCTGGCTGATCCTAGCTGGGATATCGGTTGTGCTTGCGTTTACGCGTTTGCTCGGTAAACGTTTGAACGTTCAATTTGCTTTCGTGAATCGCTTTACGCTCCCTGTTTCCCTAACTCCCCCACTCCCCCTTCCTTTTTTGGCCCTCGCTTTCTCCCTCGGCGCGGCTCGCTACCAGGCCTCCATCCCCGATCTCAATGACCCTAACTTCATCGCCCACTACAACGACACGGGTCAGACCATGGTTGTCACCGGAATGGTGATCGGCTTTCCAGATCAGCGCGACACGCACATGAACCTGCGAATCCAAACCGAGCGTCTGCACCCTGCCAACTCCGTATTGGGGACACAAGTTCACGGGCTATTACTCGCTCGAGTTCTCCCTGAAACCGAATTCCACTATGGCGACCGGATTGTTCTGCGCGGTCAACTCCAAACTCCACCTGAACATGAATCGTTCTCTTATCGTGACTATTTATCTCGGCAGGGAATTTATAGCTATATGTCCCGCAATCGTGTTGGCTTGCTCGAATCTGGCCTGGGAAACCCGATTATGAGGTGCATTTTCGCGCTTAAAGAACGCGCTCTGGAGACAATTTACCAACTATGGCCAGACCCTGAAGCCTCCCTCTTTGCCGGGATCTTGCTGGGCATTGAAACCGGCATTCCCGAGCCTGTCCAAGAAGCATTCAAAGAGACTGGTACAAGCCATGTCATCGCCATCTCCGGATTCAATATAACTATCATCGCTGGTCTCTTCGCAACATTCTTTGGACGTCTGCTCAATCCCCGTAAAGGGGCGGTCGCTGCAGCACTTGGCATCAGCATCTATACGGTCTTGGTTGGGGCAGACGCGGCTGTGGTTCGTGCCGCCATAATGGGTGGGCTGTCTCTATTTGCTCGCCAGGTGGGGCGTCGCCAGCACGGTCTCAACACGCTGGCCTTCACTGCGACCCTGATGTCATTACAAGACCCTCATGTTCCCTGGGATGTCGGCTTTCAACTCTCCTTCGCTGCCACTCTGGGTTTGGTGCTCTATGCTGACCCATTCGCTCAAGCCTTTATCCGCAGTGCTGCTCGTATAGTACCGGAAACAACTGCGAAAAATATTGCGGGGCCGGTAGGCGAGTATATCCTGTTTACACTGGCTGCACAGCTCACCACCCTGCCTGTTATGGCGTATCACTTTGGGAGAATCTCCCTGAGCGCCCTCGTCACTAACCCCATCATTCTACCCGTGCAAGCCCCCATCATGACCGTCGGCGGGCTGGCCCTGATCCTGGGGATGATCTGGCTACCAATGGGAAAGATCACTGCCCCTATAGCATGGCCTTTTGTACTCTACACAATTCGAGCGGTGGAATTCTTTGGGAAAATACGTTCGGGAGTGTTGATCCTGGGCGATATTGGCATCCTATGGGTGATCCTGTTCTATGTACTCCTTATGGGACTCACGTTTGGCTGGTCCCGAGTCCGAGGTTTGATCGCTGCCATCAAACCAATTCCATTTATTTCTGTATTAGGGATTCTTACAATCCTGATCTGGCGCGCCGCCCTCAGCGCTCCTGATGGCCGTCTACACCTGACCCTATTCGATGTCGGCACCGGCGATGCGATCCTGATCCAATCTCCAACCGGGCGATACACCCTCATCAACGGCGGCCCTTCTGCAAGCTTGCTCTCGGACGCGTTGGGTCGTAGAATTCCTCCCTTCCACCGTCACATCGATTGGCTGGTCGTCGCCTCTCCAGCAAAAGAGCAGATCGATGCCCTGCCACGTGCGGTGGAGCGCTTCCCACCCGATGTTGTGCTGTGGGCCGGACCCAACAGCCCCGCACGCTCCGCTGATTATCTGCGCGAGTCCCTCATCAATTTAGAGATACCCATCACTCTTGCCAAAAGCGGCCACAGTCTGGATTTTGGCGAGGGAGCGACACTGGATGTACTCACCTCCGGCAAGCGCGGTGCCGTCCTGCTTCTGAAATGGGATCATTTTCAAGCCGTACTCCCACTAGGCGTCCACCAAGAAGATTATGAGAGCTTACGGTTGGGTCAGGACATCGGCTGTGTGACGGTGCTACTTCTCGCCGAGAACGGCTACGCTCCCCTTAATCCCTCGGCTTGGATTAACAACCTAAACCCCCAACTGGTTTTGCTCTCAGTAGCTGCCGATGACTCCTCGGGACTTCCCAACATAGAGACATTAGATGCCCTCGGCGGCTATTCCTTGCTGAGAACCGACCAACACGGTTGGATTCATGTCTCATCCGATGGGAAACAAATGTGGGTGGAAGTCCAAAAATAGACTCCAAATTCAGAAGAAGTTTAGGTTCTCTAGGAATTGCCGTGGGGCTATACAAAATTTTGGGTGGGGGGGGGGGGGGGCCCCCCCACATAGGGGTTTTG
>CAYWIC010000027.1:0-38655 GCA_964458115.1 uncultured Anaerolineales bacterium | reverse complement strand
GCAACCTGGGGAATGCCTGGGCAGCTTTGGGAGAAGTGCGCAAGGCCATAGAGTATCACGGACAGGCGCTGGAAATCAGCCGCGAGATCGGCGACCGCCGCAGCGAAGGAACTAACCTGGGCAACCTGGGGAATGCCTGGGCGTTTTTAGGTGAAATGCGCAAGGCAATCGTGTATTACGAGCAAGCGCTAGAAATCAGCCGCGAGATCGGCGACCGCCAAGGCGAAAGTGCAGATCTGGGCAACCTGGGGAATGCCTGGGCAGCTTTGGGAGAAGTGCGCAAGGCCATAGAGTACGTACAAAAGGCTTTAGCTATTTTTGAAGCTATCGAGTCGCCTTACGCTGAGCAGGCGAGGCAGAAATTGGCGCAATTAATTGAAAACTTGGAGCAACAAAACAAGTAGGGGAACCAATTTCACATTTCAGACGTCATTATCGCTATAATATCCTTGTGTACTGTCACTGCGAGGAGGCATGCATTTTGCAGGCCGACGAAGCAGTCTCCAGCTCGAAAGGAGCAGATTGCTTCACCCTTCGGCTCCCCTTCGGGGATCAGGTTTCGCAATGACACGAATTGTTCGGGAGGGCTCCGATGATGGCTAATTCAATCACTTCTATTCGTTGGCTGAAACCAGCAATCCTCCTTGGTATGTTGCTGGTGTTGCTTGTATCCTGTTCAATCCCCGACGTAGTAACAGGGAATGACGGCACACTGCAGCCGATTCCTTTAGGGGCAGGGGACGCCGCAGGCGCGTCGCCTTCATCTCTGGGCGACGTTGGCGACGGTGATACTGACGACGAAGAAGAACCGTTCTCCTTCACCCTCAGCGATGGCGCCGCCACGCCAGCGGACTTTGTCCCGCTGCCGGTTGCTTACGGCGAGCCACTGCCCGAAGAAGCTATCCAACGCATTTTGTCGCGCTTGCCAGATTTGGCTGAAGAGGTAGACGACGCCGTAGATTTCAAACTTCCCGACGAAGTCATCCCCCCGCCGCTGACCGGCGATACCATCGCAGAAGTTTTTCCACCGGATGAAGCGCTACAGCCCGATGAGATCATCGCTGGCCCCTTGGAAGTACTGCGTTACGCGCCGGAAGGGGAGATCCCCATCGCGCCCTTCGTCAATGTGACTTTCAACCAGCCCATGGTTCCGCTGGGGACCCTGCAGGATTTGTCTGAGCTGGATGTCCCAGTGAAGATCGAACCTTCTTTACAAGGCACCTGGCGCTGGTTGGGCACCAAGACGCTCAACTTCCAATTCGACTCTGAGCTGATCGACCGCCTGCCCATGGCCACGGAGTACACAGTCACCATCCCGGCAGGAACCACGTCGGCAACGGGTGGCGTATTAGAAGAAATGGTCCAGTTCACTTTCAGCACGCCGACGGTCACCATGAAGCGCAACTACCCGCACTCCGGCGATCCCCAGCCGCGGGACCCTATATTCTTCATCGCCTTCGACCAGCGCATCGACCCTTCGTCCGTGCTGGAGACCATTCAGGTAACTGCCGAAGGTGAACCCGTTCAAGTGCGCCTGGCCACGGAAGAAGAGATCGCAGAACGATCAGAGATCAGCTACTGTGTAGGTGCTGCAGGCGAGAGCCGCTGGCTGGCTTTCCTCTCCGACCAGTTGCTGCCGGCAGATACCTCTATTAGCGTGACCATTGGGCCAGGGACGCCCTCCGCCGAAGGTCCTTCGGTGACCCAATCCTCGCAAGGGTACAGCTTCCACACCTACGCGCCCTTGGAGATCGTCGATCATGGCTGTTCCTGGTGGGACGATGTCTGCCGTCCCTTGCAGCCGCTGTTCATCGAGTTTAACAATCCCATTGACCCGGCCTATTACGAAGAACGCATGTTGAGAATCGAGCCGGAACTACCCGGCGCGGCAGTCAATATTTTGGTGAATATCATCGAGATCCGCGGCATGACCCAGGGACAGGCCACCTACAAGGTCACGGTGGACGGAGATATCCGTGACGTGTTCGGCCAAACCCTGGGCGAGGACGAGCAACTCAGGTTCAAGATCGATTCCGCCGAACCCTTTTTGATCGGCCCAGATGATATTTTCGTCACCCTGGACCCCTCATCAACCGATCCCGTCCTGTCTCTGTACACCATGAATTACAGCCGTCTCAAGGTCAAAGTATACGCCGTCGAGCCGGATGACTGGCCCGATTATATGGCCTACCTGCGCAGTTTCTTCGAGACAGACAAGCCCAGCGATCCGCCCGGCCGCAAGGTGGTCGACAAGACCCAGAGGCTGGATATCCAGACCGATATTCTCACAGAAGTGGGAATCGATTTTAGCGACGTCATCGAAGGTGAGTACGGCCACTTCGTGGTCATCGCCGAACCGCCCCGAGGTTTGTTCCAGGAAGACCGTTATTGGGAGACGGTGCACGCCTGGGTGCAGGTCACGCAGATTGGCCTGGATGCCTTTGCCGATCACAGCGAGATGGTGGTCTGGGCTACTGCTTTGGAGGATGGATCACCCCTGAGCGACGTGACCCTCACCTCCGATGCGCCGGAATTTGAGGCCTCCACTGGCGAGGATGGCATTGCCCGTTTTGAATATCCCCCTTCGGGGTCATCCTATCTAGTCGGGAGCCTTGGCGAGCGAAGCGAGGACCAGGCCTTACTGCCGCGCTCGACCTACTATTGGGGTGGGGATAGCTGGTATCGCCGCACAGTCTACGATGATCTGCGCTGGTATGTCTTCGACGACCGCCAGATGTACAAGCCCGGCGAAGAGATCCATCTCAAAGGCTGGCTGCGCCGTGTGGGCGGAAAGCAGGATGGCGATGTCGGCCTGGTGGGCGACTCGGTCACTTCGGTGAACTACGTGCTCACCGGTCCTCAGGGCAATGAGCTGGCCACCGGCAACGCCGAGGTCAACTCTCTGGGCGGCTTCGATTTCATGATCACGCTGCCCGAAAACGCCAACCTTGGCTACGCACAACTGCAGCTCTACGCATTAGGCAGCCTGGACAACTTATCTGGTACAGAGTATTACCATTCCCTCCAGATCCAGGAATTTCGCCGGCCCGAGTTCGAGGTGGCCGCACGTAACGAGACCACCGGTCCGTACTTCATCGGCGAGTATGCTATGGTCGCCGTGGAAGCGGCCTACTTCGCCGGGGGCCCTTTGCCCAATGCCGAGACCACCTGGTGGGTGACCTCGACCCCGACCAATTACTCGCCCCCCAACTGGCCAGATTTTTCCTTTGGGTTTTGGACCCCCTGGTGGTACTGGGACGCCGAAGGCGGATATTCGAGCAGCATGACAGAGACTTTCACTGGTACAACAGATGCTGGTGGAGAACACTATCTACGCATCGATTTCCAGGGAGCCGGGGATAAAAGACCCCAAAGCATTATGGCGGAATCTTCTGTGATGGACGTCAACCGCCAGGCCTGGAACCAGGCAACAAGTTTATTGGTGCATCCTTCTGACCTCTATGTGGGTCTGCGCAGTGAACGTTATTTTGTCGAGCGAGGGGATCCCCTAAATATTGAAATGATCGTTGCTGACCTGGACGGCGAAGCCAGCTCCGGTGTGCCCATCGAAGTCACCGCTGCCCGTTTGGAATGGATGTATCGAGATGGCCGCTGGGGTCAGGAAGAAGTCGACCTTCAGGAATGTGATCTGTCTTCGACCCTCGAGCCCGTCACCTGCACCTTTGATACCACCATCGGCGGCCGCTACCAGATCACAGCCATCGTAACCGATGAATTGAGTCGTCAGAACATGAGCCGCATCACCCGCTGGGTCAGCGGCGGCCAAAGACCACCCTCCCGCGAAGTAGAGCAGGAAGAAGTTACTCTAATCCCTGACAGCGACTCTTACCAGCCCGGCGATGTAGCCGAGATCCTGGTGCAATCACCCTTCAGCCCCGCCGAAGGCTTGCTGACGGTCAATCGCAGTGGCATCCTCTACACCGAGCGTTTCCTGATCGAAAATGGAACGTATACCCTGCAAATCCCCATCGAAGAAGGCCATATCCCCAATCTTAATATCCAGGTCGATTTGGTCGGCTCTGCGCCGAGAGTGGATGACCAGGGGGATGAAGTCCCTGATGCGCCGGCGCGCCCGGCCTATGCCAGCGGATATCTCAATCTGATCATCCCACCGCAGCAACGCACCCTGGCGCTCGACGTCACACCCGAAGTCACCGCACTCGAACCTGGTGCAGAAACAACCGTTTCAGTTGCACTCAAAGATGCAGCCGGGCAGCCCGTCTCCGGCGCAGAAGTCTCCGTAATCGTGGTCGACGAGGCGATCTTAGCCTTGACCAACTATCAACTGGCCGATCCCATCTCCGTGTTCTATCGCCATCGCTATGCCGATCAGAGCAATACCTACGGGCGCGCCAGCATCATACTGACCGATCCGCTGGCTCTGGCGGAGGCAGCTCGTAATGGAGAGGAGCTTGTCGCTTCCAGTGCGGTCGAGAAAGAAGCGGGGGGAGTCTTCGATGGTTTTGTTCAAGAGCTTTCCACCGAAGCACTTCCAGCAGCGCCCGAGGAAGAAATGATGGACATGGACGAGGGTCGAGGTGGGGGAGAGACGCAGGGCGCAGCAATCACTGTACGTTCAGACTTCAATCCCTTAGCCACATTCGCTCCCGAGGTGCGCACCGACGCGGCGGGGCAGGCTGTAGTGAAGATATCCTTGCCCGATAACCTGACGCGCTATCGAATCATGGTTGTCGCCGTCGACAGCGATGGGGCACAGTTCGGCTCAGGCGAAGCCAACCTAACCGCACGGCTGCCCCTAATGGTGCGTCCCTCCGCGCCGCGCTTCCTCAATTTTGGCGACCGGTTCGAGCTGCCCGTTGTGCTGCAAAACCAGACCGATGACGACATGACCGTCGACGTCGTCGTTCAGGCCACAAATATCGAACTTGCTGACATTGAGCTTGCCGACGCTGAGGTTGCTGATGCGGCCGGCCAGCGCGTGACCGTCCCAGCCAACGACCGCGTCGAGGTGCGCTTCCCATCGGTCACCGAGAACGCGGGCACCGCCCGCTTCCAGATCGCGGCTGTTTCTGTTAACGCCGGTAACGGCGCATATTCCGATGCCGCTGAAATCGATTTACCAGTCTACATCCCGGCCACCACCGAAGCCTTCGCCACTTATGGAGTCGTGGATGAAGGGACGATTGCACAACCTGTTCTGCCACCGTACGACGTTTATCCGCAGTTCGGCGGCCTGGAGATCCAGACCTCCGCCACAGCCTTACAAGCACTCACCGATGCCGTGATCTACCTGGTGGCCTATCCCTACGAATGTTCGGAGCAGTTATCCTCGCGCATCCTGGGTGTGGCTGCCCTGCGAGATGTCCTGAAGACCTTCGAGGCGGATGGTTTGCCATCACCCGAAGATATGGAGACCCGAGTGCAGCTGGACATCGAACGCCTTCAGGGGATGCAGAACTGGGACGGCGGCTTCCCCTACTGGCGCCGCGGCCAGGATTCGATCCCCTTCAACACCATTCATGTCGCTCATGCCCTGGCACGCGCCATCACCAAGGGTTTCGAAGTCCCTGACCGAATGGTCATGGACGTGCTCTACTACCTGCAGGATATCGAGAGCCACTATCCCTGGTGGTACACCCAGCGCACGCGCTGGATCTTGAGCTCCTACGCCCTCTATGTGCGCGATCTGCTGGATGACCCCGATCCCGTCAAGGCCAATGGCCTGTACCATGAGGCTGGCTTGGAAGGGCTCTCTCTGGAAGCCATCGGCTGGCTCTGGCAGGTGCTGCTGAGAGACACCGATAACGCATCCGAGTTAGATGAGATTCGCCTGTACATCAACAATCGCGTCGTCGAGACCGCCGGCGCGGCTAACTTTACCACGTACTATGATGATCAGAGCTACTTGCTGCTCAGTTCCAACCGCCGCACCGACGCTGTCTTGCTGGATGCTATGATCGCCGATGATCCCAACAGCGACCTGATCCCCAAGCTGGTCAACGGCCTGCTGGCCCATCGTACGCGCGGTCGCTGGAAGAATACCCAGGAGAATATCTTCGTCCTGCTGGCGCTGGACCGCTACTTCAACACGTACGAAGCCCAAACGCCTGACTTTGTAGCCCGCATCTGGCTGGGCGAGACTTATGCCGGAGAACACACCTACGAGGGGTACTCCACCGAACGCCACGAAACGCAGATCCCCATGAGGTACTTGGTCGCAAGTGAAGAAACCCAAGACCTGATCCTCAGCAAAGATGGGGTGGGGCGATTGTATTATCGCCTGGGCTTGAAATATGCGCCTACGGATCTGTGGCTCGATCCCTTAGATATGGGATTTGTCGTCCAGCGTGAGTATGAAGCCGTCGATGATCCCGAGGATGTCTGGCGCGACGAGGATGGCGTCTGGCACATCAAGGCCGGGGCGCGCGTGCGAATACGCCTCACCATGGTCGCTGACAACCGCCGCTATCATGTCGCGCTGGTCGACCCGCTGCCCGCTGGTTTAGAGATCGTCAACCCTGCATTGGCCGTCTCGGGCAGCATCCCTCAGGATACTGAAAGCTCTGATTACCAACGTGGTTGGTGGTGGTGGGGCACCTGGTATGAGCACCAGAATATGCGCGACGAGCGCGCCGAGGCCTTCGCCTCACTGCTCTGGGACGGCGTCTACGAATACACCTACATCGCCCGTGCCACAACGCCCGGCACTTTCGTGGTCCCACCTGCCAAGGCTGAGGAGATGTACTCGCCTGAGGTCTTCGGTCGCAGCGCCAGCGATTGGGTGATTGTAGAGTAAAAACAAAAAGAGGAGCAAGCCCGCGCAAAGCGCTGCTTGCTCCTCTTTTTGATCACTTTCGGGTCTAATTTCTAAGGTCGCCCAAAGGTAATGCCAGTTTGACGTCCAGTTTTTCGAGCAATTTCTTTACGGCGAGATTGACTTCAGTTCGGGCAGAAAAACGATCGTCGAAATTTCTTACGTGATACCAACTACAAATCTCATATGCGTGGTCAACATAATCCCAGAACTCTGCACCTTCAAATCCTGGTTCGAGTTTGTCGTTATTCAGGAAGATCTCTTTCATTCCCGCCAAAACCTGTTCGATCGTATTCGAACTTGTCTCGGGAGCCAGTTTTAGATGGATATATACCCAATGCCCAGCATGCGCAGTAATATTGGTCACAGCGCTGTTCGTAAAGGACGAATTGGGAACGGTTACAAAGTGCTGAGACAGGAAATCTTCGAGCCGAGAAGATCGGATTCCAATTTCGAGCACTTTCATCCAACGGTCATTGAATAAGATCATATCGCCGGTTTTAAATGGCTGCTGAATTAATATCGTGATCCCGCCAAAAATATTGGATACGGTATCTTGAGCTGCCAGCGCAAATGCCAAACCGCCGATTCCGAGTCCAGCTAAAACAGCTCCTACATCGAAGCCAGCGTTGTTGAGTCCAATGACAATTCCGAGAGAATAAGCTATAAACTTCACCCCAGATTTTAAAATCGGCAGCAATTGATCATCTAATTCGGATTTGGTTTTCTTTGCCAGGGGAACAAAATATTCCAGATGGTAAGCCTCATATAATCTCACTACACCCCAAGTTATGATTAGGGTTAGGGCAAAGCCAAATATGCTCGCAACCCAGGTTTCCGTTGCGTCGTTGAATGTCAACGGGTTGGTGGCATAGCGCATTCCAACGAGAATTATGACCGCAACAATGGGCTCTTCGATCATATCAATCAGGATGTCATCAAATTGAGATGTGGTTTTTCGAGTAAGGAATTTTAACCATCGGCTGAACACCCAATAAATGATCCTACCAACAATCACCGACAGGACGATTAAACCAAGCGCGATAATCCATGCTTTAACACTGTTGCCATAATAAATCTGGTTAAGGAAATCTGTCATTTGAAACCTCTTTTTTAAGACTTAGCCACAAACCCATCAATAATATTTGACACTTGAGGGATTTTATAGCACAAATTTTTAGTGGAGTCCATGGGAATTGGGAACTGCTATGATATAATCCCAGCAGCTTCAGCACGGAGCAAATGGAATGACGGACAACCTGTAGAACCACAAAGTATATCCGGGTAAACCTTACCAGCACGCCAAACGTGCAAGCTTTGTATTCAGGCCGAGGGTTTTGCCCTCGGTTTTTTTGTGCCAAAGGGCGTAATCCTTCCGCCCTTTGGCCACCCAAGTGCAGGGGCACTTGGGAAACTGAGTTTTACAGGAGCATCCATGCTTACTGCTCATCACATCAACAAATCCTACGGTATCGACCGAATATTGCGAGACATCTCCTTCAGCGTCAAGCCCGGCGAACGAGTTGGCCTGATTGGGCCGAACGGGTGTGGAAAAACCACACTTTTACGGATTCTCACGGGGGAAGAGATTCCTGATTCCGGGCAGGTGACGCTCACGCCCAGCAATTTGAGGCTGGGCTACCTGCCCCAGGGATTTGATCCCGCCCCAAACGTATCCGTGAGTCAACTGATAAAGCAGGCCACCGGGGACATCAACATGCTTCAAAGCGAGTTAACTCGCCTGGCGGAATCCCTGGCCAGGGAACCAGACCAACCCAAACTGCAGACTAAGTACGACCTTGTTTTGTCCAAGATCGAACACCTCGGCCAGATTGACCCCGGTATGGCACCTGCCATATTAGATTCCCTCGAATTATCCTCCATCGAAAGTGATCATCCTGCAGCATCTCTCAGTGGAGGCCAAAAAACACGCTTCTCCTTGGCCTTGCTGCTGCTCTCTGATCCTCAGTTGCTGCTTCTGGACGAGCCCACCAACCATCTCGACATCGCCATGTTGGAATGGCTGGAAGGCTGGCTGACAAGTTTTCCCGGCGCAGCCTTGATCGTGACCCACGACCGCACCTTTCTCGAACGAACAGTATCGCGCATCCTCGATCTGAACCCCGCAACCCAGACCCTGCGTGAATACAGCGGCACGTACACAGATTACCTGGAACAGGTTTTGCGTGAGCACAATAATCTGATGGCCATCTATCGCGACCAGGTTGCCGAGATCCGCCGCATGCGGGGTGATATCGCTCGAACTAAAGAGCAGGCCCGCAATGTGGAAATCACCACAACGTCACGTGAGCCAGGGAAGCGCCGCTATGCAAAAAAGGTCGCTCAAAAAGCCAGTTCCCGCGAGAAAAAACTGCGGCGCTATCTCGATTCGGATGAGCGCATAGAAAAGCCCAAATCCGGCTGGCAGATCAAACTCGAGTTCAATCAGGTCGAACACCTGGGAAAGAATGTGCTCGAATTGAATGATCTCACAATTGGATACCCTGATTGTCCGCCCTTACTGGAGAACCTGCATCTACACATACAGGCTGGTGAGCGGATTGCTTTCACCGGAGCCAATGGCTCGGGAAAAACCACATTGCTGCGCACGATTGCAGGCCGGATCGCGCCCCTGGGTGGGGAAGTGCGTTTAGGAAGAAGCGTGAAATTGGGCTACATGAGCCAGGAGCAAGAAACACTGCATCCCGAGAAGAACGCAGTCGAAACCATTCAGTTGGTTTCGACTTTTAACATGACTGAAACGCGCGCTTTTCTACATTATTTCTTGTTTAGCAAGGATGATCCCTTGCGACGGGTCTCTGACTTGAGCTATGGCGAGCGCGCCCGACTGATGTTAGCGCAACTGGTCGCCCAGGGGTGCAATTTCCTGCTGCTCGACGAGCCGATCAATCATCTAGATATTCCCTCGCGCGAACTCTTCGAGCAGGCTTTGTCTCAATTCGAAGGCGCGATCCTGGCCGTGGTCCATGACCGCTATTTCATTGAGCGGTTTGCGAGCCAAGTGTGGGTCTCAGACGCGCAGGGGAGGGGGATTACGCGACCGGTGTAATCACAAATTCTCTTCTGTACTCTTGTCCGTAGGTCAGAGGAACCTGCTTGACAGGCGGATTTCATTTGCTAATATCATAGTAGTACACTGTAAACTAAGCGTCTAAAAATCTTGATTTTTAAGCTTTGGCCGGTCTCCTGACCATGCCGGAGTGACTCGGTCGGGAAACCGGTCACAGCAAAATATGCACACATTTAGTTTCCGGTGTTGTAGATACGTTCATCTATTTAGTTTAAAGTAGGGATACCAGCCTGGAATCGCATGAAAGGAGGCAAATGAGAATAAATGGCTGGGTGCAATCTGCGAACTATCAACTCTCATATGGTTTAGGAGGCATATAATGTCAAAATATGAATTTTCTCAAGAACAAAATAAGCTTATTCGATCTGTTGCAATCCGAGTAGTCACGCAAGCTGTTCTGCTTGTACTCATAGGGCTAACGGCGGTATTCCAAACAGTGGCAATATTCAAGACAGCACCACTACTTAATTCTATGATCTGGTTAGTGCACAGTTTGGTGCTGATTACTGTAGGCATTCTCTTTTTTCGCCCATCAGATAATTTGAAGAAGATCATCACAACGGAAGGTCAGGATATTCCAGAATTGATCACGGCCTTAGGCGAGCTTAGTTTTGCTTGGAAAATCACTTCTATCCTGGTGATCGCCATCGTTGTGCTAAATATTGTCATTTCGATAATCTAATTGTTTGGAAAAGGAGACAGCAGTCATGGATCCATACGAATTCTCACGAGAAGAAAACGAAGTTTTTCGCTCGCTAGCAAAGTGGCTAACCGTCGGAGCAGCCCTTATTGCCTTGGCTGGTGCTGCCATGATGCTCAAGTTTTTCACCAGTGATTTTTCCTACTGGTGGTTGGGGTTGATCGCGGGCGTCATCTATGTCGTCATGGCAGTCACAATATATCTCCCTGTGGACAACTTTAGGCGCATCGCCACCACAGAAGGAAATGACATCAAAGAATTGATGCAGAGTTTTTCAGAGATCAGCAAGTTCTGGCTAGTGACGAACTTTATTACGCTTGTGATTCTCATCATTCGAATATTTATGGTCGTGGAAGCATTCAAATAGTACCCACAATTGGAAATCGAAAAATAAGGATAGCAGAGTGCAAGCACTCTGCTATCCTTATTTTTCGGAAAGTTCCCTCCTCGATTGTTCAGGGTAGAATGGTAAATCCTGTGTTCACAGCGAGTCACTAACAATAGGATCTTTATGCAAGTTATCAAAACCGACCATCTGACCAAGGTATTTATGGTCACCAAAAAGGACCCCGGTGTAATGGGAGCGCTCAAAGCCCTGGTTAGGCCGCGCCATGAGAGAGTCACTGCTGTCGATGGGATCAGTTTCTCTGTCGATGCCGGGGAGATTGTGGGCTATATTGGAGTCAATGGGGCTGGCAAATCCACGACATTAAAGATGTTGACTGGCATCCTGGAACCCACCAAGGGCGAAGTAAGTGTCTTGGGGCGCGTGCCGCATCGTCAGCGTGTGGCCAACGCGCGGGAAATCGGTGTTGTATTTGGGCAACGCACCCAGCTATGGTGGGATCTGGCCCTGATTGAGTCTTTGAACATGGTGGCGCGTATTTACGAAGTGCCACCCCAAAGGTACAAGGATTTACTGGAACAATTCGCCGAGATCCTCGACCTAGAGAAGCTGCTGCATGTACCTATCAGGCAGATGTCGTTGGGCCAAAAGATGCGCTCTGAACTGGCCGCCACGCTGATCCACGAGCCCAAGGTCGTTTACCTGGATGAGCCTACCATCGGACTGGATGTTCTGGTCAAAGAGCGTATCCGCGATTTTATTCGCCAGCAAAACCAGGCAAAGGGTATTACTGTGATCCTGACAACCCACGACCTGGGAGATATCGAAGAGTTATGCCAGCGCGTGATCATCATCGATGCCGGCAAACTGATCTATGACGGACCCTTGTCGGTGATCAAAGAGCGCTTCGGCAAGTTCCGAGAAATCACCTTCGAAACGGGGATAGTTTTTGAAAGCCTGGTTGAACCTGAAGGGGCAGAGGTCATCCAAAAAGAGAAGAACAAGATCACCTTGCGCTTCGACCGGAGTTTAACCAGCGCAAGCAAGGTCGCTTCTGATGTCATGGGCCAAGTTGAGGTGGTCGATTTTTCGCTGGCCGAACCGGATCTGGCCATGATCGTCAAGCAAATCTACCGCGGCGCACTGGAGCGAGATCAAGCCCGTGTTTAAGACAGCCGCCCGTCAACTGCGCATCTATGCGGCATTTGCGGCCATGGTCCCAAAGCTGTTTTTAGCGTACAGCATTTGGGTATGGATGCATTTTTTTGTCTCGGTGGTGGCTTTGGTAGTGCTGGTCTCATTTTGGACCGCCGTATATGCCAGTGGCGACCAGGCAGCTATTGGCGGGTTGCAGGTAGAACAAACCCTGAATTACATCATCCTGGCGCAGATCTTTCTGCCTGCTGTGCACAGCACCGATACAATCCTTTATTTTGGCAGCCTGATGCGGCAAGGCCAGGTAGGCATTGAGCTACTGCGACCGGTGGATTTTCAGGTGGCTACCTATGTGCGCAGTATCGCTGAGGTCGGCGCGGCCTTCATGACCCAAATCCCCCTGGTAATCGTGGGCTGGCTGATGTACCGGTTCCAACTTCCTACTGATCCCAAAATTTGGGGAGCATTTCTGCTCTCGGTGATCTTGGGCAGCGCGGTGGTCTTCTGCTTTGACTGGATTTTGTCATGTATGGCTTTTTATAGCACAGAGGTGTGGGGGTTGAATACGCTGCGCTTCAGCATCGCTACGTTTTTCAGTGGGGCTTTGTTACCTGTTGATATTATGCCCGATTGGCTGCAGCAAATCACGATGGCCCTGCCATTTTCCTACGCGCTTTATGTCCCGGTTTCGTTGCTCAGTGGGATCACTCCGTTGGGCGAAATGCCCCGCATTTGGCTGATCGAGGCCGGCTACCTGGTTGTGCTTGTGATTTTGTCACGACTGGTCTTCCGCATCTCGGTGCGCAAAGTGACCGTTCAAGGGGGCTGATCATGCGACGATATCTGGCGCTTTACTGGCTATTTTTCAAAAACCGCCTCAAGATCTTGTTGGAATACCGCATGAATTTCTTGATCGGGTCTGTATCAACCATCGCCCAGCAGGCAGCCAGCTTGTTAGCGATCTGGGTAGTCATGCGGCAGATCCCGGCTCTGGATGGCTGGAAACTTGCTGAGATCTGGCTGATCTATGGACTGATCACGCTGGCGCAAGCGCTCAACCATATGTTTGCCGATAACCTGTGGACCTTAGGCTGGGAATATGTCCGCTCTGGGAATTTCGATCGCCTGATGGTCCGTCCAATCAACCCACTTTTCCATTTGCTGGCGGATAGATTCAATCATGACGGACTGGGACACTTCGTCGTAGGCCTGTTCCTGGTGATCAATTCTTATCTGACATTAGGGATGGATTGGGGCTTTGGCACGATCCTATACTTGGGGATGGCAGCTGTCAGTGGTGGGGTGATCTTCTTTTCATTGAATTTGATCACCAGCGTCTCATCGTTTTGGATCATGGATTCGATTCCGGTGACCCGTGTCGTATTCGAGCTGCATGAATTTGCCAAATACCCACTCACCATCTACCCCAATGTGGTCAGGGTGCTTTTGACCTTTGTCATTCCCTTTGGGTTGGCTTCCTACTATCCGGCAGGTTTTGTCCTGGATCATGATATATCCCCGTACCTGGCATTTGCCGGACCTTTCGCTGCATTCGTACTTTGTGTTGTAGGGTATCGGGTGTGGCTATTTGGTCTGAAGCATTACGGAAGCACGGGGTCGTAGGCCGTCAGGTAGCCTGGCGCGCTTTCGCGTCGACAGTTGCCACCTCAGGCAACCCTTGGGCAGCGCAGACGCCGCCCTGGCCAGCTTCACCAACAATGTAATCTGTATCTGTATCCATGCGGCGCAGTACGAATAAGATTGGTAATGCCAGCAATGTTGTGAGCCCGCCAAAAACATAACCTGTGGAGAGGGAGCGAAACTGTGATAGATATCCCAATCCACCCTGACCGAGCATACTACCTCCGCTGGCTAGTAGCGAGTCAAATGAGATCACTGTGGCGCGCTGCTCGGAGGGGATGATCTGGTGTAGGTAGGCCTGCTTTACCGGCGTGATCACACCAAACGCGACCATGGAGATCAGGTACAATCCCACCGCAATCAAGAACGAATTGGCGGCCCCCACTCCCACGATTGCCACGGACGAAATCCCCGCCGCCCACAGCAACAACGTTGTTCGACGCCCACAAAACTTGCTCGCCCACTCCACAATACTATTTCCCAAGATGGTTGCTATCGAGATCAGCGCCGCGATCACACCGGCCACCCAGGTGACCTCGCGCCCCAACAAGTCTAGGAAATAAGGCTGCCAGGCGTGGAATCCCCAGGCCAACAGTGTCGCCTGAACAACACCTGCCAGGATCAGCAAACGGATTTCAGACTGTTTCCAACCATGGGCTATGCTGGCTTGCGCTACGGCGCGCATCTCTTGGGGCAGCGTGGATAAGGTTGCTGTTACCGGAGTAAAGCCGATATCGTGCATAGCGAGAAAGGCGTAGACAAAAACCATTCCCAGTAACCCCGCCCGCGCCAGAAAAGGCACTGACAAATCAAGTTCACCAAGCAGTCCGCCACCAATGCTGCCGATCAACATCGCTGCGCCGGAGACCATAGCCGAACGCGCAAAGACTGTATCGAGTTTGCCCTCATACCCGCTAGTGTTCAAGGCATCGACCAGCCAGGCTTCCATCGCTCCCGAGTAGAATGTGTAGCCTAGGCCGAGCACGATCGACATGGCCACAAACCACCCTAAGCCTCCCTGGACAGCTGCAACACCGACATAGCCAAGGGTTCCCAGCAGCAGCACGGCCAAACTCAACAAAAAGGATGCTCGCCGGCCGCGCGTATCTGCTAATACGCCGGTGGGGATTTCGAAGAGTGCCATACTGCCGGTGAACACAGCGTTGGCGATGAAGACTTCGAAAATCTCCAGACCCGCGTCCAGTAGAAAGAGCGTGTTAACGCCCCAGATCAGCGAAGCTGATAGGGTGTACAGGCCCACTATGGTGAGATAATTCCGAATAATAGCTTTTGGGTTAGGGGAGTTCTGAGACATTTTCTATGCTTTCACTATGTTTTCAACCAATCAAGTAGTAGCAATAACCCCCGTAACGCAAATCAGATACTCCCAACAGGTATCTGCGTATATCCTATTGATCTGTGGTTGCGTTTTGGTTTAGAAGTTCATCAAATTTCTTGCGGATTTCACGAATATCATCCCACATGAGCGATTTGGGCGAGCCCGGTTACTTCGATGGATTCCTGAGCAAATAAGAGGGATGGAAAATAGGCATAACCCAGCAGGCCTGCTGAATCCAAGTGCCGCGCAGCTTTGTGATCCCCGTTTGGCCCAGCACAGAATAGCAAGCCACATTGCCCGTGAGGAGTAAGATCTTGGGGTTCATGATACGGATTAACTCCCCAACAAAGGGGCGATAATATTCGATCTCTGGGTTGGTCGGTTTGCGAAAGGCTTTACCACCGTCTCCGGGCGGCATGCGGAACACCGAGTTGGAGATATAGACATCCTTATCGGGGTCGAAATCTACGGCTCGCAGGATATCATCAAGCAATTTACCGGCGCGCCCGACAAAGGGTTTGCCCTGGATGTTTTCCTGGGGACCGGGGGCCTCACCAATGATCAGGATTTCTGCCTGGGGATTGCCCCGGCTGATCACGATGTTTGTGCCTGCATTCGCTAGAGGGTCATCATGCATGCTATTGATCGCATCCAGAAGTCCATCAAGGTCATCATATTGGGAGGAGGGGGAGTCAAAGATATCGAGTTGGGTCATGTGAATATCATAACACTTTTCAAATATATTCCTTCATCCCAGGTTTCGGTCAAAGATCTCAAAGTATCCCTGATCAAGCTCGTCATCTGCCAGGTGGGCGTATCTTTGGGTGATGGCAATATTTTTGTGCCGCGCTAGCTTTTGGGCTAATTTGAGATTGCCGCCCGAACCCCTTAAGATGGTTGTCACAAAATAATGACGAAACGAGTGTGGAGTGATCGTTCCGACAGCTTTCTCTCCCAGGGCTTCACGCACGCGCTGGCGTACGATATTGCGACCCGTTGTTGTTGTGACCGGTAATACCTTCTTACCAGCCCCTTTATCGTGCCGAGCAAAGAGGGGCAGGGAGGTCAGGGGGCGCCCTGAGGCTCCATCTAACGCCACGCGCGCGTCAAGGTAGTTTTTGAGGACATTGAGCGACCGGGTTGAGAAGCGCACAACTGCCTCTTGATCTCCTTTGCCAATGATAAGCGCTTTCGACTCATTCCAGTCGATGTCACCACGCCGTAGGGCACAGGCTTCGTGCACCCGTAAGCCAGTATCTGCCAAAACCAGCAAAAATGCCCGGTCACGCAGGTCACGCAGGCGATGATTCCCGTCTTCAGCAGGCATATCGGCCAGATTTAATGCGTATAGTAGTACTTTTTCGATGTCATCACGAGGAAATTGAGGCAAACGCTGGCCTGGGCGACGCGCACGCTGCTTGATCAGTAAGCGCAAACGAGGTAAATTGACATCGCAGAGTTGTTCTGCTGCCAGGTATTCGTAAAAGCCGGTCACCGCAGTCAGATATAAACGTTCGGTAGCAGGTGCAAAATCTTTCATCGCAGAAATAGCCCACAGGATGGCGTCTTCATTGAGCTGACCGATTTTCGAATCATCGGGGGGGTGGCCGTTCTGTGAAAGGATTTCTGCAAATACGCGCATCGCTTTGGTGTATGTAAGGGCAGTATTATCACTGCGTGCTAATTTGACGCTATCTACATAGGCAGCAATTACTTGCGAAATGGTCATATTTACACCTAGGGCAGGATCTGGATTAAGAATTTATGTTTTCGGTAATGATACTTATCGAAAGCATTATAGTTATTTTGCCTGGGCTTGTCAAGCGGCCGCAGGGACCTCCTCCCTGGCTCAACTGACATTTCTATTTTGCCGATATTTTCCTTGGGGGTTATCCACTTCCTAATGCTGTTTATAAATCACTGAAAATTCCCCACAACTTATTCGGCAACTTCCTCCCTACCCTATCCGTCGTATCGAATGTTTACGAACTGCTCCAACAATTGATTCAGTGTTCCAGCCAACCATTTCGGTCGCAGCATCTTTGACAACCAGGGGCAACTGCTCCTGTCCCCAGGGTGCGATTCCGATGATTGGTTTTTCGAAATCCATAAATGCCTTGATCTCTTTCTCTATCCAATAACTATGCGTGGCATACATCCCGGCGATGACCAGCACGCAATGAACGCCCTGAATTTGCTCCTCCAATTCGTGTAGCAACTCCTTTTTGCCAACTTCTTCATTTGGGTCGACAACGGGCTCATCTCTAGGGACCGAATGGTTGAACCAATCAAAATTCGACGCCCCATCGAGGATATTGACTAGCCGTTCATAGGAATCGTGGTAATCCCATGAATGACTGATGAATAATCGATAGGTTTTTAATTTGGGCATAGGATATTCCTTTATGCCCAAATATTACCATAATTATCCGAGTTTATTCATCAAAATAACCCGCCTGTTTGTTGAGTTGAAGTGTTACCTCAATGCCAAACAATCGCTCAGACGTTTGACCCCCTCATCGATCTCCTGCGCACCATATACTGCAAAACTCAAACGAACATAATCCTTCATTCCATTCTCGCTAGAAAACAAAGCCCCGGGACGATAGTCGACATCAAATTCCTTTACCTTTGAGCGCAGAACTGCCGTATCCATATCAGGGAGCCGCACCCAGAAGAAGAAGCCGCCCCCAGGGCGGGTGTATTCTGCATCGGGAATGTAACGCCGCAACGCCTCATCCATCACTGTCAGTCGTGATTTGAATTCCCCCTGGAGGGCAGCGACATGCTCACCCAGGCTGCCAGCTTCAATCAAGTACCGCACAACCGCTGAGGTAAAAGGGTTCATCCCGCCGCCGCTGTCAAGCATTCCGCAACTTGATAATCTACGAATCACATTCTCGTGCGCCTGGACCCACCCCAGGCGCAGGCCAGGGGCCAGGATCTTGGAAAACGAGTTGACCGAGATGACCTGCTCGACCTCGTTGGTAAATAGAGCCAGCGGCGGGGGTGGCATTTTGCCATAGGAAAGCTGATGGTAGACCTCATCGGCTACCACCAAGAAATCATGATCCTGAGCCAATTCGACCAATTTGCGCCGGCGCGTTTCTATCAGCGTTCTGCCACTGGGATTCTGAAATGTGGGGATGGTATAAACCAGCTTAGGTTTCTGTTTCGAGAGCCTTTCCTCCAATGCGTCTAAGAGCAGGCCGTCCTCATCCATGGGGATGGGAACGACGCGCAACCCCAAATCCTCGAAAATTCGCAGCGCCAGAAAATACGAAGGCTCTTCGGCGTAGACCACATCACCTGGGCGGGTATAGAGGTTGCAGATCAGGTTCAACGCCGAGGAAGCACCGCTCGTCACGAACAAGGACTCTGGCTCGACGGGATACGTGCTGTTTTTGGTCAGAAAATCAGCCAGTGCTCGTCTGAAAAAACCATCCCCCTGCTCTACCCCATACTGTAAGGGGCGCGGGTCGTGTTTGGCAAAAAAAGAATTCGCAGCCTGTTGGATTGAGTCCAGCGGCAACAAGGAAAGATCCGGGTTGCCCATACCCAGGTCAATGAACCCGGTTGGCAAATCGATTTGTACGATGGGAAGCTCGCTATTCATGGGACAAGTATACAAGGAAAACACATTTAGGGCCAAACCCACCCTGCTATTCTAGTCATTGCTACGCTTACGCTCGCAATGACAAATTTCCACCAAATTCGCCCTTCCCTATTGACAGCGGCTGTTACAGGGTATAAAATTTATCCAATAATTATTTTATTGATTTAAAAAAATAATTCATATGCCGACACAAAGGATCTCGGGGAGCAATCTCAATCGGGTCAAAGCCCATAACTTACAAGCCATCTTGATGAGCTTGCTCTACGAGAATCAACTATCACGGGCGGGATTAGCTAAACTCACCTCCCTTTCGTCAGCGACTGTAACCAATCTTGCAAATGAGCTGATCGAACAGGGCATCATCACAGAGATCGAGCCCCCTGTGACCGAACCAGAAAACAAGCGCGGAGTCGGGCGGCCGCGCAGAATGTTGCGCCTGGTCCCTGATGCGCGTTACGCGATTGGGGTACACATCGGCATTGGGCTCTATCGCGTCGCGATCACCAACCTACACACCAATTTCATCGATAACCGCATTGTCGAGTTCGAGCGTAAAGCCCCGGCGTCCGAAGTTCTGGATAACATCGCCGCTACGATTGAAGAGCTTCTTCAGGCTACCGAAATCAACAGGTGGAATATTCTGGCCATCGGGGTGGGAGCCTCCGGGCTCGTCAATCACGACCTGGGTCTGAATGTGCTCGCACCCCGATTGGGCTGGCAGAACGTCAACATTCGTGCCATCCTAGAAGAAAAAACTGGGATCCGGGTAACCGTTGACAATAACGTACGCGCCATGGCCATTGCCGAGGCCTTCTTCGGGGCTGGGCGCGGTGTCAATGTGTTGGCTTTCGTCTATGGGCGCATTGGCGTCGGCGCTGGCTTCGTGGTCAACGGCCAGGTTTTTCGAGGCAGCGGAGCAGGAGCGGGAGAAATCGGTCACACAATCATGGTCCCTGAAGGGGGCCTGCCCTGCCGCTGTGGTCAAACCGGCTGTCTGGAAACCCTGGTGACAGAACCCGTTATCGTGCGCAAAGCTACTCAACTGGCAAATGAACATCCAAATAGCGCTCTGGCACAGTACCTGGCTGACATGGGTGGAGCAAAACCGATTGAAAGGATCTTTGCTGCCGCGCGTGATGGCGACCAGATTTCGTCACAAATGATCGCCGAACAGGGCCACTATCTGGGGATTGCCTTCGCTAATCTGGTCAATATCCTAAATCCAGAAATGATCCTCCTGGGTGGCGTCTTCGCCCAGGGAGACGATCTCATCCGGCCGATAGCCTGCCAGGTCATGCGCCAAACCGCATTCAGCGGCCTGGGTGATGATGTCATCGTCGAACCCTCCAGTTTTGGCTGGCGCGCCGGCGTTATCGGTGCCTCTGCCCTGGCCTTGATGGATTTCTTCTATCAGCGCAAAGAAGTTGCCTGATTCTTTATGAGTGAACCCAAAATTGCCTTCATCCCCATAGCTCGGACAACATTCGACATTCCGTATGCCGAACAGATGGCTGCTGCTGCCAGGGGCGGTCTGACCAACCTCCCCGTTGAAATCCTCGGACCGGATGAACTGATCACAGACTCCAGCGGCGTTGAGATGGCCATCGAAGAGCTGCGCGAGGCTGACATCGATCTAGTGATCCTTTTTCAGGCTACGTTCGCCGATAGCTCCATGGCGGCGGAGCTCTCTCAAGGGCTGGAGGCTCCCATCTTCCTATGGGCGGTGCCCGAACCCCATACCGGAGGTCGCCTGCGACTGAATTCCTTCTGTGGAATCAACCTGGCTGGGCATGCCCTAACTCGAGCTGGGATCAAGTATGGTCATGTTTATGCTGCCCCCGATGACCCCTCAGCGCTACAAAAAGTCATCGCCCATGCCCGAGCTGGAAGGGCGCGACGCATCCTTCGAAGCGCACAATTGGGCCGCGTCGGTGAAAATCCTGATGGATTTGAGACTTGCCTGTTTCGGCCCGCGGAGATCAAGAAGATCTTCGGACTAGAAGTCGTGCAGCTCGATCTCCAGGAGGACGTTTTTGCCAAAGCAAGAAAAGTCGAGCCTGTCAGCACTCAACCTGTCAGGGATGAATTGGCCGGCGTGGTCAGCAATCTTGCCGAAATGGATTTCGATGCAGTTCACGGATCGTTGAGCACTTATCTCACACTCAAAGATCTGGCCAGCCAAAAAGGCTTAAATGGATTTGCTGTACGTTGCTGGCCAGAATTTTTCACCGAGTTAGGCTGCGCGGCCTGCGGGGCTATGTCGATGCTTTCCAACGAGATGATCCCTTGCAGTTGCGAAGTGGATGTCAACGGCACCATCACGCAGCTTATCTTGCAATCGATCAGCGGTAGCCAGGCCTTTGGCACCGATATGGTTTCTATTGACGAAGAGTGGGACGCACTGGTGCTCTGGCATTGTGGTTTGGCACCCCTCTCGATGGCGGACCCCCAAGCGGAGAAACGCGTCACAATTCATTCAAATCGGCAGCTTCCCCTATTGATGGAATTTCCTCTCAAACCTGGGGTAGTTACCATCGCCCGGTTGAGCGAAGCCAGCGGCGAATATCGCTTAGTCGTTGGGTCGGGTGAGATCATCCGTGCCCCGCAAAGTTTTTCGGGGACATCAGGCTTGCTGAAACTCGATAATCCTGCACATTATGTGTTCAACGCAATATTAGATCAAGGGCTGGAACATCATATCTCCATTACGTATGGAGATTTCAAGGATGAATTATTTGCCCTATCTATGATGCTCGATCTACCCATAGTGCAATTGATATAAGGAGGTGATTTTTATAAGACAAAGTCAAATCGCAGTAGTGCACGATCCGTTAAATTATCTAAATGACCCTAGCAAGGAGAAAGAAGACAAATGAATCTCAAAAAAGTTTCCTGGATTTTAGTTGCTGTGTTCGTTCTGTCCCTGGCTGTATCCGCAGTTGCAGCGCAGGAGCCTGTTGAGATCCGCTTTACCTACTATGCGGATGGCAACGAGGCGGACGTGATGCAGACCCTGGTAGATGCCTTCATGGCAGAGAATCCGGACATCACAGTTGTATTGGACGTGGTGCCCTATGCCACCATTGACGAGCAGCTTCCTGTCCAGGTCGAGACTGGTGAAGGACCTGATCTTGCCCGCATCACCAACTTCGGCGCCTACAGCGGCAAATTGCTTGACCTGCGTGATTATCTGAGTGATGTCGCATTCTATGAAGAGAACTTCCCCGAACCAATTCTGGAAGCCCTGGGACATGGTGGATACCCCGATGCCTTCACAGTGACCGGCCCCTACGTCAACTTGACCCTTTTCGAGCAGGCCGAAGTTGACCTGCCCGGCGAAGATGCTACCTGGGAAGACTGGACTGCGGCCACCAAGGCCGTTGCCGAGGATACCGGCGTTGAGTACGCCATTTCTGTTGATCGCACGGGGCACCGCTACGCTGGCCCCGCTTTGAGCATGGGCGCCACCCTGATTGACGAGGATGGTAACTTCTTGGTGAACGAGCCTGGCTTTGGCGCTTTCGCCGAAGTGATCAAGGGTTGGCACGATGATGCCATCACGCCCTCTGAGGTCTGGCTGGTGGGCGACAGCCTGAACAGCTGCATCGATTGGTTCAAGAGCGGCGATCTGGTCATGTGCATGTCTGGTTCCTGGCAGATCAACGGCGTTGCTTCTGACGTCGATGATGCCTTCGACTGGGCCGTGGTAGCCAACCCCACTGGGGATGGCGGATCCACGGGTGTGGCAGGTGGTGGCGCAGTGGTAGCCTTCGCAGACACCGAATATCCCGAAGAAGTTGCCAAGCTGGTTGAATTCCTGATCCAGACAGAGAACTACGCGGCATTTTCCGCTCAGGTTTTGGCCCTGCCCGCCCACAAGGGCGCGGCTGACGCTGGCATCGACTTTGATACTGACAACGCATCCGTGCTGGGCGCTCTGGCTGGCTATACCGCCGAAGTTCCCAAGTTGATGGATCAGGCTGTTGGCCTCAACGTGCATCCCTATGCCTTTGCCTACTACCGCAACTCCGCCAACCGCATTGCCCAATACTTGACCGGCGAACTGACCCTGGACGAGGCCCTCGAGCGCCTGCAACAGGATATCGATGACGCCATCGCCGAGGCCGGTGGATAGACACTAGTGGTCTCCTTCTGAATGTAGTAACTTCACATGTGGGTTATCCAATATTGTGTCATTCTGAGCCCCAAAGGGGCGAAGAATCTATCTTGGCAAGCTTTCAGATCCTTCGCTCGCCTACGGCAGCTTAGGATGACACATAAGGGATAAAATCTTGCACGTGAGGATTGTCAGAAGATTCTAATTTCAGTATTTGTAGGGGCGCAGAATCGGCCTGATTTTCAGGATTTGAATTCCAGGTCTGACGCGCCCCTACAGATTGGGGTTCCGGCATATGACAGTGCAAACAGAAAGAAAAACAGTCAAGAATATCTGGGAGCAATTGACCTATACCACCTCCGCATTTTTCGTCTGGCTCTTTGATCTGATCTTTGGCACGCTGCAAAGATGGATCGGCCTGCGCAGGATGCCTTATGTCTTTGTGCTTCCGAACTTGCTAATCTTTGGCATTTTTATCCTCTTCCCCATGCTGCTCAACTTTGTGTATGCCTTTACCGGAGGAACAGAATTCTTCCCTGCAGAACGGACCTGGGTTGGGACCGCAAATTTCGAGCAACTCCTGACCTGCGAAAACTTCTTTGATCCCAATACTTGCCGGGAGGATTTATTCTGGCGATCGATCTATAATACCGCCGGGTACGTCGTTTTCCAAGTTGGACTGATGGTTGTGACCTCTTTGGTCACTGCGGTGGCACTCAATGGAAAGATCAAAGCGCGCGGTTTTTTCCGAAGTGTATTTTTCTACCCAGTCTTGCTGTCCCCCATCGTTGTTGCTCTAATCTGGAAGTGGGTCTTACAAGAAAACGGCCTCTTCAACGGCATCATTACCGGCCTGGGGGGTGATAAGGTACCATTCCTGGTCGATGCCCAATGGGCCAGGTTTTGGGTGATCATCATCAGCGTTTGGGCCTATATGGGTTTCTACACCCTAATCTTGTTAGCGGGCTTGCAGGCCATACCAGCCGATCTCTATGAAGCCGCATCCATCGATGGGGCTAACAATTTGAACGCCTTTTTCAAGATCACCTTACCCTTGCTGATGCCCTCGATGGTCGTGGTGCTGGTACTATCACTGATACGAGCTGTTCAGATATTCGACGTGGTCTTTGCCTTCACGGGCGGAGGACCAGGTACCGCCACGATGTACCTGGTGCAGTACATCTACAGTAAAGGCTTCGCCAGCCCCAGCCGGCAATTTGGTTTGGCCGCCGCAGCATCACTGCTTATGGCCGGCGTGCTAATTATCTTGACCTTGATCCAGCAAGTTGTGCGTGGCGAGGAGGAGGGTGTCAGATGAGCAGGATATTGAGATTTTTCACACGCACTCGTGGAACGGACAAACTCCACATAACCGACATGCTGACCTACACCTATCTCAGTTTGGGCGTGATCGTCATGTTTGGGCCGGTTCTATGGTTGGTGCTTTCTTCCTTCAAGACCTCAGGGGAGGTGGTCAAATTTCCCCCCCGGCTTTTACCTTACAAACAAGAGACGGTAGAAGTGGAAGGCTTCGAGGAACCTCTGCCCCTCTTCCAAGCCACACTGGAGGATGGCACCGTCGTTACGCTCGCTCAGAAACGCCGAGTTGGCCTGGAGCGCCAGTTGATCGACCCCCAGAATCCAGAAGAGGTCATCAAAGTGCGGCTCGAGAACACTGAACCCGTAGAGTTTGTTTCCTTCAACTTGGACAACTACATCGAAGGGGTCCAGAGTTTTAATTTCGCGCGTTATCTCATGAACAGCGTCATCGTCACCGTCTTTGCTACCATATTGACATTGCTGACCAACAGCATGGCTGCATTCGCGCTGAGCAAGTACCAGTTCCGCGGACGCACGACCATATTCCTGGTGATGATCAGTACATTGATGGTGCCGCTTTCAGTGGTCTTAGTGCCCGTATTTTTGGTCATTACTAAAGTGGGTTGGAATAATAACCTGCTGGGCGTCATCATCCCCGGCGCGGCGACACCTACAGGCATGTTCCTGCTGCGCCAATATATGTTAACCATCCCCGACGAGTTACTTGATGCAGCTCGCATCGATGGGGCCAGCGAATGGCGCATCTACTCCCAGATCATTATGCCCCTTGCCCGACCTGCTCTGGCCGTGTTGACCATCTTCTCGGTAATGTGGCGCTGGAACGACTTCCTTTGGCCGCTGATCGTGCTCAGCCGCAGCGAGATGTTCACCCTACAAGTTGGGTTGAACTCGTTTCAAGGAGAGTTGAACGTGCAATGGCACCTGATCCTGGCTATGACGGTGTTGACATTGCTGCCAATTACGGTGGTCTTTGCTTTCCTGCAAAAGAACATCACCACAGGAATCGCGACAACCGGCATGAAATAATCTATCTCTCTGTCATTGCGAGCGAGGCAATCTGACTCCCTAAATTGGAGATTGCTTCGTCGCCCTTTCGCAAACTCTGGGCTCCTCGCAATGACGAAAATTCATTTGGAGTCAATTTATGAAATTCTTTCTTGACAGTGCGATCGCAGATGAAATCGCATATGCCCTCGACACATTTGATATTGATGGCATCACCACCAACCCGCGCCACGTACAGGTTTCCGGTAAAACATTTATGGAAGCCGTCAAAGATATCGCCGCCCTGGTGGAGGGCACGGACAAAACCGTGTCGGTGGAAGTGAATCCCCATATCATGGATCCTGACGCCATGGTCGCGGAAGGCGAAAAACTGGCTGCGATCTCACCCAATTTTGTGATCAAAATTCAATGCGTGGAGCCGGCTTTCAAAGCTATCAAAACACTTACGGAAAGAGGCATTCGCGTCAACTGCACGCTGATCTTTTCCGCCATGCAAGCTTTGCAAGCCATGCGCTCAGGAGCCTACTATATCTCACCGTTTATTGGCTGGAAGGAATCAAACGCCGAAGATATCCATCAGTTCATCGATGACGTAATGATCATCCGCGATAACTATGGTTTCGATTCCGAGGTGATCGTCGCAGCGGTCCGCAATGCCCGTCAGATTGCCGATGCCGCCGTAGCCGGTGCAGATATCGTGACCGCGGGTTTGCAAGTGTACAAGGATGGTTTCGAGCATCCCTATACAGATAAAGGTATTCAAATCTTTACCAATTTCTGGGATAAAACGCAATACGAGTAAACAATAGCCACAGAGCACACGGAGAATAATGTAATTATATTTAAACTCTGTGCACTCTGTGGCAAGTATTTATCATTACTTGAAAGGAAACTGACCAATGACAGGTGGTAAAGAGCTCAAATCGCGAGCCTTTTCCCTCGATCCTCGCTTCAGCTACTTATCTGAAAAAGATCGCTATCTTTTCGCTTTGGAGGAACCTAAATACAAATTCAATCTGATCGGTTGCGGGCTCAATGGAAACGAGCATATCTACGTCACGATGCTCGAGGGTCGCGCGTCTATTCACGGCGTGTACGACGTAAACCCTGGCTCAATAGCGCTAGCCCAAAAGACATTTGCTGGTTTCAACACAGGCAAAATTCTGGAAGTTTACGACTTGCTAGAGGCTGCTTGCAACGATCCTGAGGCTGATGCACTGATCATCACTACCCCGAATTACACGCACCTCGAAGTGCTGCGCGTGGCGATGGAATCCGGCAAGCACATTTTCTTGGAAAAGCCAATGGCAACCACGGTGGCGGATGCGCACGAGATCCTTAAACTCTCCAGAGATTATCCCGCCATCCTGCAAATTGGGTTGCAATACCGCTATAAATCCATGTATGTCGAAGCAATCCATGAAGCTTTCGAGCGCAAATCTATCGGCGATATCAGGATGGTCAACATCGTTGAACATCGCATGCCCTTCCTGGATAAAGTCAATCAGTGGAACAAGTTCAGCAAATATTCTGGGGGCACGCTAGTCGAGAAATGCTGCCATTACTTCGATCTGCTAAATTTGTTTGCTGGTGCCAGACCAGCCAGTGTGTTTGCTAGTGGAAGTATGGCGGTCAACTTCAAGGAATTTGAATACGAGGGAGAAAAATCTGACATCATCGACAACGCCGTCGTCAGCGTAGTATACGAAAATGGGGTTCAGGCCAGTTTCAATTTGTGCATGTTTGCCCCGATGTTCTACGAAGAGCTTACCGTGTGCGGAAAAGAAGGCTATTTGAAAGCCTATGAAAAAGAAGATTCTCTGCATGTTCCGCGCCCAAAAACCTATTTGGAAGTTCTCCGTGGAGAGAAGCAGCCTTCGCGAATTAGCAACCCCTGTTACCCACCCTACATCGAGGAGAGCGGGCATAATGGCTCGACCTTCTACGAACATGTGAAGTTTATCGACAACATCGAAGGGATACCCAACAACACTGCGACTGTCGAGGAAGGCTTTTGGTCGGTCGTCGTAGGGGTTGCGGCCCAAGAGTCAATTAAACGCGGCTCTGTGGTCACCATCGCTGAATTGGTAGCAGACATTAAGGATTAGGCGCAAAATCGAGCAAAATGTCTGTCTATAAGGAGAACATCGCGGAGGCGAAACAACGAGTCGAGGCCTGGTGGAATCGAGAGCCCACTGATCGCGCCACGATTCAGGCGCGCATCCCTGCATCCCCAAATGGAGGCGCGTCTTTTCTCGATATGTCTCCCTCGGAAGTTGAAAGTTGGTTCTTGGATCCGGAGCTGGTCATCCCCCGAATGAAAGCGGAACTCAAAAAGACATACTTCGGGGGCGAATCTTTCCCAGTGATGTTCCCGGTCGCTGGGCGCATGGTGGCCATCACCGGAGCCTACCTGGGATGTCCACTGGAATTTTTGAACACCGATACCGTGTGGGCACATCCCATTCTCGACGACTGGCTCGACCGTCCGGAATTTGAATTTAACCCTAATAACGCCATCTGGCAAAAATCTCTTGCGCTCTTGCAGGAAGCCGTGGATCAATCGGATGGATATTACATTGGAGTGCCAGATCTCAACGGCCCCACGGAGATCTTGGCTCGCCTACGCGATACCCAAAGATTAGCTCTGGATTTCTACGATCACCCTGAGCACATCAAACCCGCTTTGGCAGAAATCAATCGCGCCTGGTATGAATACTGGCAAAGCTCCACCGAGATTACACACCCCAAAGGAGGCTATTTCTTTTGGATGGGAATCTGGTCGGAGCACCCCGCAACGGACCTGCAATCCGATTTCTCATACCTGATCTCCACGAAGATGTTTGACGAGTTCTTTTTGCCCTTCATTGCCGAACAGACAGAGTTAGTCGAACGGACAATTTATCACTTGGATGGTCCTGGGGCTGTGAGGCATCTGGACTCCCTGCTGGCGCTCCCGCATCTGGACGCCATCCAGTGGGTTCCTGGGGCTGGTGCACAACCCGCCATGGAATGGTTACCATTGCTGAAACGTATCCAGGCAGCAGATAAATCAGTGTTTGTCTATTGTGAAAAAACGCATGTTAAAAAATTGGTGCAGGAGCTAAACCCAGTGGGTTTAATGTTGGTGGTTGAAGATTGCAGCACAATCGATGAGGTTGATCAACTTCTAGACAATGCTGTTAAATGGAGTAAGCGCTGATAATCAGATATTGCAAGAATGCCGTTAATGAAGATTCCCATACCGCGTTTGCATATTTCGTGTCATGGCCGTAGGCCCGCCTCTGGCGTGAACCCCAAAAGGGTGAAGAAAATCTTCCCCACTGAAGGCGCGTCCCTGACGAGGGCAAGAGACTCTACGCACGCCTTCGGCAGCTCAGAGTGATAATTTTCTAGAAACATTCCAATAACTGCATGAGAGGTGAAAAGATTATGAAAAAAGGAATTCTCTTACACAAAGCTGATGATGATGTCGGTGTGGCCGCCATGGATCTCAATGCTGGCGAGGTCATCCAGGCTGTGACCTTGGAAGGCGAGCCCGTGACTGAAATCACCCTTGTTACGGATGTGCCATTGTCCCACAAGGTCGCCATGCGCGACATGGCAGCGCAAAAACACGTCATCGAATACGGCGCTCCAATTGGGTATGCCAGTCAAGCGATATCAACTGGCGCCCACGTGCACACCCAAAACCTGAAAAGTTTACGCTGGTCTGGGAAGAACCAGATCATCGAGCACCATAAGGAGTAATCTAATGACGAATTATGCCGATATTCCTCTGACAGGCTATCACCGCGAGAATGGACGTGTGGGCATCCGCAACCATGTACTGATCATCTCGGTTGATGACATCTCCAACGCCGCCGTAGAAGGTGTTGCCAGCCTGATCCGTGGAACTTATGCGCTCTCGCATCCCTACGGCCGGCTGCAGTTTGGCGATGATCTTGATTTAACCTTCAACACCTTAATTGGCTATGGCAAGAATCCTAATGTGGCAGCAGCCATCGTGATCGGAATCGAGCCCAATTGGACAAACCATATTGCCGAGAAAATCGCCGAGACCGGAAAGCCCGTGGCGGGCTTTAGCATCGAGCGCACCGGAGACTTACTGACTATCGCCAAGGCTGCCCGCAAGGCCAAGGAGTTCGTGCACTACGCCACCGAGTTGCCGCGCGTGCCCATCGATTGGAGTGACATCTGGGTTTCCACAAAGTGTGGCGAATCCGACACCACTAGTGGATTAGCCTCCAACCCCACCGTTGGCCGCGTCTTTGATCGCCTGGAACCCCAGGGCAACACGCTGATCTTCGGTGAGACGACCGAGGTTACGGGTGCTGAAGATGTCATTATGAAGCACTGCGTCACACCCGAAGTTGCGCAACAATTCAAAGCTGGCTTCGATTATTATCAAGATTTGGTGCAGTCTCAGGGCACCAACTTGATGGGTTCCCAACCCACGGAAGGCAATATCCGCGGCGGTCTGACCACTATCGAGGAGAAAGCCTTAGGAAATATCGAGAAGATGGGCAAATGCAAAGTCGTTGGCTATCTCGAGCAGGCCGAAGAGCCCAAAGGACCTGGTCTGTGGTTCATGGACTCATCCAGCGCCGCAGCTGAAATGGTGACTCTGTGCTGTGCGGCAGGCGCTGCCGTGCATCTGTTTACCACTGGCCAAGGCAACATCGTCGGCAATCCTGTATTGCCGGTAATCAAGCTCTCGGGCAACCCGCTAACCGTAGAGACCATGTCAGAGCATATCGATGTGGATGTCACTGGGCTGCTGCGTTTCGAGTATAACCTGGATGGCGCAGCAGATCGCACCATGGAGATGATGGCCCGCACCATTAATGGCCGCCTGACCAGCGCTGAAACGCTACGCCACGACGAGTTTGTACTGACCAAACTTTATCGGAGCGCATAGGATAATCTCGCCGAAAGAGTGTGCGCAGGGAGCGTTGCTAGAAGCGCAAACTATTTAGGCAAGTTAAATAATTTTATGAAAATAGATGACCCGTACGGGCTATCAACTTTATCGGTATCCATTCCCGAGCAATATCAGGTCGACATTATCGAAGCGCCCCAAGTCCCTGCGACAAAAAATCCAATAGCAGCGGTTCAGGCAGCTTTAGACAGCTTACTCAGCGAGGTGGAGTGGCCTACGTTCGCGGCTGCTAAATCAGTAGCTATTGCAATTAACGATAATACTCGCCCGGTGCCTCATGATCAATTGTTGCCACCATTGCTGGCGCGCCTGAATCAATTGGGTATCCCGGATGATGCCATCACATTCTTTATCGCCGTGGGGACGCATCCCCCTATGCATCCAGAAAAGTTTCCCACAATTTTGCCCACGCACATTTTGAAGAGATACCAAGTAGTCTCCCATGATGCTGAAGATCAGGCCAACCTGATATTCCTTGGTGATACCCCTCTCGGTACACCCATCTGGACAAACGGGGCGTATTATCAGTCTGACCTTAAGATCGTCGTCGGCAATATCGAGCCGCATCAATTCGTTGGTTTTTCGGGCGGGGTCAAGACGGCAGCCATTGGGCTGGCCGGCTTTGATACCATCAACCACAATCATGCCTTGATGACCAACCCCTCAGCGCAACTGGGAGAATACCAGAGCAATCCCGCTCGCCAGGATATCGAAGCCATTGGCAAAAAGGTCGGTGTTCACCTGGCAGTGAACGCCATCCTCAACCAGAAGAAGCAAATCGTGCAGGTGTTGGCAGGTGATCCCGTTGCGGTGATGGAAGCAGGCATACCGCTCTCCCGAAACGTTTGCCAAATAGCGGTCCAAAGAAAATACCCCCTGGTGATCGCTTCGCCTGGAGGCCATCCCAAGGATATCAATGTCTACCAATCTCAAAAAGCATTAGGACACGCATCCTTGATCACGCAGCTAGGCGGGACCGTTATTATAGCTGCATCCTGCCCGGAAGGCGCTGGAAGTCCCCATTACATAGATTGGATGAAGGGTAAAAATTCCCATGAAGAAGTCATCCAAAGAATTGAGCAAGAGGGCTTTCGTATCGGCCCCCACAAAGCTTTTCAAATCGCACGGGATGCGTTGCGATTCCACGTGATGATATACTCAAATTTAGATAAAGATGTTGCTAAGAGGTTGCTGCTCGATTCTGCCTTCAACTTTCAAAAAACTGTCGATTCCGCTTTGATGGATTTACAACCCGGTGACAGGATCGGAGTGCTGCCCCATGCTTCGTCTACAATACCCTATTACGAAAATGCGAGAGGTGATTAATGTTATATGGAACAACTGCCAAAATATTGCGGGTAGATCTGACCAACGGAACCTGCGAAACCGAAACCATTTCTGAAGAATTTTATCGTCTCTATCCAGGCGGCAAAGCCTTGGCTGGATACATCCTACTCAATGAAATGCCTCCCCATATTGACCCCCTCTCTCCAGATAATGTCTTGGTGATCGCCAATGGGCTGCTGACCGGTGCGCCTGTTTCCACCGCAACTCGCTATATCGTTTCTGCGAAGTCACCTCTGACTAATGGTTATGGCGAGTCTGAGGCCGGTGGATTTTGGGGACCCGAACTCAAGATGGCTGGTTTCGAAGCGATCGTAGTCAAGGGGATATCGCCAGAACCTGTATTCTTGTGGATCCAGGATGGTGAAGTCGAGATTCGTCCCGCGGATCACCTTTGGGGGCAGAAAGCCGCTGAAGTCCAGGAAGCCATACGGAGCGAGTTAGGGGATGATAAAATCCGCGTTCTGCAGATCGGCCCCGGGGCTGAGAATCTAGTTCGCTTTGCAGGAATTACTAACGATTTGCGTCACTTCAATGCACGTAACGGCATGGGCGCCGTAATGGGCTCAAAGAATCTGCGTGCAGTAGCCGTTCGAGGGCACACTCGCTATCAGAAGATAGCACGCGACCCCAAGGGGCTGCTAACCCTGGGGCGCACGCTGGCGAAAAGGGTCAAAGAAAACCCCCAGAGCTGGTTTCTTCAAGAATCTGGAACGCCCGGTCTTGTCGAACCTTTGAACACCAGCGGCATGCTGCCTACACGGAATTTCATACAGGGTGCTTTTGAGGATGTGGATGAAATCAAGTGGGAAGTTTATGAGAGCGAATTGCTGACTGCCCGACGAAGTTGCTACGCCTGCGCTATCCGCTGCAAGCGAGAGGTTCAAGTGGACGGAAAGCCGTCAGCATATGGCGGTCCCGAATATGAAGCCCTTGGAGCCCTGGGGCCAAACTGTGGAGTAGGAGATATCCATGCGATTGCCAAGGCAAATGAGCTGTGCAATGCTTACACTCTTGATGCGATCTCGACGGGCATGACAATCTCTTTTGCCATGGAGTGCTTTGAGCATGGCCTTTTGACAGTTGAAGACACAGATGGCATAGATCTTCGATTTGGAAATGCCGAAGCCATGCTGACCATGGTAGAGCGGATTGCTTTGCGGGAAGGTTTGGGTGATTTGCTGGCTGAAGGCGTTATGCGCGCCGCTGAAAAGATCGGAGGTGATGCTCACTTTTTTGCACTTCATGTCAAAGGGCAAGAATTGCCCATGCACGAGGCGCGCGGCAAGTACAACGTCGGAATGGGCTACGCAATCTCAGAGATCGGCGCCGATCATTTGGTGATCGCTCATGATTCCGCCTTTGCAAACTCGGAGTCACCCCAATTTAAGAAATCTCGGCTTCTGGGAATTACTGAAGTTCAGCCTGTTCTCAGCTTAAATGATGGCAAAATGAAACATTTTTACATCGTCGAGAAATGGAATAGTTTCGAAAAGGTAATCGGTTATTGTTACTTCGGACCGGCACCGCGTTCATTTATTAACCCAGAAGAAGTGCTAGACTCAGTCAATGCTGCCTCAGGTTGGAACGTAAAAATAGAAGATCTCTTAGAGATCGGAGAGCGCGCAACCAATTTGGCGCGTGTTTTCAACGCCCGTGAAGGATTCTCTCGAAAGGACGATACCCTGCCCGAGAGGTTATTCACACCCTTAGAAAATGGGGTTTTGGAGGGTGAGATCTTTCCGAGGGATGAATTTGAATCTGCTCTCACCACACTTTATCGAATTAAGGGTTGGGATCCTGAAACTGGCATCCCCACTCGCGAGAAATTAGAAACTTTATCCCTGGGCTGGGCTGCGGATTTATTGGAGTAAATCTGGAACCCGGTTCCTAGAAATGATGAAAATATACCTCGGCGCACACTTGAATTTCTATCATCCTAAGAAAGAGAAAGTGCTGGATGTGGATCTCCGGCAACCCACTTTTTTGGTAGATATTCTTGAAGATGTCGGCATCCCTCTGGGCGAAGTCCAGATGTTGGTCATAAATAACAAAATTGTCATTTATGACGAAATCGCCGAACTCTTGGACGCGGTCATAGCGCCTCAAGACCAAATAAAATTATTTCCTGCCGTAGGTGGCGGATAGGCACAAGAAAGCATCAATACATGACTAATTCTGTATCCAATTCTAAAATGTCGATATTGGAGAAAAATTTACTTGGGATATCTTTAAAACATATCCATTTGCTGTTTCCCGGGCTAATTGCTGTTGCGTTGTTAACGTGGCTAAGTATTTGGCTGGGTGACACAATCGGTAAGGATGTGCTTGGTTTCGAGAAAAGCCCCATTTCTCCCGTGATGATCGCCATCATCTTAGGGATTGCGATCAGTTCCAGCGTCTCGCTGCCAAATGGGTTGATTCCCGGCCTGAAGTTCTCTGTGAAGAAATTGCTTCGATTGGGCATCATACTGTTGGGTATTCGCCTGACCATCTTCGACGTCTTCAAATTGGGCGCATTCGGCGTGCCGATCGTAGTGCTATGCATTCTTGGGGCATTGCTCATCACAACATGGATCAATAATAGGCTCGATTTACCCCAGCGCCTGGGCACACTGATTGCAGTGGGCACCTCGATTTGCGGAGTGACCGCCATTGTCGCCACCAGCCCGGCCATCAATGCCGAGGAGGAAGAGTCAGCATACGCAGTAGCTGTGATCACGGTTTTTGGATTATTCGCGACGTTATTCTATCCGTACTTGGCTAATTTCATCTTCAGCGAACATGCCCTGAAGGCAGGTTTGTTCTTAGGAACCTCCGTCCATGAGACTGCCCAGGTTGTCGGTGCGGCAAAAATTTACGCCGACATCTTTTCCCAGACAGTGACCTTAGATGTCGCCACAGTAGCCAAACTTGTGCGCAATGTGTTCATGGCCTTTGTCATCCCCTTTATGGCGTACTACTATGCTAGTCAATCCGAGTATGTTAGCCAAGTCAAGGGCCAGAAGACTAGCATCTTTAAGTTACTGCCAATGTTCATCCTGGGATTTTTGGGAATGGCCGCGCTGCGCTCCATCGGAGATGCTGGCTTGAATTCCGGTGAAGCAGCCTTTGGACTTTGGAGCGAACCCACCTGGGGCGGGATCATCGCAAGCATCAAATCTTGGGCAGAAATCCTTTTGGTCGTGGCATTGTCTGGCGTAGGCCTGAGCACTAATTTCCGCTCGATCAAAGCCTTGGGGGTCAGACCATTTGTCGTCGGTTTATGCGCCTCCTTATCGGTAGGCATAGTCAGCTATTTGGCGATCACTCTTCTGGGCGGATTCGTATCATTCTAAATCAGCAATCTCACCTCCACGCTGTCAAGATGACCCCAAGAGTATCAATATTCTGATGACGATCTCATAGATCAACTCACAAATCTGCAAACTTTAATCCATCAAGTCCAAACTATTTTTTCCGATAACATCATATGGTAAATTATGGACCATAAGATCTATCGTGCTTTAACTCCATATGATCAGCTAGATTTTCGCGGCAAATTCGAGATCACAAGAGACCAACAGAGCAAGTGGGCTGAATCTCACCGTGACAATCAAAGCGGTCCTGAGAAAGTTGTTGGGGTTGAGGTTTCAATCTCAGAAGAGGCGCGGATCAATTTTTTCGCGGACAGGTCCGATCAAAACGGATCTTCCGATGAACGTTCTGACGAAGAGAAACGAGAAGTCAGGGAACTCAAACAACGGGATCGCGAAGTACGGGCGCACGAACAGGCGCACGTTGCCGCTGCGGGGGATTTGGTTCGCAAGGGAGCATCCTACGAATATAAAACTGGGCCTGATGGTCAACGCTATGCAGTTTCAGGGGAAGTCTCGATTGATACCAGTGAGGTGGAGGGCGATCCCGATGCAACTTTGCGTAAAGCCGAACGCATTCGAAGAGCTGCCCTTGCTCCAGCTGATCCGTCTTCACAGGATTATCGAGTAGCCTCGGAGGCTTCAGCAATGGCGGCCAAGGCGCGCCAAGATATTTCTCAGGAGCAAAATGAGGGTCTGAATGAATCGAATAATTCCAGCAATACGGACATGGCATTTCAATCTTTAGAATATCTCCCCCTCCAAATAATTCAACTCGCCTATAATGAATATAGCGAAATTGGCGCATCTCCCCAGGGGCAATACGGAAAATCCCTTAACATCTATTTCTAATTCCCTCCAACATTTCCAGAATTCCTGGACTTAAAGAAAGTTCTGGGATAGCGCACCCCATTTGGTTTTGTGTGCTATAATTAGAACATATGAGCGAGTTAGAGCGTCTTAAATTGCTCAGCAGCCAGATGTACCTGGAGCCATCTGAGGGCGACGAATGCCCCAAGATGTCCGCACGGCAGGAGGACTCGATCTATACCAGCAAGGCCGTTCTCCCAAACGGGCAACGCATTTCGCTTCTCAAAACCCTGCTGACCTCGGTTTGTGAGCGAGATTGCTATTACTGCCCCTTCCGTAAAGGACGCGATTTCCGGCGAGCAACCTTCGCACCCGATGAGTTTGCCAAGGTTTTCATGTATATGCATAAAGCCGGTATGGTCGAAGGAATTTTCTTGAGTTCGGGGGTGATCAATGGGGGCATTTACACCCAAGACCAAATCTTAGCAACCGCAGAGGTATTGCGCCGAAAATACCAATACCAGGGATACCTGCACTTGAAGGTGATGCCCGGCGTCGAGAAAGCCCAAGTCGAGCAGGCTATGCTCCTAGCTGATCGCATCTCGGTCAACCTGGAAGCGCCCAATTCAGAGCGACTACACAGCTTGGCCCCTCATAAAGAATTCACTGCAGAATTGCTCAAACCGCTTCATTGGGCAGATCAGATCCGAAAAGAGCAATCGCCTCACAAAGCCTGGAAGGGCAGTTGGCCCTCCACGGTGACTCAATTTGTGGTGGGCGGCGCGGATGAGAGTGATCTGGAATTGCTCTCTACAACTGAGAAACTTCACCACCAGATGGGCCTGGCCAGGGCTTATTTCTCAGGTTTCAACCCCATCCCAGATACACCCCTCGAAAACAAGGCCCCCACCCCACTCGTTCGCCAAAATCGTTTGTATCAGGCTTCCTTTTTAATCCGTGATTACGGGTTCAGTTTAGAAGAAATGCCTTTCAAAGACCAGGGTAATCTTCCTTTAGAGATAGACCCCAAACTAGCCTGGGCTCAGAACAACCTGACAGGCCGGCCAATCGAAATCAATTCCGCATCGCAGCATATGTTGCTGCGTATCCCCGGGATCGGGCCCAAAGGTGTCGAAACGATCATAAGAGCACGCAGAGAATTGAAGCTACGAAATCTCAGCCAATTAACGAAATTGGGGGTACATGCTCGCAAGGCCGCACCCTATATTCTGCTGGATGGAGCACAACCAGCTCACCAGCTCTCACTCTTCTAGCGTATTCGGCTCCCGTAAATTGTTGGCGATCTTGGCCAGAAAGCTACCCGCGCACCCCTCAAATAAATAACTAAATTACAAATGTCATATTGACTTACGCTAGCGTAAATTGTAAAATTTTCCCAGAAATTTACGCTAGCGCAAGGAGTACGATGTTTGTTTTATGACAAAAGAAAAATGGATAACCACAAGCGAGGCCGCAGCTCGGCTCAAGGTGACCACTGCCCGAATCAGACAACTGGTCGCCGACGGCAGCTTGAGCGCACAAAAAATGGGCACAAAATATCGCGGCCAATGGCTGGTCAGCGCTAGTGAAGTTAATCAACGCTTAACCCCTAAAGGAGTTCCAGGTACGATGCGAGTAAAAAATAGAATGACCCATAGCCCGATTACGGCTACCACGAAAACAACCTACACGGGAGCTATGCGGCTGATGAAGAATAACCACATTCAACACCTACCCATTCTTGATAAGAACGATCAATTAGTTGGGATCGTCGCACATAGCGACATGCTGCGAGTAGAGCCCTCCCCCGCGACGACACTGAGCGTGTACGAAATGGTCTCACTGCTCGACCAGATCACCATGGACAAAGTCATGCAGCACCCGGTATATGCCGTTGATGAGGACTGTACGATTACAAATGCGGCTAAATTCATGCTGGAGCATAATATCGGTTGTCTGCCCGTCATGCGCAGTGGGAACAACGCCGAATTGGTTGGCATCATCACCGACACCGATATCTTCAAGACCTTCGTCGAGATCACCGGAGGCGATCAGGCTGGCTCACGTATTCAGGCCAAACTGCCCGACGAGAAAGGTCAGCTTGCCCCATTTACGCAGGCATTTAGCAATTCAGGCAGCAACATCGTATCCGTCGCGATTACCTACGATGATACCGGTGAATATGCCTATGTCGATCTAAAAGAGCGCGGTGGAGACGAGGCCAAGATCAAATCAGAATTGGAAAAACTCGGCAATGTCGAGATCGTCGAATTCCGCCCCAGCGACGAGGATGAACTATTGAGTTTTGGAAAGTAGCCCTCAATCCGCAAGAACACAAAGAAGGTGCAAGTTTGCACAAACTTGCACCTTCTTTGTGCTTAAGCATTTATCGGAAAGTGTCTGAACGCCTTCGGCGGTCACTCTGAGCTGCCGAAGGCACGCCGTAGGCAAACGAAGAGTCTCCTGAGTCCACTTATCAGAGAAATTTCTGAATCTCGATCAAATATCCATTTGGGTCACGCAGAAAACAATGGTAGATCTTGTATCGGGGGTTTTCAGCCGGCGCTTTCTCGAACTTTACTCCCATATCCTTCAACCGTTCATACCACGCATCCACATCGGATGCTTCGGGGGTCACAATTGTGAAGATAACATCGGGGTGATCGGCCTGGGTATCGGCACGCTGGCAAAATCCAAGCAAGCCATTCTGGCTGACCTGATAGATCCGGCAAGTCTCCTGGTCGAGCCAGAGATCCAGTCCCAAGGTGTTCTCATAAAAATCGGCCGTCGCTTCTAGATCAACAGTATACAAGAAAGTAATTTGCTCTGAAATGGGTGGATGAGTCATATTATCGCCTTCCGCTAAAAGAAGCCCGGTTTATTTGAAGAAACCGAGTTCATCAAATGTCTTGTATGAATACTCGGTGGTTCTTGTACGCTACTCCGCCCAGGCTCTCTAAGTCGCGGCGCATCTGTACAGCCGATTCTGCTACCTGGGTGAGATCAGCATATTCGAAACCCGAAGCACGCAGAGTCTTCTCCATTTCCGAATACAG
>CAYWIC010000026.1:0-38825 GCA_964458115.1 uncultured Anaerolineales bacterium | reverse complement strand
CTTCTTCAGCTTCACAGGTCAATTCCACTTCGACAGCGGCGCACGCGGCCTGAGCGTCTTCAGAAAGGTCATCGGCTGCACAATCTACTGCTTCTCCGTCAAGTTCGACGGCTGCCAATGCCTCAGCACAAGCGGCGGGCATATCGTCACCCTCGCAGGCTACAACCAGAGGTTCGGGGGCATCACCGGGGGCAACAGCGCCATCTAGGAAGGCGTAAGCCTCAGCGGCCTTCTCTGCCCAGAAGTGTTCGGGGAGAATGGGGGCCAAAGCAACGCCAGCCTGCCAGGTGCCCAAGCTGGGCTCTGCGGCAAAGGTGAACTGGACTGTATATTCTTCAACAGCCTCGGCGGTCACATCGATGCCCAGAGGTGTACACTGGTTGGGCCAGTTCTGGGTCAGCTTGAGGTCTTTGCAGACGTTCTGGGTGAAAACCACGTCATCTGCAGTAATGGCCTCGCCATCGCTCCAGGTGGCGCCTTCCACCATCTCAACGGTGATAGTGAAGGTTCCATCACCATTGTCCACAGCCTCGGGGATATCCTTGGCTAGCTCGGTAATGAAATCAAAGCGAACATCAGAAAGGTTGAAGAGAGCGGCCTGTTGACCAGCAACCACATATTGCGTCCAGACAGAGCTACCTGGACCAAGGTAGTTCCAGTAGTTCAGGGAGACGGGCTCTTCAAAGAGGGCGATGCGGTAAGCATCACAGCATTCTGCTTCGGCAGCTTCCTCTTCCATCGGTTCTGCTTCGACTTCCTTCTCGACCTCGACAACGACGGTCTCGATGACGGTGATGGTTTCGGGCTGGCAAGCGGCCAGAGCCAAGCTGGCGATGACCAATAGGCCAACCACAATAAACAATTTTTTAGACATTTTCCTTACTCCTCCAATGGATTTAGGTTAAATGAGTTTGGATTTTTTGATATTTGAATTTCACTTGAGTACACTTATCTTGTCGGGCACCACCTCCTTTCATATTCTTTCAACTTATTTGCAGGCGCAATTTTGGTAATTTCGCATCAATGTCTGTACAGCACCTGTAGTCCAATCCTGGCGATTATATCATAATTGATGTTTTGTACAGGGGCCCGGAAAGGCTCTGTACATTGCTTCACAAAGAATTACTCCAAACAACTTTCTCCATAATCGAAATCCTCGATACTCGAAAGCTCGAAGAACGGATTAAAGTTGGAGTCCTCAACACACATATCCGGGCGCATGGCGACAAACTCGAGACGCCAATACAAAGGAATGACGGGCAATTCCTCAGCAAATATCTCTTGAGCACGCTGGTGAGCAGTTACATATTCGCCGGTATCGGGCAAACTAGTTAGTGCACTCTGGCAAACCTGGTCGAATTCTGGATCCTGATACCCAGACAAATTGCCCCCTCCCCAACCTTTCGGGAAATTGTGGTAAGGTCCAGGGATTTCCTCACTCAAATACAAGTAACATGCTGGGATGGGCGATTCCGCCCAGGCGAATTGGGCTAACTCGAAATTTCGGCCAAACACCGGACCCTCCGGACCTGGGGCTAAAAATTTTGCCCAGGACAGGGATTGCACTTCGACCTGGATTCCGCATTGAGCAAGAGACTCGGTCACAATTTGAGCAGCCGCTATCCTCTCGGAGTCATCTGGAATTAGATAGCTGATCTCGAAGGGTGTAAAATCAGGAATTCCAGCGATACCAACCGCGGCCAGCGGAGTGCTGGGGTCTTGATCATAATCCACCCATCCTTGTGCTGCAAAGAGTTCAAGTGCCCTCTGGGGATCGAATTCATAATGGGGTAGATCGGGATTGTGGAGGATATGCGCTGGGAACAGATACCCATTAGGAATTGATGACCTGCCAAAAAGGAGTTCATCAACCAATCTCTGCCGGTCGATACACATCGCCAAAGCTTGCCGAATTTCTTTCGTACCAAGGAGATCAAGCTTCTCATCATCCAAAGAATCGATCCCAAAAACCAGCTGCTCCCATGAAGCTGTTTGCTGAAACTCAAGCGTAATGCTTCCGTTCTCTTGGGCATCAAGCATTCGTAGGACTTGGCTTAGATCAAGACTCGTTTGGTCGAGATAATCGCACTCGCCCACCAACAACGCATCTACAGCCGTTGCAGCATCTGGCACAAAGCGGAACACAAGATGGTCAAAAGCAGGCAAACCTTCTGCACTGCGAAAATAGTTTGGGTTCCGGCTCAACGTAATATGGTCACCCAATGTCCATTCATCAATGTTGTATGGCCCCCAGCCCAAGGGCGTCCGTGAAGATGTCTCTGTTGTAAGCAGTTGCTCGATGGGCAGAAGCCCCATCTGATGATGGGGTAATGGGGAGAAGAAATGATCGGCATATTCACCTTGATACCCTGGAATACTGACCCACTCGATCGTATGCTCATCCAGTGCGGTATAGGATTCCGTAAAGCGCAACACATCCAAGGTATTGCCATAGAACGATTTCGCCACAGAAAATGAAAACACCGAATCATTTGCGGTTAAAGGTGTACCGTCGGACCATAGTAAGCCTGGAAGGATACGGAATCGCACAACGAGTTTATCTAGTGATACGGTCTGGCCACTCTCGAAGGTCTGGGCACAATCGAAATGAGTACAACCGCTTGGCCGGTATCGAACCCCGTTTTGAAGGCTAACCCACTCCCCATGGGCATCCATGATCAGATCACCTGGCTGCGCCTCAGTGGACTGCAATTCAGCGCCACCATTCGATAAAGAAGGGATACTCTCCAGGATAACCGGTTGAATCACCCCATGATGAATATCGATTGGCCCATCATAAATGGCCTGACGGATACTGCGCGCAGTTGAAGATGAATCCGCATAGAGAAATAGGGAAGTTGGCTCTGCCCCCATACAAACAGATAGAACCTTGGGAGGTTCAGGCGTTGGCGTTGGAATGAGCGTCGATGTGGGGATGATTGTTGGAATAACCTCTATCGTTTTCGCATTATTCTCTTGGGTAGGGAGTGGCGATGCTGATACGCAAGCTGTTAAGGTTCCAACAACAATGGCAGCAATGATATAGGATATGGATTTGACCATTAGGATTATTCAAAAATCGAACAGATTTACGAAAAAAAGGGTGTGCGTGAAGGCGTAGTCGCTTTTCGTGCGCGCACCCTTTTTCAGGAGAAAATCTATCGATCGACAATCATACGATTAGAACACCAATCTGCAGGGAATAAGCTGTTGCTTTCGCAAACCGCTCGAATGTCAGATAGGAATACTCATTGCTTGCCGGAAAAACCAATAATCGTGTTACAAGAGGCTCTTTCGGCTCTGTCTCGTCAGCCGCAGCCTGTAAAAGCTGCGCGCGAATATTTTCGGCGGGATTTTCGCGATCTAACCAATTCTTCATCCCACGGCGCAGGCGGATATCAAACAGTTCTTTTTCAGTATACTTATGTGAATTCATATTGCACTTCCCCGAGTTTGGTCTCATCTGCTGCTTCTAAGTGCACCTTCAAAGCTTGACGTCCGTAATGTAAGCGAGATTTTACGGTACCAACAGGGATTTCCAATATCTCAGATATTTCTTGTAACGAAAGATCGTTAAAATAATGCAAAACAATAACTACGCGATGGCGCAATGATAATGTTGCTACTGCCTTACAAATTTTGCGCCACTCCTCATCTTTTTCAAGGTGATAGGATGGGGAGTTACTCTTTCCACTTGTCAGCCACTCCGCCATTTCTTCAATGGGTCGCAACATCCAGCGCTTTCGGCGTTTGAGCCAGGTATAGGTAAGATTAGTGGTTACCCGATATAGCCATGGTTCAAGAGGGCGATCTGGATCAATACGCATCGAAAACCGATTCACCCGCAAAAATACATCTTGAAGCAAATCGGAGGCGGCATGCTCATCACCAACGATAGCCAGCGCGGTCCGGTAGACTATATGCTGATAACGATCATATAGCTCACCCAAAGCATTCAGGTTGCCATCCTGAAGTTGCAATACCAATTCTCGGTCGCTGAACACGCGCAAACTTCCTCTTTTATTCAATATTTGTCCTTAATACTCTTTCCAAACCACCAGGTTCAAAACTCAACGCGACTCCATCTCCGGTTTCAAATGTGTAGTCAATGACAACAATTAAAGGAGAAGGGAGGAGAAAGTAAGGGTTTATTTGGCAGTATCACAGTACTGCAATTATGCATTACAGAGATGTATCTGTCAAACTCCTCATCTGAAAAAACAGGGTTTGGGAAATCTGTCATACCAATCTTATTGCAAATACTTGCTATGATGAGGTCATTCTACATCCTCGTCGCCATAGCGCAGACGGACAAATGACTCATAGCGTTCTTCATGAACATGCCCTTTTTCAACCGCGGCTTTGACAGCACAACCCGGCTCATGCAAATGCATACAATTGCTGAATTTGCAGTCTGCTACAAGGTCTCGCAATTCAGGAAAATATCCGTCGACTTCTTCAGGCTCGATATCCCAGAGCGCCATGGCTTTCAAGCCAGGCGTATCGGCAACATAGCCACCCTTATCGAGTGGGAACATTTCGCGCACAACGGTGGTGTGACGCCCTTTGCGGGTTGCTTTGCTAACATCCCGGACGGACAACCCGAGTTCAGGCTGGACGGCGTTTAATAAACTCGATTTGCCTGCTCCTGAGGGCCCAGCCAGCACAGAAATCTTTCCGGTGAGGCGCTTGCGCAATGCCGAAACACCGCGCCCACTCGTCGCGGAGGTATATAACATGGAATAGCCGATATTCTTATAGTGTCCATACCATTTACGGGCATACCACCAACCGATCAAATCAACTTTATTGAAGACGATCAGAGAGGGAATTTCGGCCTGCTCAGCAATGATCAAGAAGCGATCTAACATGCGCAGGCGTGGGTCTGGATCAGTACACGCGAAAACGAAAACAGCCTGATCTGGGTTGGCAATTAGGATTTGTTGGTACTCTCCCCGCGGTGTCGGCGCCATCCTCGAGAACATGGAATGCCGCTCTTCAATCGCCTCGATCATCCCTGTGCCATCATCCAGGAGTGTGATCTGAACCCAATCGCCCACGGCAATGATATCCCCTTTGCGCCGTCCCTGTTTCAGCCGGCCTCTCAGGCGGCATACAACAGATTCACCATCGGGCGTATTCACGGAATAAAAACCCGATTGTGAACGGATAACTAATCCGCGCATCAACGTATCGTTAGTTCCCAGTTAGCTCTCCTTATTTAATCAAGATTACGTGTCCAGAAATGAAAACCAAAAGTAGGAGTTTCAGGGGTGCAATGCATCCCTGAAATTCCTGCTTTCGAGCGTTCTCGCGAATATGGCATTTTCGATATATTTAGGGTTCTGGTGTGGGCTCATCTTCTGGTGGCTCAGGTGTCGCTAGGACACCAACAGAAGATTCCCATGGTAGCAGGTACGCTCGCCGGCCCTCGAAGTATTGCTGAGTTATTGCTCTGAAAATCGGGGCAGCAATATCAGAACCCTCGCCAGAGAATTCAGCAATTACTGCTATCGCAATATCAGGCTTGTCGGCGCGATTTCGACGGGTATACCCAGCAAACCAGGCATGCGAAATATCCAGCCCAGTTTCAGCAGTGCCCGTCTTTCCCGACATGGGGACGATATTTGAGCTATAGGCGCCCAAAATATGATATGCTGTTCCACGCCGATTGCCGACAACATTTTTCATCGCACCTTGAATGGCTTCGAGAGTTTCCGGGCTGATCGGAAGAGTGCCGTTCTCAATGGGCTCAAGTTCATAAACTGGGTCCTCTCCCTGAACGCCAATGCTCTCGACAATTTGCGGTTGGTATATTGTTCCGCCGTTGCCGATGGCCGCGATGAATTGGGCCACCTGGAGAGGTGTCACCAACGTATCACCCTGGCCAATGGCATTGTTGATTGCAGCAACTTCGTCCCCCGGATCAGGGATATTGCCATCTTCCTCCTCGACACCCTGAATGCCCGTGGGGCTGCCCAGCCCAAAGCCGCGCGCCATGCCAGAAACTGCGTCGGTCAAGCCCTGGCGATATAGCTCCAAACCGATATGCCAGAAAAATGGATTACAAGAACGCATCAGTCCTTCTGGCAAAGTCAGCATACCGCTTGGTGGAGTCTCGCATTCGCCAGTAGTGGCCAACTCTTCCCGACAGTGTTCCCAGGTCCAGTCGTAGCGAGGGGCAATGCTGGGGATTTCAGTAAACTCGTACTGGCAATCGTATGTCGATTCGGTTGAAAAAAGTCCGCTCTCCATGCCTGCAGCCATGGTTATGATCTTAAAGACAGAACCCAACGGATACTGGCCCTGAGTGGCCCGGTTGAGCAAAGGCTGATTGCCAAACTGTGAGTATATATCCTCTAATTGGTAACTATAGTTATAGTTCGTAGGCTCGAAAGCATTGGGGTCATACCAGGGTGAGGAAGCCATAGCCAAAACTCGACCGCTATCGATTTCTATCACCACAACCGCTCCGGCATATTTCATTAGCGTGAGTTGAGCAGCTTGTTGGAGTTCAGAGTCGATCGTAATTTGAATGGATTGGGAGGGCTGCGCTTCGACCGAAGCCAGTTGTGTAACAACCTGGCTGTCAGGGCCAAGCACATAAAGAGTGCCACCGCGCCCTCCTGTCAAATAGGGTTCACCCCATTTTTCGATTCCCTGGCGCCCGACCATTTCATCTCTTCGATAGCCTTTACGAAGGAATTCTTCCTCTTCCTCAGCCTGAATGCGCGATACATATCCAACGGCTTGTGGGGCGATACCCATATCGAAGTAGAAGCGAGATTCGAATGGATACATGAACAAGACCCCATTATCATATCCATTACCAATATTATAAAAACGCTCCACATGTTCGCGCAGCACTTCCCCAACGGGAAGATACCAATCGACGCCCAGGGGAAAATCTTCGTAACTTGCCGCGATGATGTTAGGGTGTATACCAGTGATCCACTGTAAATCTTCCAGGAAATCTTGCTCTAGATCAGGATTTACTAACCCAGGGACAATGCCCACGGAAACTGCTTGAGCATATGCAACAATAGGATCACCATCGCGATCATAAATATTGGCGCGCGAGGGAACATGCCGATCCATCCACAAAGTATTACCACCCGCCAGTTCAGGTAAGATCAACTCATCCGCCCATTGAACTCGCCAGGTGCCATTCTCCATCGTCAAATTCATCAGCGTATCACGCTGGATTTGGTCAACCAGCACACTATCCATCACAACCCGGTAGCTCACCTGGGCACTCTGTGCATTCTGAATCAACGATGACAAAATCTCGAAATCTAAATGTTCTAGGGCAATTTCTGCTGCTACTGTGCGGTACCGATTAGTGAAATCCTCCAATGTGATGGCATCCTGGCTGATGGAAGTCAGCATGTTATACATACTGACATAATCGTCTGCTTTCCATGCTTCCAAATAGGCCACCACTGAAGGCTCCACATCGGGGACGGGGGTAATTTGCGGAGCGACTGTTGGCAATACTGCTACGGAAGGAGAAGGCGTGTGAACGACAACTTCGGGTAACTCAGTTGTAGCAGGAACTGCCGGACCGCAAGCCGCCAGGGCAAGTATCAGTAAGAGAAAAATGAGATATTTAACTTTCATATGCAGTTAAGATCGAATTATATACCAGGCAACGATAAACTAGCGAGGACTGACAAATTTCGGGCACGTTCACATCGGATACCTGGCCAACTTCATTCAGAGTGCGCGTCAGGTGACACAGGGGCAAACCGACCACATTCGCATAACAACCTTGCAACTCATCAACAGGGTGGAATCCAGCGTGTTGGATAGCATATGCCCCCGCTTTGTCTAACGGATCACCGCTATCAATATAAGCCTGCATTTCCTCATCGGAATAGTTTCGCATCGGGACATCCGTAGCCGCCAGGTCGGTCAACAAAACATCGTTTGGTCGATGAACAGCTAACCCGGTAAACACCTGATGGGTTCTTCCTCGCAAACGGCGCAGCATTTGGACAGCATCTTCATCATCAAGAGGTTTGCCTAAGATATCATCCCCATCGATCACAGTGGTGTCCGCAGAGATGATCAGGGGGTTATCGCTCAGTGCCTCACCTACGGCGCGGGCCTTGTTTTCCGCCAGACGGAGCACATAATCAGGCGGAGTCTCACCTGGAATTGTCGCCTCATCCACATCAGCAGGCACCACGCGAAAATCCCAGCCTAGAAGACCCAACAAATATTTTCGCCGCGGCGAGTACGAAGCCAGAATCAAATTCAAAATCAACAATCCTACATGTGACGATTAAGCCGTGTTGTCATTTCGAGATTCTCTTTCGAAATAACTGCGTTGTTTTGTTTGCAAACACTATCAAAACCTGAAACATCAACACACCATGGCCAGTCAGATCGACCGGTTCGCTGGATTCTATCACAACATAACTACCCTATTTGAAAAGCTCATTGTACAATCATAATCGGTGAACAGTGAGTAGTGGTCAGTGGATATTCCATAAAATTTATTGGCCAACTAAGAATTTCTACTATCCAATATTCAACATCTAATCTCCAGGAGACTTCATGCAAGCACTTAAAGATCGAATTCTCAAGGAAGGGAAGAATCTGGGAAACGGCATTCTCAAAGTTGACAGCTTTGTGAACCATCAAGTCGATCCAGGTCTGATGAACCAGGCAGGCAAAGAATTCGCCCGCCTCTTCCAAGATTTCACGGCTACGAAGATCCTCACCGCCGAAATCTCTGGTATCGCCCCAGCCGTTTATACCGGACTACATATGGGATTGCCCGTCGTTTACGCCCGTAAGCGCAAACCCATCACCATGCCCGATCAAGTGCTGCTCACTTTGGCCCCATCTCATACCAAAGGGCGCACGGTCGAGTTGATCGTCTCGCCTGAATTTTTGGCCGGCGGAGAACGGGTATTGATCATCGACGATTTTCTGGCCAGCGGTGCTACCATCATGGGCTTGGTTCGCCTGGCTGAAACTGCTGGCGCCGTAGTGGTGGGAATTGGAACACTTATTGAAAAAACGTTCGAAAACGGGCGCGAAATTCTTGAAGCCTTAGGCATCCCAGTCCTCTCGTTGGCAGAGATCAAATCCATGGATGGGGACGAAATAACGTTTTTACGTTAGGATCTTAAAGAATGCACGACTCAATTGCCGTCCTCGATTTTGGCTCGCAATATTCGCAGCTGATCACCCGCCGGATACGTGAGGCGAATGTCTATTGCGAACTATTTCCCTGGAACACAGCATCAGAGACCGTTTTGGCGCTGAAACCCAAAGGGTTCATTCTCTCAGGCGGACCAGCCTCGATCTACGCTTCAGATGCCCCCAAAATTCCCGCATATGTTTTTGATTCGAGAAAACCCATCTTAGGCATATGTTATGGAATGCAGGCCCTTACGCATGCGCTGGGGGGGAGGGTTGCACCTGCTAATGAGCAGGAGTATGGACCCGCTCAAGTGTTGACTCTGGACCCTAACCCTTTACTCATCCCTGGGGAATTGCGCGTCTGGATGTCTCATGGCGACCGCATCGAAGCGCTACCCCAGAATTTTGTCACTCTGGCAGAATCTCCCAATTCCCCCATCGCCGCGATGGGCGATATAGAGCGGTCTTATTTTGGGGTGCAATTTCACCCTGAGGTACATCATACCCCACAGGGTTCTGAGATCCTGCGGCGGTTCGTGGTGGAGATTTGTAAATCCCGCGCAGATTGGACCCCCCAATCGATCATCCAGGAAAGTGTTCGAACAATCCAAGAGCAAGTTGGGGACCAGTACGTGCTTTCCGCAGTCAGCGGCGGCGTGGATTCCAGCGTGGCCACTGCGTTGGTTCACCAGGCAGTCGGCGATAAGCTAAACGCCGTTTTTGTGGACAACGGCTTATTGCGTCAAGATGAAGCTGCACAAGTTGTGAAAACTTTCAAGGAAAATTTGGGGGTACGGCTGCATCCCGTCAACGCCATCGAAGAATTTATGGCTGCACTCAGCGGAGTTACTGACCCTGAAAGGAAGCGGCACATCATCGGTGAGCGCTTCATCCGCATTTTCGAAGCACAAGCCAAAGAATTGGGCTCTGCAAAATTCCTTGTACAGGGCACCATCTATCCAGACGTGGTCGAATCTAGCGGTCCAGATCGTTCTCAAGCACAGCGCATAAAATCACACCACAATGTGGGAGGTTTGCCAGAACAAATGGATTTTGAACTGGTTGAGCCGCTGCGTTTTCTCTTTAAAGATGAAGTGCGTGCGGTTGGGGAAGCATTAGGTCTGCCAGCAGAATTGGTATGGCGGCAGCCCTTTCCTGGACCTGGGTTGGCTGTCCGCTGTCTTGGTGAAGTCACCTGGGAACGACTGGAACGCCTGCGCGCAGCAGATGCCATTTTCACAGATGAATTGGCCTCGGCAGGATTGCTAATGACCGTTCCCATACTCCCCAGTTCCACAGTTCATCTGGAAAGCGATATGAACCCTGGGGGATTGGAGTGCGGCACATCCCAGGCTTTTGCGGTCCTCCTCCCCATCCAGTCTGTGGGAGTCATGGGTGATCAGCGCTCGTATCAAGAGGCGATTGCACTGCGCGCAGTTACTACTGACGATTTCATGACGGCCGATTGGGCGCGCCTGGACCATGAACTCCTTGCGCGCGTTGCCAATCGCATTGTCAACGAAGTAGCCGGAATCAATCGCGTGGTGTATGATATTACTAGCAAACCACCGGCAACCATTGAATGGGAATAATTGTTTACCCGAAAAAAGGGTATGGGCGGGGGGCGCGCGCCTGCCCATACCCTTTTTTCGGAAATTTCCCAAATTAGCTGAGAAGTCAAGATAGGATAATAAAGGAGGCAATATGGATCTCGGTGAAGTTCTCTCAAAAGCCTGGAAAACCATTTGGAAGCACAAAGTGCTTTGGATATTTGGCATCTTAGCCAGTTGTGGTCAAGGAGGGGGCGGTGGTAATGGTGGGGGTAGCAGCAATTCCGGTTACCAGTTTTCGCAAGGCGATCCCAACGTATCCCCTGATGTAGAACGATTTTTCTATGGCATCGAACGCTTTTTCCAGCAGATCGAGGCCTGGCAAATCGTTGGCTTCATCGCCATCATGATCGTATTCTTCCTGGTGCTCTGGTTCGTTATGCTGGCACTGAGCACTGTAGGGCGTGTGGGCCTTATTCAAGGGACAACTCGCGCGGATGATGAAAAGCTCACTTTCATGGAACTATTCGAGAGCGGCAAACCCTTCTTCTGGCGAGTGTTGGGATTCAACTTGCTCATCGGACTGGCAGCTTTTGTACTTGTGCTCCTGATCTTCACACCCATGGCCTTGATCGGCTTTGTCACCATAGGCATTGGCTTCCTTTGCATGCTGCCCCTGATCTGTATCCTGATCCCTGTAATGTGGTTGGTGAGCGTCATCATCGAGCAAGCCAATCTGGCGATTGTTCTGGAAGATCTGGATATCATGTCCGGCTTACGGCGAGGCTGGGAAGTGTTCAAGGAGAATCTCGGCAACCTGGTCGTGATGGGTTTGATCCTAGGAATTGGCGGCGCCATTGTTGGATTCCTTTTCGCGCTCCCCTTGATGTTCCTTGTCATTCCCGCAGTGTTAGGCCTTATCGTGAGCGGTGTGACAGAGTCCGCTTTACCATTCGGTGGCGGAATCGCTACTGTGCTCTTGTGCTTTGTAGGTTACCTACCGATCCTCATCATGTTAGGCGGCATCTTGCGCGCCTACATCCAATCCGCCTGGACGCTGACCTATATGCAACTAACACAAATGCCAATAAAAGATGAAGTAGAAGTAGAGCAAAACCAGGAGCCATCAGAAGCGTAAACATTCGAACGTCGTAACGTTCAACGTTTGAACGTTATTATGCTAGAATTACGCCATGTTCAAGAATATTGGCAGGTTCATCCTGCTTGGCCTGCTGCTGTCTCTTGTTCCACGTTCCACCATGGCGCAAGAGACAGCCTGGGCAAAACTCTCCCATCCAAACACAGACTCTTTCCCCTACATTTCCACGTATCTGAATGTCTATGATGGTGAGGGTAAATTTGTCCACGATCTAGGCAAAGAAAACGTCAACATTATCGAGAACCAGCGTTCGGTTCCCATCAGCGAAATCACAGAACTGCACACTGGCGCTCAGTTTGTGGTCGCCATCAACATGGGACCCGCTTATGCCATCAAAGACAGCCAGGGGGTGACACGCTACGAACACGTCCAGGCAGCGATGACCTCTTGGATAAACACCTATCCGCCTGAAACCATCGATGACCTCAGCCTGGTTACCAACGACGGCATTGAAAGTTTGCACATCATTCGCCCCGCTGTCTGGCTCTCAGAATTCGCCGCCTACCAGCCCAACTTCGACACTGCCATTCCCAGCCTGGATGTGCTGGCCCGCGCCATTACAACCGCTGCCGACCCCGTGTACCAATCCGAAATGGGGAGAGGCGTTCTTCTAATTACCCCTTTGCCAAACCAGGATAGTCTGGCTGCTCTACCCAGCCTGGAATCACTCGCCCGGCAAGGCAATGTGCGGGTTTATATATGGATGGTTTCATCGCGCGCATATTTCGACAGTGCTGGAGCTAACCTATTGGCAGAATTCACCCGGAATACTGGCGGGCAGTTATTCCTTTATTCAGGGGATGAAACACTCCCAAATATCGATCCTTATGTTGATCAATTACGCCACGTCTATGCTTTGAATTACAATTCCCAAATCTCTGGTGGGGACACGCATGAAATTTCAGCCCAGATTTCCACACCCTTGTTGTATGTCACCAGCGATCCGATTGAGTTTTCGCTTAGCATTCAGCCACCAAACCCCATTTTTGTTGCGCCTCCATTAGAAATCATCCGCAATGAACAAGTTGATGATGAAAATTTACAACCAGAAACTCCAATTTTTACACCGAATGAACAACTGATCGAAATTCTCATCGAATTCCCTGATAACTTCACTCGATCTCTAAGTCGCACAATTCTTTATGTCGACGGCGTGATCGCGGCAGAAAACACTTCTCCACCCTTCGAGCAGTTCTCTTGGCCCCTAGAAGCTTTCGACAACAATGGCTCCCACTTGATCCAGGTCGAAGCTGTGGATGAATTAGGTTTGAGCGGCATAAGCATTGAACATCAGGTGGATATTGCCATCCAATATGCGCCTTTTAGCTTAATTGCCATCATCAAACAAAATTGGCAGATCGTGGTTGGGATTGGCGCGTTGATTGGCGTTGTTACACTCTTCCTTGTGCTGGTCCTCGGGGGCAAGATCCAGCCAAAAACAACGGGCAGGCTCATTTGGAGAAGGAACATCCAGCCATCCAAAGGGCCAGACTCTGAGGAAACGCAATCTGCACCTGAACCTATCACGCTGACACAAAACCTGCATCAAGAAACTGAACCTGCGCGAGAACGATTATCGACCTGGATGAATCGTTTTTCGTGGCCTGCAAGAAAACAAGAATCTCCCAGGGAAGAGGCCTATCTTGAAATTCTATCTCCCCAAAATGGAGATGAAGCAAATCAACGCTTACCAATTTCCCAACGCGAATTGACCTTCGGAAACGATGCAACTCTTGCTACAATAGAATTGAGCGATCCTTCCATAGATGCGCTGCATGCCCGCTTGTTCGTCGATGATCAAGGTGACTTCATCATCTTCGATGAAGAATCTATTGCTGGAACCTGGGTAAATTATGTGCCAGTTACTAAGGAAGGAACCTTGCTAACTCACGGAGATATTATTCATATTGGACGAATAGACCTTCGCTTCGTATATACAGATATCAAGAAGATCCCTAAGCCCAAAGTTACCCTTCAGGAGTCGCTGTGAAAATCATAGAGCGCGCTCACCTCAATATCGCTGCTATCACCCATGAGGGTATGAGCGGGAAGAACAATGAAGACCGGTACGGTGTTTCTGCCTATTCACTGAGCGAGGATGACTCCACCCCATCGATTTTTGCCATCGTTGCAGATGGAATCGGGGGACACCAGGCTGGAGAGATTGCCGCTGAAATTGCCGTCGAAACGATCAGCCATTTCGTCGCAATAAGCGACGCCAGTGATCCCTTGGGTACCCTGAATAATGCCATCATCAAGGCTGGCCAGGCCGTACACGCCCAATCCATCAAAGACCTGGCTCAACAAGGTATGGGATCTACATGCGTATGTGCCTGGATTATTGGAAACCAACTGTACACTGCTTCCGTAGGGGATTCCAGAATATACCTGTTGAGCGATGGGAAGATCAAACAGATCTCAACGGACCATACCTGGATCCAGGAAGCTATTCAATATGGCATTATCACACCTGAACAGGCACGTGGCCACCCCCAATCTCACATCATCCGCCGATACCTGGGATCAAAAAACGAGCCCGAAGTAGATTTTCGTTTGCGCTTGGACCCGAGCGAGACTGATGAACAAACGCTCGCCAACCAGGGACTGACACTGCTGCCCAATGACCATCTTATCCTTTGCAGTGACGGGCTTACAGATTTAGTTGAGGATGGAGAGATCCAATCTGCTATTGAGACTGGTAAGTTTGATACCAGCCTAAACCGGTTAGTTGACCTTGCAAATCAACGCGGCGGCCATGACAATATCACCATCGTTGGCATACGTGTCCCCAATGGCAAGCCCGAACCCGATGAGAAAAAACGCGCTTCATCAAAAGCAATTTGGTTGGCGGGAGCCATCATTGGTACTGTTACATTGCTCATCATTGCAGCTATTGCTTTCTTCGCCTGGCAAATAACGCGTTCCCCTCAAACGCCTACCCCCTCGCCAGAGCCAACCGCCCCAGCTATGGTTGAAACGATCGCGGCTCCAACAGATGTCGTTGAAGAATCCACAGCGACTCCACTGCCGACGAAATCACCTCCACCCCGAGCAACCCCTACAGTCTGGCCGACCAATACGCAGAGTCCGTAACCCCCCTCACGGCAAAAGAGCGTAATACACCTTATTCCCCAACGCCAGGTAAACTTGGTGATTGGTACCCACGGCAAACGCGGTTGCTCTCCCTTCAGGCAGCGGTGCCAATGATTTGTACTGCCGCTGGTACACCATCTGCAAACTGAAATGGAAAACCGAACGCCCCTCTGCGTCCAACATATATATAGACGGATCTGGCGGGGGTGCAAAATGGATCTCACGGAATCTTGCGTCGGCAATAGTGGGCGATTCTACATATCCATCGCGAGGATCCTGGTACATGGCTGGATCAGTATAATCATCGCCCTGGATGTAACTGGTCATCAAATGACCATCCGCATAGAGTAAATACAACTTCCCATCACTGACGGTTAAATCCACGACATCCTGCATCGAGGGCACCTGGTCGCCGAAGAAAAAGTCCGGACGATCGCGAAATTCACTCGCACCCCGGTAAATCCAAATTGAACTGGTCAGGGGGTCAAGAATGTATAAATCCCCGCCGTCCATTGAAAAGGCCTGGGGGGTTCCCCAACTTGAATCGGGTGGAGCCATAGCATAGGAAAGCTGCTCGTTGGTACCGGGAATACATTGCACCAGGTTGCCATTGCCATCCATCCCAATCGCTACTGCCCCATTTTGATAGCCCGGCGGAAGCGCGGCAATGTCCACCAGGGGGCCGATGATCAGTGGTTGTGGCACGGGCCCACAATAAAATTGATCATCCAAAGTATAGCTACCTTCGTCATATTCAGCTCGATATACAACTCCCTCAATACCATCTAACAGATAAAGATCATTCTCTATCGTCACAACAATCCGTTTGATCTCCACGGTATCTGGCAGCCCTCGGATCAGCGCGGGAGTGTAACTCAGTCGGGTAACATTGTCTAAAGTATCCAAAGCAATCGTAACTTCGCTGCGCAAGATTTGCGTTTCGTCTGTAACCTGATATGCCTCAGCCAGATCCAAATATTCGAGCGCAGCTTCCCAGGCAATTCGCTTCTCATTGGTATGCTCGAAAACTTCCGCCTGGGCGACGGCATTTTGTGCCTGGATAACATAATTCTCGAAGTATCTCCCTCGACCGTTTTGGAAGTACACAACCGCAGCGATTGCCACAACAACCAAAGGCACTGCAACTGCGATAAATGCCATGGTAGACCCAGATAACGCCGTCATGCTCTCGTCTGGGAGCATGCGTTCGAACAATGTATTGGATGCCCGGGCAACTTGACGCAATATCGATAAAATCTTGCGCCCAAGCGTAGCCAGCCCTGGCGCGATCGTCGAAGACCATAGCGCCCTCATTCTGCGCGGTGAGGGGCTTTTTGGTTTTTTTTGTTTGATTCGCTTTACTGTCTCTTCTGGCTGCGCTGTTTCAAGCGATATTGGAGCTGACTCCTTGACCGGAGACACCTCTACACCGGAGACTTCCGCCATGCTCGCTATGGGTGCTGGCGTCGGTGTCGCTTCAGGTTCAGGTGGAGGCATGGATCGGGGGGGTTCCGCTCTTTGAGTTTGGCTTTCATCATCCTCAGCTTCACGCTGACCCGGGGGGAGCTTGGGTGTCACAAGGCGCAAATCACCTTTACCCAACTTAGTCAGCACCAGCACAGCTTCAATATCCCCAGCTGCTCGCCGGATCAGGCGTCGGTATAAATCCCCCAAAGAAAGGCCATGCATGTTCCGCAGTGTGGTCGTATTCCAGGTCATGGGGGGGTTGGGAGAAACGAGCAATACGTCTCCAGGGTTCAGCTCAGACTGGTGAAAACGCAAATTGGTCGCCCGGCTTAGGCCCAGTCCTCGCCCGGCAGCCGAAGGATCATAGAATTGTTGTGCCCCTTCGGTCGTGATCAAGTAAGCGTGAGACGAGCCGCTCTGTAAAAGGTAGAGGCGATCGTAGCGCACCACACCCAGGGCCAATACACCGATGCCCTGCCGCCCCCGGTTGACGGAGTTAAGATTGCGCTTCAACAACAACTCATTCAGTTCTTCTGCCACTGCACGCATTGCCGCCGTCGAGGAGCCGGAGGCCTTGTAATAAGCGTCAGTCATTTGAGCCAAAAGCTTGTCCAACTCCTTAGGGGATAGGGGCAAATTCCCTTCCAATGATAAGTAAATGAAAAGACGATCCGATGAACGGCCGCGCGCGGCTCTGCGCGGCGGCGAGGCAGAATACAAGCCTGGAAGTTTCGGTCGGTCTTTTCCAGCATGCCGAACCAGGGGGAGTAAGAACAAATCAAGGGAAGTTGTCATATGCTAGGTGCCCTAAGCCAATGATGCAATCGTCACCAACACCATTATACTGGTAAAATCAAAAAGACTACAATTTGGTTCTCAGAGGATCACCCAAGTAGGTCTATATTTTGAATGATGCGTAGGATGCACAACCCATACAAAACACGGTCCATATCACAGTGTTTCCCTGAGAATATTCAGATACAGACAATGACATGAAATTAGAGATAATCCGCACACTACCTGATCTTGAAAAAATCTCCCATGAATGGAACCATCTTTTGGAGAAGAGTGCCAATAACGTGCCATTTTTGCGCTACGAGTATCTGGCTACCTGGTGGGAAACCTTAGGAGGAGGAGAATGGCAAGAGGGGGAACTCAATGTAGTTCTCGCTCGCAATGATACCGATGAACTCCTGGGAATTGCCCCTTTATTCCTCACAGAAAATCTGGATGGCAAAAAAGCCCTGATGCTTTTGGGCAGCATCGAGATTTCCGACTATTTAGATTTGAACGTACCTGAAGAGTTCTTAGCAGACTTTGTGGAAGCCTTATTAGCTTATCTGGTCGGATCGGACGCCCCTCCCTGGGAAGTTTTGGATTGGTATAACCTGTTAGATGATTCTGCTACGCTCCCAGCGTTAGAAGCTGGTGCCAGCAAATTGGGTTTGAACTATTCCCTGGAGAAACTGCAACCCTCCCCCCGGATCGCACTAGCGAATGACTGGGAAGAATACCTGATGGGTATCCAGGGCAAGCAGCGCCGCGAGATCCGCCGAAAAGTACGCCGTGCCGAGGGTTTCTATGTACCCGTAGAATGGTATCTTGTTGAAGATGAAGCTGTATTAGACGATGAGATCGATGCATTCCTCGAGCTGATGGCCCATGATAAAGAGAAAGAAGCTTTCCTTACGGACGTCATGCGAACACAAATGCGCGCTTCAGTACATACTGCCTTCCGCGAAGGTTGGTTGCAATTAGCCTTCTTGACAGTAGGTGATGAAAAAGCAGCTGCTTATCTCAACTTCGATTACGACAATCAGATCTGGGTGTATAACTCTGGGATCAACTTCAAATTTAATGATCTCTCCCCAGGCTGGGTCTTGCTGGCTTACCTGATCGAACGGGCTATCGAACAGGGACGCGAACACTTCGACATGATGCGCGGCGATGAGATCTACAAATATCGCTTCGGTGGCGTCGACCGCTTCGTCATGCGGGCCCAAATAACCCGATAAATCTCTAACACAGTCAACCAAAAATAGAGTGGGGTGCGAATGCACCCCACTCTATTTTTGGATTATTTACAGCGAGGGCGATATCCCAAGGAGTGAAATTCTGTTATAAAACCGCATCCATATCCACACCGCGCGCCGAGGCACGGTCTAACATCCACTCATCCTCTGTAACCGGAACGGGAAGGATATCTTCCTCTGGCCTACGGACCAACACCAAAGCCTCCTCGGGACACACAGGCACACAAACCCCACACCCCACACAAGAGGTGGCGTTGATATTGATCAGCAACGCATCATCGTGCAACGCCAGTGCATTAAATTGGCAGTATTCAATACAGTCCTCACATCCCTGGCATAGATCTTCATCCACAGTATTGACGAACGCCGAGCGGGCCACAACATTGGCGATGCCCATCTCCGCCATACCGCGCAAGATGCCGCACGAACATGTGCAGCAATTACAGATATAGGAAATGTCTTCTTTTGCATTCGTCACAGAGTGAACTAAACCGGCGTCTGCCGCTGCTTTCAACCTGGCCAGAGATTCTTCTTTGGTAAGCACCTCGATATGAGGGATATTCGCAAATGCATTCGGACGCTTGTGGAAGACCATACAGTTATCTAAAGGATGATCGCAGGGATCATCGATCAGCGCTTTTTGTTTGCGGCAGATACATTCCTGCACCCCCCAGGCATTGGCATGATTGACAATTTCCGTGGCGCTCTCGAACGGACGCACTTCCATGCCTGTTTGCACAGTCGCATCCACAGGGATCACGCGATGGACAGAAGGTTCAAGCGAAAGCATACCCTTGAATGCCTGACGGTAATAATCCTCGAACAACTGCGCCATTTCACTATCGATGCGACCGATCTGGAATTCATAGATCCCAACCACAAACGGCATCAATCCATAAGCCAAGCCGCCATCCCCTCTACCAGCAGCAATCAACCCATTTCGCACCATGACTTTGAGCTGTTTCTTCAGATTCTGCGCGTCACCGCCTATTCGGGCAGCGAGTTGTTCAGGGGTTTCTTTGGTCATGCGCAGTTGTGCGGCTAGATCGGCTTGCTCAGGCGAGAAGATCTTCTCCAGCAAGCGCAGTTCTGCGCCATCATCCGTTGGGGGGAACCCATTGGGCAGTGCATCTAATCGTTGTGCCAGGCGTTGGTATGGGGTATTGTTCACAGTTCACCTCACGAGTCTAGGGTAGCCAGGTCCGCCAATTCGCACCTGGTCTGGACGATCTGTCCAGATGCCGGGAATATTCGAATTGCATTGCGGGCAGGTGCCCGCGGCAGTCAGATGATAAGAAAGGATAACATATCCATAGCGTTCGATTAAGAGAGTCTTGCAATTGTGACAATAAGTATGCTCATATTCAGAGAGGTTGCCGGCGATATTGCCCGCGTAAACATATCGCAAGCCCGCCTCTTGACCGATCTCAGCTGCGCGGCGCAACGTCTCCACTGAAGTGCGCGGCGGATCGGTCATCTTGTAATCTGGATGGAAAGCAGAGACATGCCAGGGGATATCTTGCGAAACCGAACGGATGAACCGAGCTGCATCCATCAGTTCTTCATTGCTATCGTTAAAGCCCGGCACCACCAAGGTGACCACTTCCACCCACAAACCCAGATCGTGGGCACCTTGAATGCTGTTCAAAACGTGCTTCAGAACCCCGCCCAGGCGTCGATATTGCTTGTCTTGCATGGTCTTCAAGTCGATCTTATACCCGATTAAATAAGGCCGCAGGTACTCCAGCACTTCCGGGGTGGCATTACCATTGGAAATGTAGACGCACTTCATCCCCGCAGCTTGCGCCAACGTGAAGATTGCTACCGCCCATTCCGATGTGATCAGTGGTTCGTTGTAGGTCGAAGCTACGACCTCTGCGCCCCCACGCACACCGTAATCCACCAAATCCTGCGGGGTAATTTGCCGAATATAGCGCCCCGATGAATCGGATGCCGGATCACGCAGCGTCTGAGAACTGAGCCAGTTCTGGCAATATCCGCAATGAAAATCGCAACCCAACATCCCAAAACTGAGGGCATCCCCCCCGGAAAGTAGATGGTAGAAGGGTTTCTTTTCAATCGGGTCCACTTGCAGGCCAGCCACATACCCCCAGGGAACCCGCAACTCACCCCCCTGGTTGAAGCGCACTTTGCAAATCCCCCGTCGCCCCTCTCGGATCAGGCAGCGATGCCCGCAGGCGTAACAGCGCACTGCCTTGTCGGCATCATCGTCTAGCTGCTCATAGAGTTCCCCAGGATGGGTCAAGGCATCGAGCTTCTCTTCAACCGTTTGCATGCATCCATTATAATCGCATTTATGATAAGCCTCGTAATCCAGGCCGGCGGCCAGTCCAGCCGCATGGGTCAAGACAAAGCTTTGATGCCATTTTTGGGACGCCCCTTGATCGAGCGTGTCCTGGAGAGGGTGTCTGATATTGCTGATGAAGTGGTGATCGTGACCAACCGTCCAGAGGGGTACCGCTATTTGGACCTGCCCTTGTTCCCAGACGTGATCCCTGAACGCGGCGCCCTGGGGGGATTGTATACCGCCCTGAAAGTGGGATCCCACCCCGAGGTTGCCCTGGTGGCCTGCGATATGCCTTTCGCCTCGGCCGAAATTCTGAATGCTGCGCGAGCGATCCTCCAAGACGAAAAAGCCGCTGCCGCCATCCCAAGAACGGAAGGCGGCCTCGAGCCGTTGCATGCTATCTACCGGCGGGACATCTGTCTATCAGCCATCGAAGCCGCCATCCAGGCTGACAAATGGCGCATGATCTCCTGGCACGCGGATGTAGATGTCCGTTATCTATCACCTGAAAAAATAGCGCAACTCGATCCCGCAGGGCATACTTTCATGAACCTCAACACGCCCGAAGAATTCGAAAGGGCTGAAGCTTTGGCAAAGCAATTTAATGAGCCAGAAACCGGGTTTCTTACATAGTACTCACAAGCGTAGCGAAGTGAGAGAGAAACCAAGTTTCTATCTTTTAACGCGACAAATGCCCAAGTGAGGGGGGCACCCGGGCATTCGTCGCTCACATAATACTAAATCTTAGGAAGTGGAAAAAAACATTTTCATAACAGATTCGTTGCGCTTAAATGGCTTAAACGTTTATGTTGCATTTTATCATTGATACCACCGGCTCTCAAAATGATCTATAACCACATCCCATTAGATCTTAACTATTCGCGGGCATATTTTGAATATTTAGACAGATTTTTAAGATCAAAATCAGCTTCAAGCAGGCTCCCTTCAAAGTATAATTTTCCAAATGACGCAAAAGAGTAATAAATCCAAACTCCTTCTAGACCCAGCGTTCGATAAGCCTGTTGAATTATTGGATACGCTCTTTGAGCGCTTGCCTATGGGGGCGGCCATTCTCGATCGCGAATATCGCATCCTTCGATTTAATGAAACCTGGGAGAGTTTTTCACAACGTTACACCCCGCCATCTGGAGCACCTCTGGAGCCCGGCGTGGGGTATTTCGAGCATGTACCTGACACTGAGGCAACAGTCTTGCCTCTATTCGAGCGCGTTCTTGCTGGCGAGGCCCTTCGGCAAAATGGTGTCCGTCTGGAATCGGGCAAAACTGTAACTTATTGGGATGTAGTACTGACACCGTTGACTGCAAACCATAAAGTTATCGGCATCCTTTGTATTTCTTCCGACGCCACCGAGCAAACTATTCACCAACAAAATTTGGAACAGCGGATTGAGACGCGCGCCAGAGAACTGGATCGCCGGCGGGAGATAGCAGAAAGCATGGGTGAAATCATCAGCATGATCAATGCCAAGATGCCCCTGCAAGAATTTCTCGACCAGGCCGTAAAGATGGCTGCCCAACGTCTAGGTGCGGGGGGCTGCGTGTTGCACCATTTTGATGTGGAGAAGCAAGTAATTTCTCATGTAACCAGTTATGGGTTGGAGGGAGTTTTCGAAAAAGGGACTCGACATACTTTTGGTGAACTCAAACCCTCAGCCGCTGACGACTATGTGTCTGCCACTTTAGCTCATCAACCTACCTACACGAATTACGAGCCTTACGCAGATTGGGTTGTTCGCATCCAAGAGGACAGCTCCATTCCAGAGCCAATCAAAGCGAGCCGCATCGCCTTGAGAGAAAGTTTTTCCGGCTCTTTTTCAGTGCCCTTGTTCATCCAGAATCAGGTCTACGGGGGCATAGTTTTCTACTATACAGAACCGCAAGAATTTTCTGATGAGCAAATCCAACTGGGTTTGACGTACGCTGAGCAAGTAGCACTGGCCATCGAGAATGCGCGTTTGCACCAGTCAGACCAAGATCGGCAGCGCGAGTTACAAATGCTTCTGGACGTTGCTGCTACCGCCAACAGTTCGTTGAATCTGGATGAAATGCTCACGACAACTCTGGATCTGTTGGTCGCCATGGTGGGCGCATCACGGGCTGGTGTGAGCTTATTGGATGAAGAAAGCGGTCAACTCACTCCGAGCATTTTGCGACCTAAACGTGACGTTGACCCGGAGGAAATGGCGAAAATCATGCAAGCCAGTCAGGCCGTCATCGAAAGTGGCGAATTGATGTATGTAGACCCAAATACTTCCAAAGGGTTCCTTGAGCCTGGGGCGCTGGTACCTATCCAGATTCGCGATAGGAAACTGGGGATGTTGGGCATCATTGGGGAACAAGGCAGTGAGTTCAGTCCGACCCAACTTGCTTTGTTCAAATCGATTGCGGACCAGTTAGGCGTTGCCATTGAGAACGCCCGTCTTTTCCAACATGCTGAAGATGCCGCCATCTCTGCAGAACGCAATCGGTTGGCGCGTGATCTCCACGATGCAGTCTCACAAACGCTGTTCTCCGCCAGCCTGATCGCCGATGTACTGCCCAAATTGGCAGAAACCAACCCAGAGGTAGTCGAACAAAAGCTAGAAGAGCTGCGCATCTTGACCCGTGGTGCGCTTTCTGAAATGCGGACTCTCTTATTCGAATTGCGTCCTACTGCATTAGCAGATACTGTTCTACATGACTTGATCGGTCACCAAGTAAACGCCTTCAACGCCCGCACCCGGATGCACGTGGATTTTAAATTTAACTGCAAAGACAATCCCCCTACCGAGGTCAAAGAAACCTTTTATCGTATCACCCAGGAGGCGTTCAATAATATCGCCAAACACGCAGATGCGACGCGAGTATCCATTACCTTAGACTGCTCTAGTGAACAAACTGAGTTGGTCATCCAGGATAATGGCATCGGTTTTGAAAAAGAAAAAACTTCATCAGATGGGTTAGGGTTGGGGATAATGCGGGAGCGTGCCCTGAACATCGGCGCAGAAATTGATATTCAAAGTAAAATCCATACTGGAACGAGGTTGAGGTTGTACTGGCAAAGGAAACCAGGAGAATAATTATGACGGAATCTAAAACCATTCGCGTGATGCTCGTCGATGATCACGGTGTGGTTCGAAGTGGATTGAGTACATTTCTATTGGCATATCATGACCTGGAACTCGTAGGGGAGGCTTCTGATGGAACCCAAGCCCTAGAGCTTTGCCAGGAAACGCAGCCGGATGTGGTCTTAATGGATTTGGTGATGCCAGGCATGGATGGGGCAACAGCGACCGGACATCTGCGCGAAAAATGTCCTGATGTTCAGGTGATTGCGCTGACCAGTTACAAAGATCAGGAATTGGTTGAAGGCGCGCTAAAAGCTGGCGCCATCGGTTATGTGCTCAAGGATGTCTCTGCCGATGATCTGGCGGATGCCATCCGTTCGGCCGCAGCCGGTAAGCCAACCCTTTCCCCAGAAGCCGCCCAGGTGTTGTTACAGGCTACCCGCTCTCCTGAACACAAACTTGGCTCGGACCTGACCAATCGAGAACGCGAAGTTTTGAACCTAATGGTCGAGGGGTTAAATAATAAACAAATCGCCGAGCGATTGATTGTCAGCGCTTCAACGGCGAAATTCCATGTCAGCAGCATTCTATCCAAACTGGGGGTTGCTAGCCGCACCGAAGCAGTTGCGGTAGCGCTCCAAAACAAACTGGTCAAGTGACCAGGCACCAAATTCTCCATTTGAACAGAGTCAAAACTCTCCGGACAGTTGATGTGGCCGGAGAGTTTTTTCTATACACTTACCAACAAACAATGTTCGAAGGAGTATGCAATGTCCGCAAGAACCGTCTTCATCGCAGAAGGCGAAAACCATGTCCGCGAAGCCCTGAGCTTACTTATCGAAAATCTGGATAAGTTTATACTCATCGGAGAAGCCCGAAATGCGGAAAGTTTATTAGCTCAGGCTCCGCAGCATCTCCCCGATCTGCTCTTGCTCGATTGGGATTTGCCCGGCATCCATCACCAGCGGTTGATCGCTGCGCTACACCAGCATTGTCCCAATTCCATGATCATTGTCACGAGCGTTCGCCCAGAGGAGCAACGGTTATCTGCGAAGTACGGGGTTGATGCTTTCTTGCTCAAACATCTTCCCCCAGATCAGTTTGTACATGCTCTGGAAACCGCAGTCGATCGCAAAAATCACAATAAGACAAATTTTTAGGAGTAGCTATGAAACCTTTCGCAATCACAATCATTATTCTTGCGTTACTGCTAGTGCTGGGCTGGATCGGATTAAAAATTCAACCCAAATCATTCCCACCATTTACCGCGAAAAACTCACAATTGGAACTCGTTTCTCTTCCCGAAGGGTTGCCGACCCCGGTAGAACATTATTTTCGCCAGACTTTCGGCGATAAGATTCCCGTCATTGAATCAGCTGTAATCACTGGGCGAGCGACCATGCGGGTTAACGGTATCACGTTCCCAGCCCGCTTTCGCTTTACGCACCAGGCTGGTCGTGGCTACCGGCACTATATCGAGGCAACTTTCTTCGGATTTCCGATCATGAAAGTCAACGAACGCTACCTTGATGGGGTTGGCCGCATGGAATTACCTTTCGGCGTGTTCGAGAGCGAGCAGGTCGATCAGGGTGCCAACTTGGGGTTGTGGGCTGAATCGATGTGGCTGCCCTCGATATTCATAACCGACGCGCGTGTGCGCTGGGAACCGCTCGATGATGAGACTACTATCTTGGTCGTCCCCTTCAAAGACGATGAACAACGTTTTGTGGTGCGCATTGACCCCGAGACTGGGTTGCTACACTTCATGGAAGCGATGCGATACCGCGATGCCGAAGGCGGCGAGAAGATCCTCTGGCTCACCGAGGCCCTGGAGTGGGGGCAGCTCGATGGCAGCCGGCTTCCCTTAGTGGGTTCCGCCACCTGGTTCGATCAGGGAACACCCTGGGCGGTGTTCGAGGTCGAAGAGATCATCTACAACGCCGATGTCTCAGAATATATTTGTGAGGCAGGGTTATAGTGTTTGGCGGTATGTTGTTTTAAAAATATTCACCTGGTTCCCCGCCAAACCTGAGCAGATTTCGGTTTGAGCCTTCATTTTATATCGAAGATCAGTCCAAAATCTGCTTATGGATAGTATCTGAACGCTTTCGGCGGTCACTCAGAGCCGCCGAAGGCGCGCCTTTGGCAAGCGAAGAGTCTCCCGCCCGTTGGGCAGAGATTCTTCCCCCCTACGGGGTTCACGCCAGAGGCGGGCCTTCGGCCATGACAGGAAATTAAAGGACATTCCGGAGTCCAAATTAAGCGGTCGCCTGTTCGCAGGGTCTAAAACATTTTTTAGGAAGCTCAGATGAAAAGTTTGCTTATTCATGAAAGATTACATGTTCGTTTTATGGCACTGTTTGGGATTGGCGCGGGTCTATTCCTGCTCACATGGACGCTGAGCTACTGGGTCCTGCCAGAAGAGATATTGCGAGGTCGAACAGGGAGTGCCTTGCTGGCCGGAGACGATGCAGCCAGAAGTTTCCTCGCCGAGTGGCTGCGCATCATAGCCCTGAATCTGATAGCTGTATCGTTGATAGTGCTGGCGAACCGCATATTTCGATATCGTGGCTTGCCTTTAGGATACATTATTCCGTTGGCATGGTTCACACTCTACGCCATCTGCCTGGGCACCAATTCGTTTTCGATACCAATGCCTGAGCGCATGGCCCCTTCCCTGGCTGTATTCGGGCGAACGGGCCCCTCCGAAATGGCCGCGTTTGCGCTGGTTGCTTCGGCCACCTATTCCATCAACCTGTACGAAGTAACCCGCTTTATCCCCCCAGCCTCCACGCCGATCCTACCAAGGCCGACACTCACTCTGACCACCGAGCAATGGTTTGGTCTGGGTTTGGGAATTGCCATTCTTGTGGCTGCCAACGCCAGAGAGGCATATATGATTTTGGCGTTGTAATACTCATTGTCGGATATTTTGCTTACATAGTTTAGAACTGAAAGGAATTCTAATGTCGAAGATACTTACTATTATTGCAGTCATAATACTTATATTGCATGGTCTCATCCACCTGATGGGAACCGTGACCTACATGAAACTGGGGACTGTAGAAGGCCTGAAATATAAGACCACCCTGCTTGGCGGGCGCTGGGATCTGGGCGAAAAGGGAATCGGCATTTATGGCGCTTTGTGGGGGGTGGCTGCTTTAGGCTTTATCGTCAGTGTGTTTGGGATGCTGGCAGGCTGGTCATGGGTACCACCCATGTTGGTGAGCGTCACAATCTTCTCATTGATAATCACAGCCCTGGATTGGGAAGCGGCTTTCGCAGGCGTAATCGTGAATGGGGTAATTCTGCTGACCTGGAAGTTCGGGCCACAACTGGTAGACCTATTTTCCCAATAAGCAATATTCTTACCGTATTCGAAATACCCGAAAATACGAGGTAAATTTATTGTGGACAAAGACACCCAAAATGAAGAACGCCTGAAATCATATACTGGGCTCGGCATTGCATTTGGCTCAGCTTTCGGAATAATCATGGGCTTGCTTTTCTTCGATGGCAATATCGGTACAGGACTAGCTGTAGGATTATGCCTTGGGCTGTTGATCGGTTCGATCGCCGATGCCGTCGACCAATCCAGATCAACTGATGAATGACATAAAAATCAAAACAGGGATTTCTGCACATATTTGAGTCCCTGCCAGACTTTATAGCAAAGAACAAAAAAATGATAAAAAATTGGTATCAAGAACTTTATGATGATTTCGGCACTTATTGTGATGAACCCTACGTACAAAACACCTGCGTAGAGGTAGATTTTATCGAGCAAATCTTGGATCACGACCGCTCGAAGTTGATCCTGGATGTCGGCTGCGGGAATGGGCGTCACAGCCTAGAGTTAGCCCGCCGGGGTTATGACGCTATGGGCATTGATCTATCTTCATCGATGTTGGAACAGGCGCGCCGCGCAGCGAAAGCGGAACACCTGACATTAACCTTTACGAAATCTGATGCCCGCAAAATAGAAATCCTGGGTCTGTTCGATGCCGCTATCATGCTGTGCGAAGGAGCCTTCTCACTGATGGAAGAGGACGAGATGGACTTAATGATCCTCTGCAATATTTTCCGCGCCCTCAAGCCGGGGGGCAAATTGGTGATGACCCTACCCAATGCAGCCTTCATGCTGGTCAATGAATCCAACGAAGCCTTCGATATCACTACATTTCGAGAGACTTTCACCCTCGAAAAAACGATGCCAGATGGGGCGCAGAAGACGCTCGAGTGCATCCAACGCTACTATACTTGCCCGGAGTTGAAGGGGATGTTGCACCAGGCCGGTTTCCATTCCCTGCAATTCTTCGCCTGCACCGATAGCGGTTACGACCGGGGTCAGAAACCGACCCGCTCTCAATTCGAATTCGGAGCTATCGCGCAGAAATGAACACAATTTCATCCCCAAGGCATAGCCTAGGCACATCCATAGCTCTGCATCTCTTGCCGGGTATTGCCATCGTTGTCTCATTTGTTCTGATCACACCCGTTGTGCACAAAGCGGGCTGGCCCTCGTTAACTGGCATGTGGCTGTCCGCGCTCCTGGTATTAGTTCCACTCGAATTGGGCATGCTTTATTGGGCTGGCAAAAAACGCAATGGCACCTGCTCATTAGATGGCATTGTCTTGAACCGCGAACGGACTCCCACTGGGCAATTCATATTACTCGCCATCGTGGCCATCCTGGCGGCCGCGCTATGTTTCCAACTTCTTGCCCCGCTGGATACGGCGCTCCAGAGACGATTTTCCTGGCTTCCCGGCTGGTTCTTCATTGTCGAGGACATGACGCTTTACAGCCGCCCAATCCAGCTGATCAATTGGTTGGGCGCGTTTGTGGTGACCTCCATATTGGCCCCTTATGTAGAGGAATTATATTTCCGCGGCTTTCTTCTACCCCGCATCTGCTGGATGAAAAACTGGGCTCCATTGGTGGAGGCTTTCCTGTTCGCTTTGTACCACTTCTGGTCGCCCTGGCAACTCATCACCCGTTTCCTGGCTGTTTTACCGCTGGTTTATATTGTCGCCTGGAAGCGGGATTTGCGCATCGGGATTGCCATTCACTGGCTATTGAACACCGTTGGCATCATCGAATTGCTGATCACACTTATGCAGTGATCCCTTGAAGATGCTTTACCCTACCCAACTGACCAGTTAAAAATCTCATCATTCGACTACAGGAACGCTCTCCAGTTGCCAGATGTTTACTGGGAGCGTTTTTTGTATGATTCGTGCATCGTCGATAAGTATTTACCGGAAAGAAATAGGAGCATCACGTGAAAATCAAAAACACCCTTTCGCACATCTGGAAACTGACAATATGTGGAATAGCTTACTTCATCGGCATGGCAATCAGTGGCGCGCTCTTGCCCATGATTGGCCTGCAAGCGCCGGAGGCACCCGCGGGTACAGATGCCAATACGATTGCATTATGGTTCTTCTTGGGCAGCATCTTGATTGCCCTAACATTGTCTTTCGTATCACGCCGTTTGCGGGCTAACTGGCTGGTGCGTACGGTGATATTAGCCGAGTTAGTCTGGGTGTTAGGCACGGTGGGGATGGTGATCGAATCGTTCTTCTTCATGACCACTGGGGCGGTCTCATCCATTCTCAGTGCATCATTCACCATGCTCAACTTCCTGCTGCCCAGCCTATTCCTATCTGCAACGGTAGCGGCTTTGTTCCGGCCAGACCCTCAGCTTGGCTCTTGTCTGCAGTGTTTGCAAAACTTCTTCTCCGCTCGCCGATTTTTGGATTGGCTGTGGCGCATTACGATTGTGCTGATGGCCTACCCGTTGACATATTTCGTCTTTGGGCTGATTGTGCAGCCGTATATTAAAGATTTCTACACAGCCGGGCAATTCGAACTGACTATTCCCACCTGGGGCCAGATGATCCCCCTGCAACTGGGGCGCAGCCTGCTCTTCTTGATCGTCTGTCTTCCGGTGGTTGTCTGGTGGGGAGGTTCCCGCCGCCGGTTGTGTCTGGCACTGGGATTTTCCATCTTTTTACTGACCGCCTTCATGGCCGTAATCACATCCTACTGGTTCCCCTGGCAGATGCGCCTGTTCCACGGTTTGGAGCTTCTCGCCGATGCCTTGGTTTACGCCGGGGTGCTGACCTGGCTCTTCGCACCAGGTGAAGATATCCAAGCATGGCAAGACCATCCTTCCCCTGGGGTGATACCAATAAGCCAATAGAGCCAGCTTCCCCATGGGAATCCGGTCTATGGGTTGATGCGCAAATTAGAGGACACAATGCAACTACAGATTGAGAAGATCAGCAAAAAATACACGCGCACATTTTGGGGGTTGCGTGACTTCAACCTGGAACTCACACCCGGGGTACTGGGATTGTTGGGCCCCAACGGTGCTGGCAAATCAACGCTGATGGCGATCCTGGCCACGATCACCAGGCCCAGCGAGGGTCGCGTGATATGGGATGGTGTTGATATAAGCAAGCGGCCCTACGACCTGCGCGCTGTGCTGGGATATTTGCCGCAGGATTTTGGCGTCTACCCCAACCTGAACGCGGTCGAGTTCCTGGAATATATGGCTGCTATCAAAGGGCTGGACGGAAAACTTGCCCGGCGGCGGATCGACGAATTATTGAGCCTGGTCAACATCGGCGAAGCACGGCGGCGCCCATTGGGTGGCTATTCGGGCGGGATGAGACAGCGTGTGGGTATCGCCCAGGCCTTGCTGAACGATCCGCAATTGCTAATCGTCGATGAGCCGACGGCCGGTCTCGACCCGCAGGAGCGCGTGCGCTTTCGCAATCTACTATCGGACCTCTCCGGCGAACGTATCGTCATCCTATCCACACACATCGTCTCGGATGTGGAAGCCGTTGCCAGCGACATCGCCCTGATCAAAGCTGGTCGATTGGTCGAACACGCTCCCCCAGAAAGGCTGCTACAGGCGGTGGAAGGTCAGGTGTGGGAAATGGTAGTACCTGGAGACGAGCTATCTGCGCTCAAGCGACGTGTACTCGTTGGCGGGACAGCCCTGCGCAGCGATGGAGTCCACACCCGCATTGTCTCAGCCGAATCTCCTGGCGATCATGCCGTAAGGGTAGCGCCTACACTCGAAGATGCCTACCTGTATTTCATTGCTGGCAACGGGGGCCGTAGAAAATGAGAATCCTTTTGACCCTGGCCCAACTTACTCGCGCTGATTTCTTGGAACGCACGCGGCGTTATAGCTTCCTGGCAACCCTGGGCGTCATGCTCTACATCGGCTATGCCTGGGTTCCACCAGCTGAATCCAAAGCTCTCACCGTCGACCTAGGCAACCTGCGCGGCGTTTATAACTCAGCCTGGATCGGGAGCATGATCGCCCTGCTAGGCTCGCTACTGCTCTCGCTGCCTGGATTTTACCTGGTCAAGAACGGCATCACCCGTGATCGCCAAACCCGTGTCGGGCAGATCATCGCCGCGACGCCGCTATCGAAAATATCCTATACGCTGGGCAAGGCAACCAGCAATTTCATCTTCCTGGCAGTGACCATCGCCGTGGTTGCCGTTTCGGCGGCTGTGATGCAGTTTGTGCGCGGCGAATCGCTGCAGTTGGATATTTGGAGACTGCTGGCGCCATTTCTCTTCGTCGCCCTGCCCATGTTGGCCCTGGTGGCCGCGATCGCCGTCCTTTTCGAGAGCATCCCTTTCTTGCGCGGCGGGTTTGGCAACCTGGTCTATTTCGGCTTCTACATCACCACAATCATCGTATCGTTGAGCAGCGCCACCTTCAGCAATCAGGGCGTGATCGAGCAGCCCATCACCGATCCCTTTGGTACCACGCTGATCGCCGCCAGTATGCTTCAAGCTGCGCATACCGTCTTCCCAGATCTCAACCTGGAATTTGGCGTTGGCTACACCATCGTCGATGAACCAATCCGGGCTTTCACCTGGGATGGCGTCGCCTGGACGATGGACATCATCCTGGGTCGCCTGCTGTGGGTGGCTGCCGCGCTGGGGATTTCACTCTTGGCGGCACTCTTTTTCGACCGCTTCGACCCATCAAGAAGGAAACCCAGACAATCTCGGACGAATACCTCAGCAGCGCGTAAATGTGCGCTACGCCACTCCTGGCATCTCCCAAGGCTTGATCTGCGTCATTATGCCTCGCTTCTTCAGCTTCCTTTGCCAAGACTTGGGAGCCGATTGCCGTTCATGCGCGTGGCGCAGGCAGAGTTGCGCCTGATGCTGAAGGGTTTGCGCTGGTGGTGGTACCTGGTCGCCTTAGGCCTGGTCATCGGCGGCCTGTTTGCCCCCGAGGCGCGCGCCTGGCAACTGGCTGCCTGGCTCTGGCCGGTATTGATCTGGTCCAAGTTGGGTGTGCGAGAGAAGGAGTATCACGCCGGGGCGCTGATTTTCTCCGCCCCAAAGGCACTGAGGCGGCAGTTTTCAGCGGCGTGGCTGGCCGGGGTCACCATCACCATCTTGACTGGCAGCGGCGCGGGATTGCACTACCTGCTGACGGGCGAATGGCTCCACTTTTGGGCCTGGTGCGTGGCCGCGCTCTTTATCCCTACCCTGGCGATTACCCTAGGTGTGTGGAGCGGAACCAGCAAAGCCTTCGAAGCGCTCTATATCGCCTTATGGTATCTCGGCCCGCTCAACGGTCTGGTTGCGCTTGATTTCATGGGTGCGAGCGTCCCGGCCATTGCTGCCGAGATGCCGCTCTTCTACATGCCTATTACCCTGGCCTTGCTTGCCCTGGCCGTACTGGGTCGCTGGCGGCAGATAGTGTAGATATAGTTTGAAGATATGAACAACAGAATAAAAGAAAGGAATTATCGCGTATGAAAAATGAATCAAAATTAGTACATCTTCTTTCAATCATCGTTATTTTCTTAGCTATCGGCGCCTCCGCTGGCGGATTATTTCTGCGCGATCTGTATCGCGACAACCCTTTCGTGACCTCAGTCTGGCAGAGCACTGACCTGATGACGTTGACCGTAGCAACCCCATTATTCATCGCCGCATTGATCTTATCGCAGCGCGGTTCACTGCGTGCACAACTGATCTGGTTGGCAATGCTCGACTATTTCCTATACAACTATGCCTATTACGTGTTTGCCGCCGCGTTCAATTGGTTCTTTCTGATCTATGTGTCCCTGTTCGTAGCCTCTTTGGGAGCGCTCATCTTTGGATTGGCAAATCTCAATGTGCAGGAAATCGCCCGGCGATTCCGGGCTAGCACACCTGTTAAATGGATCAGCGGATACATGATATTCGTAGCCATTGGCCTGTCCACGGTTTATCTGATCATGTCGCTAGGCTTCATCGTCAATGGACAAATTCCCCAGATCATCGAAAAAACTGGGCATATCACCAGTGTGGTTTTTGCCTTGGATTTATCCCTGGTTGTGCCCGTTTTTGGGCTGGCCGCTTTCTGGCTTTGGAAACGTCAACCCTGGGGTTATGTGTTGGCAGCGATTTCCATCGTCAAAGGAACGGTTTATACCCTGGTATTAGCTGTTGTATCGTATCGTGCAGCTGTAGTCGGGTTTCCAGAAGCATCAACGGAGATTCCATTATGGCTTACTCTCGCAGCAGGGGGCGTGCTGGCAATTATTCTCTTGCTGGGTAATATCAAGCCATCAGAGAAATACTGATGTAATCAGCAGAAGGAGCAATAAGATTCCATAAACCATGAAGAGAAGATGAAACTCATCTTTCGGTTGAATATTGAAATAATTTGGGACTTACACAATCCAGCAAAAAAATGCCTGGGAATAGGGGGTGGGGGCGTAGCTCCCACCCCCTATTCCCAGGCCAATCCGCTTCAAGTGTGTAACTCCTGATATTATTAACCATGTAAAATGAACTAGGAATTTGCTGCCAAGACATACGGACCATAAGAAGAGTTCTCCAATTATTTGAACAAAGTACGCAAGTGACAGTCACCTCGCTTTTACAGTTTCGAAACATGAGACAGTTCATTGCATCCCAGATCTGGTTGATTCTCTTGCTGTTATTAGCTTTTCAACCACCTTGCGAAGTCCTTGCTTGCCCTTCTCAAGAAGAACCAGATCCGCCTACTCCATCTGATCTGATATCTGCGGTCAACACTCTACGCCAATCGCATGGTCTAGAACCGTTGACTGCCCATCCCATTCTGATGCAGGTTGCTCAAAGTCAGGCTGATGCATTGGCAGCAACTGGGGGCGCAGTGGGGCATTCGCGACCCTCAGGTATTTCATTTACCGAGCAATTGCTCATCTTGGGATATCCGCTATCGGGTGATTTATCTCTGGGCGGTTACCGCTCGGAAAATTTTGCCGTAATGCCCGTTGTGAGCGTCGAGCAGGTGATCGCAGCCTGGACGATGGATGACCTGCACTCTAATACTATGCTTTCTGAATTTCGCAGCGATATCGGAGCTGGAATCGCCTTCGATGACGAGGGTCAGACCTATTTCGTCATCGATACCGCCCTGCAAACCACCAGCGGCCAGCCTCAAGCTGTAGCCAGACAGACCCTGACCAGCATTCCCATGACCCAAACCAGCCTTTTGGGCGATGCCACTCAGGCAGCAGAAAGCCTACAAATCTCCCAATATATCGTCCCGGTGAGTTTGAGCACCGCCCGGCCCGATGGAGACGTGGTCCACGAAGTTAAATACGGGCAGGCTTTATGGAGTATTGCCATTGCATACGGAGTCAAGATCGATGAAATTCGTCGCTTCAACAACCTGGCAGATACGACCATCTATACTGGTCAAATCCTACTGGTTCAAAAGGGTGCTACCCAGCCCGCACCTGCACTCACAATTACCGGGGAGCTGCCACCCACCCCATCACCAAGACCCTTTCTGACAACGCCAACTATCACCCCTGAACCAACCTCCGTGATTTCTGAGTCTGAAACTACCGCTCTTCCCCTCTGGTTGAAGCTGCTTGGACAGGTCATTCTCCTTGCGCTGTTCTTGCACGGTCTGATCATGCTCCTACGCAAATTTCAGAGCAGGAAATCCGAGGAAAAAAGTCAGTCCAGTTGAACAGGCCGAGGCATTATTAAATTAGGGCAAGCCAAAGCAAAAAGGTCTGATGCTTGCTGCATCAGACCTTTTTGCTTTGGTGCCCCAGGTAGGAATTGAACCCACAACCTACTCCTTAGGAGGGAGTTGCTCTATCCTATTGAGCTACTGGGGCGTACTCGAATTATAGCATTCGCCGCTTAGTCCGGCAAACCTAGCAGGGCATATACGTCTACCAGGCTATCGCGCCCGTGAAGATACTGCGGGCCAAGGAACTCGACCTCAGCTTCAGGCACCAACTGATAGGTAGCTTCGCTGATCAAGATCTCCCCCGGTTTGGCAGACTCCTGCAAACGCCGCGCAACATTGACGGTATCCCCAATCACAGTGTAATCCATTAGACGTTCCGAGCCGATATTGCCAACAATCGCCTCCCCAGAATGGATACCAGCCCCCAAGCCCAGTGGCTGAAGGAGTTGATCTGGCGCTTCACTTTGCAGGCGTTCGAAACAGTCTTGCATCGCTAAGGCGGTGCGCAGTGCTCGACGGGTATCATTTTCGCCTCTAATTGGAGCACCATAGAACGCCATGATGGCATCCCCCAAGAATTTATCGAAAGTTCCTTTGTTCTTATACACTAACTCAACCATTTCATTAAACACCAGGTTGAGAATATCCACGACCTGCGGAGCCGGATGGGAAGCACTAAAATGAGTGAATTCTCGCAAATCTGCAAAGAGCACCGTTATCTCGCGGGTTTCACCCCCCAACTTCAGGTGACGCTCTGGATCGGTGAGAATGACATCTGCGATTTCCTGATCGACGTAGCGGTTGAGCACCTGTCGTAGAAGTTCGTTGCGACTCTCCAAGTTGTCATGCAACTGTTTGAGCCGCAATAGGGATCGCACTCTTGTGAGCAAAATAACAGAGTTGAATGGTTTGGTTATGAAATCATCTGCCCCAGCTTCGATAGCATTGAGTTCTTCATCTTCGGCATCCAAAGCGGTAACAATCACAACGGGAATGAACTGGGTATCAGGGTTGCTTTTGAGCTTCCTGCATACGGTCAGGCCATCCAACTTTGGCATTCGAATATCTAGGAGAACTAGATCTGGATGGATTTCTTGAATAGCTTCCCAGGCATCCTGGCCATTGACATACGCTCTGACGTTGCATCCAGCATCTGTGAGATAAGTTCCCAGCAAATCTCTGATGAATCGATCATCATCAGCAATTAAGATTTCAGGGGGGCGAGAGAAAGCTAGGGTTAGGTCCATCGAATTATCTTGAATCCTCTAAGAGCTAATCAATGATTATACCTGTTATTCCTATGCATAAAAAAATACAATATTGTTAGGTCTTCAAGCATAATCGCTGACATAAAATTTGAGGGTATGGGGAGTGTAGAGCACCCTCATACCCTCATTTCAAAAAGTTGCCAGGGAATTAACGATAATAATTTAACACAGAAGTGCCCCAAAGTATGGGGCACTCCGTTAACTGATAACTCTAATCCAAACGAGAAGTAGCTATGGCTTTCTTGAGATCACCAATCGCCTTGGTGACCTGAATTTCGCGTGGACAAGCATCGGTGCAATTGAAGATTGTGTGACAGCGATAAACACCATATTGGTCGTTGAGGATCTTGAGACGCTCAGCTGCAGCTTGATCTCGGCTGTCATAGATAAAGCGATGCGCGTTGACCATGGCGGCCGGGCCTACATACTCACCGCTCGCCCAGTAGGAGGGACATGATGTCGTACAGGCCGCGCACAAGATGCATTTGGTTGTATCATCAAAGCGGGCGCGATCCTCGGGACTTTGCAATTGCTCTTTCTGAGGGTTCTCCTCACCGCCCACAAAATAAGGGATAACTGATTTGTAATGGTCAAAGAAAGGCTCCATATCGACGATCAGATCTTTTTCGACGGGTAACCCTAAAATCGGTTCAATGGTTGCCTTCTTGCCCACGTCTTTGACCAACACCTTGCATGCCAGCCGGTTGACGCCGTTAATTCGCATAGCATCAGAGCCACAAACGCCATGTGCACACGAGCGGCGGTAAGAGAGCGTTCCATCTTGGTAATCCTTAATCCACTCTAATAAATCGAGGATGCGATCGGTGCCTTCAGCTTCGACGACAAATTTGTCGTAATGAGGCTTCCTATCTTTTTCAGGATCGTAGCGAAAGATTTTTAGTGTAACTTTCATGGCTCACTCCTAGTACTCCCGCTTCTTCGGCTTATAATCTGTTATGGTAACCGGCTTGTATTTCAGTTCGACATCGTTATCGTGAAGCCAAGCCATAGTATGTTTCATCCATTTCTTGTCGTCGCGCTCTTGATAATCATCCCGTGCGTGAGCGCCGCGGCTCTCTTTTCGAGCCAGAGCAGAAGCTGCTGTAACCTCAGCCAGATCAAGCAAATTGCTCAATTCCCAAATGTTCAATATATCTGTATTATAAACTTCACCCGGGTCGCCTACTCGTACCTCTTGATAGCGCTCTTTCAACTCTCGCACTTTTTCCAGGGCCATGGCCATGGCATCTTCTACGCGGAAGACCCCTACGTGATCGTTCATGACTTCCTTCATCTCTTTGGCAATATCAGCGGCTTTTTCCGTCCCGCTGCCATTGCGCAAACGATCGAATTGTTCACGGGCGAATTCTCCTGCGTCCTTAGGCAATGGTTGGAAGGATGCTCCCCGAGAGAACTCAGCCGCTCTTAAACCAGCTTCTTTACCGAAGACGACAATGTCCAAGAGAGAGTTAGTCCCCAAACGATTAGCACCATGCACAGAAACACAGGCCACTTCACCTGCAGCGTAGAGGCCTGGCATAATGGTATCTTTTTCATCGATGAATACCTCGGTGCGCGCATTGGTTGGGATCCCCCCCATCGCGTAGTGCGCCGTCGGTTGCACCGGCATAGGCTGTGTTACCGGATCGACACCGAGATACGTATGACAGAAATCGATGATGTCCGGCAGCTTGGCGAGAATCTCTTCCGCAGTCACTGAGAAGGCAGAGCCATCAGGTCGAGTGCGACCGTCCAAGGTTGCATAATGGTTGACCGTCTCTGGGGTGACATCTAGATAGAGGTAGCGATTGCCGCCAATACCCAGACCATCTTGCATCTCCAGGTACATGGCCCTGCTGACCACATCGCGCGAGGCCAAATCTTTGACTGTCGGAGCGTAGCGATCCATGAAGCGCTCGCCTTTGTCATTGAGCAGCACGCCGCCTTCACCTCGTACACCCTCAGTGATCAGAATGCCCATGCGATAGATGCCGGTGGGATGAAATTGGAAGAATTCCATATCCTCTGCGGGAATCCCACGCCGCAGGGTAATGGCAACTCCATCGCCAGTATAAGCATATGCATTCGAGGTAACTTCCCATACCCGGCCATGTCCGCCGGTCGCAAAGATCACCGATTTGCCGTGGAAAACATGCAGTTCACCTGTCGCCAGTTCTAGAGCAACAACACCCGCTGTTGATCCATTGGTAGTGATCAGATCGACAACATGGAACTCATCGAAAAAAGTGACCTTGTTCTTGATGCACTGCTGGTAAAGCGTCTGCAAGATCATATGTCCCGTGCGGTCTGCTGCGTAGCAGGCTCGGGTAACCGGCTTACCAGTAATTTTATTAACATGTCCACCAAACGGACGCTGAGCGATCGTGCCGTCGGGATTGCGCGAGAAGGGCAATCCCATGTGCTCCAGTTCATAGACAACCTGAGGTGCAGCCTCACACATGAACTCAATCGTGTCTTGATCACCCAGGTAGTCGCTGCCTTTGACGGTATCATAGGTATGCCACTCTGGGCGGTCTTCCTCCTGGTTCCCCAGTGCGGCACCGACACCCCCTTGGGCTGCTCCAGTATGGGAACGCGTTGGATAAAGTTTGCTGAGTACGGCAGTGCTGGCCCCTTTGGATGCGTACAAGGCCGCCATGAGGCCAGCTCCCCCGGCCCCAACGATCAGGACTTCGTATTGATGCG
>CAYWIC010000025.1:0-39046 GCA_964458115.1 uncultured Anaerolineales bacterium | reverse complement strand
AAACACCATCGGCTTGGCTTTATGATAGCCAGGCAAGGGCTCATCAGCTGGATTTGAAGCTAGCGTAAAGGTATCACCAACACGGCATTCATTGACGCTTTTCAATCCCGTAGCGATATAACCGACTTCTCCCGTGGTAAGTTTCTTGGTCACTTGCATTTTTGGGGAAAAGATGCCAATTTCGACGGGGGATACAGCGGCATCAGTGGCCATTAATCGAAAACTATCACTGGGTAAAAATACACCATCGAAAATGCGTATATATGCCACCACCCCTTTATAGGGATCATAATGAGAATCGAAGATCAACGCCCGAGGGGGGGCTTCGGAATCACCCTTTGGGGGGGGTACCCGCTCAATAATGGCAGTCAACACCTCTTGAATATTGCTCCCCGATTTGGCAGAGATCCTCAAGATCTGATCTTCAGGCGTTCCTAGGAGGCTACTAATCTCTTTAGCGATCTCCTCGGGGCGCGCCGCGGGGAGATCGATCTTATTGATCACCGGGATGATCTCCAGATCTGCTTCCAGAGCCATATATAGATTGGCCAGGGTTTGAGCTTCGATCCCTTGGGCGGCATCGACAACCAATAAAGCTCCCTCACAGGCATACATCGCCCGACTAACCTCATAGCCAAAATCGACATGGCCTGGCGTATCAATGAGATTTAGTTCATACGTCTCCCCATCATGCGCCGTATAGTCCATGCGCACCGCGGAGGCTTTGATGGTGACTCCCTTCTCGCGCTCCAAGTCCATGGAATCCAAAACTTGCGCGGTCATATCGCGCTCGGAAATCGTCTCTGTCGCCTGCAGCAAACGATCTGCCAGCGTTGACTTGCCATGATCGATATGCGCGATAATGCTGAAGTTACGAATACGTTCAAGACCCATATGCGGGGCGTAGTATACTCGATTTTCCAAGTGGGTGGAGGTAGGCAGATCAGATTGCGAAACGAGCGCTGATTTACGGTTGTTCTCGGATACGGACGAATATGAAGAAGAACAATGTCCCCGCGCCCAGGATGGTCAATGCCAACCCTACACCAAATGCATCCGCCAACGCCCCAAGGACCGGGGCGAAAATAGCCACCAAAATAGTTGTAAATTGAGCTTCGATGGATAGTCCAGAGGCCATGACACGCTGGGAAATCTGGTCACTGATGTAGGCCACATTCATTGGCTTGCGCAAATTTTGCAAGATATAGAACCCTAGGAAAACCAGGATGGAGACGATCACCAGATTCAGCCAGGTTGTCAGCCCGGCCACAAAGAGAAACCCTACGCCAACAAGGAAGGTAATATTGATCGCGCTCCCCAGGCTGGAGAAGCGGCGGCTGGCTACATCTGAATTGCGAGAGGCGTAGCTCGTTAGCAAATACACGAAGAAATAGACAACGCCAATCACCAACCCGCTTCGTTCGACGTCATCGACGAAGAGGAGAATAGGAATAGCGAGTGCAAAGGTCTCCAATATTGGCTGCAAATAATCTTTCGTGATCTTGAATAGAGCTGTAAAACTGGCGCTGTTCAAGATGCTACGCATAGCCCGCTTGTCTGTGAAGATACCTGAAAAATCCTTCAAAGTGGCTCTCGCCTGAACCCATAAGGTACCTTTTTCAATGGTGACCAGCTCTCCATCCAAAAACTTTGGGTACGTCGCCAGGTTGACCAGATCGATCACATAAGGAATGGTGGCTGCCAGGAACATGGTGCGATAATCTCCCGTGTATAGCAGCAGCGCCGCGGCAATCAATGAATTGAATGCAGACCCCAACTGGGAGGCACCCCTTGTGCGGCCATAGTAAGAGACCTTTCGGTCAAGCATGTCATGCCGTTTGAGATATTCTAAGATCAAAGCCTTATGCGTGCCCGAACGGAATGCCTCCCCCAACCCAAAGAACACCATTGCCAGGGCATAAATATAAAACTCATCAAAAAGATAGAATATCGAGAACGAGACCAAATAAGACGAGAACGCCATCACCATAGCCCTGCGGCGTCCAAAAGTATCGGCCAACACACCTGTGGGGATTTCCATCAAGTTATTGGTCAGATCACGTACCGAATAAAGCAGGCCGATTTGAAAGAAGCTCAATCCATTGGCGCGAAAGATCAAGATGATGAAAGGCTCGAAGAAACGCAGGTTCTTGAGAAAGCCATACGCAGAGAAACGGTAGAACATACTGTCTTTTTTAATCATGGTATCTAAGATAGGGGTGACACACTGGGAGAGTTTTGTGGAGGAAATATGGGGTTTTCTCGTTTTTTTCGAGCAGCACCCAAGGCCGTAAAAGCGCTCTTGCGCACTCGTTTAAGATCCATCTACGCCGATCACTTCATCAACCCAATCGTGCCAGTTTCCCAAGGGAATATTATCGTCTAAACCCAGCCAGGCCAAAAACTCCACATTCCCCTTGGGGCCCAAAACAGGAGAGCGTTTCAATCCTTTGATGACGTATTCTTCATCCACCGCAGATGCGAGTACGTCCATCAGCACCTGGCGATGGATTTCGGGGTTGCGAATGACTCCTTTTCCACGCGCAGCCTCTTTTCGACCCGCTTCAAATTGGGGTTTTATCAGTGCGATTACCTCTCCTCCATATTCCCTTGTCAGGGCGGGGGGCAGGGGTGAGGCCCAATCCTTTACCACTGGCAGCAAGATTTTTAATGAAATAAACGAAGCATCGATGGTCACAAAATCAATCGCTTCAGGCAATCTCTCCAGATAGCGGGCATTTGTCTCTTCCATGACCACCACGCGGGGGTCATTGCGCAGTTTCCAATGCAAAATCCCTTTGCCAACATCGATGGCATACACTCGGGAGGCTCCATGCTGGAGGAGACAATCTGTAAACCCGCCTGTAGACGCCCCTACGTCGGCGCAAACGCGCCCTTCAACCTTCAAATCAAAAGCATCCATAGCTGCCAACAACTTCTCCCCACCGCGCGAGACAAAGCGTGCCCCCGTATCAAGAGTTAATTGTACGCCTGGAGACACCTTCACCGCAGGTTTGGCAACCACCTGTCCATCAGCTCGAACCTGCCCGGCCATCACGAAACGCTGGGCTTGAGAGCGACTTTCGGCGAGGCCGAGTTCGACAAGCAACAGGTCCACGCGGGTTTTCTTAGTCATGGAGATATTGTAACCTAAGGAAACAGTAATCAGTGTTCAGTAGCCAGGTAACCAAACTGATTACTGACAACTGTTTACCTGACCTTCGGACAAAAGATCGGACAACTGTACAAAGAAAAGAGGAACCTCTAAACTCAGGGTAACCACACCCAGAGAGAGAAAAGAGGTTCCCATGAATAAGTTTACCCGCATTTCAGAATTTGCAGAACTACTCTTTATTGATCAAAAGACTGCACAGCAAGCAGGCGAAATCATGCAGGCCATATTGGAGACACGCTCTCCCCGAATTAGTGATATTGCATCCAGAATGAAGGGGAGTGAAGCAGCCTGTTACAAACGAGTACAACGATTTTTGCACGAGAACGATCCAGGCCAAACACTTAAGCTGTTATTCAACGAAGAGTCTGAGTTTGTGATAGGTGATCCGACCGAAATAGAACGTCCGCATGCCAATAAGACCGAATATGTTGGCACTTTGAAGGATGGCGAAACAAAAGGATTTTGCACATTGACCCTGGCAACACCTGTACGCGGCAGAGCGATCCCGTTTCACTTTATTACTTACTCATCTCGAACGTTTGAAGACCAGATAAGTTCAAGGAACCTGGAACATTTCAAAGCCATCCAAGACATCAAAACCTTGATTGGTTCTCGACCAATCATCTTTGATCGTGAGTTCTCTTATCGGCTGCTATTGAAGAGCTTGGTGAGCAGTGAAATTCAGTTTGTGATCCGCTTGAATACAGGGAACAATCCCCCTAACTTCTACTATGATGCGGATCAAAAACAACAACTTCGTCTGGCCATTGCCCCACTCAACAAGCCCAAGATCTACCGTCAGGTTTACTACATGGGAGAAGTACCTTTGAATGTGGTTGGCATTTGGCAATATGGTTTCAAGCAACCCATCTGGATCATGACTAACTTGGAGCCAGAAGATGCGTTGAATCTCTACTTCAAGCGCATGAAGATTGAAATCTGCTTCCGTGATCTCAAAAGCCTGTTGAATATCCACAAGATCATGAACAAATCACAGACCTTGCTGAACAAAATGATTGCTTTGGTTATGTTGGCTTACTCGATCAGTATCGTGATCGGGGAAGCCATTCGAGATGTACAGTATGCTGGCGTATCTCCCCAAGATTTCAATTTGCTTGATGTACCAGAAATTGAAAAGCGATCTCGTTGGCATTTGTTCTCAGGCCCCTTCCTGTTGATCAAACAACGTTACAACTTGCCTGAAGATACGCTAATTCAAATCGCTCAAATTGCTCTGTTGATTTTTGCTAATCTGATTTTCGCTCTCAATGTCCGAACTCTTGTCCGAACCTGAGTGTTTACTAATTGACTAATCCCCCATTCCCTAATATCATTTCCTCATGCTCGCTGCTCTCATCAGAACGTTACGCCCCAAACAATGGGCAAAAAATGTATTCCTCTTTGTCGGCCTGGTATTCGATCGCAAACTGACCAATTTTCCCGCGTTTTTGCATATCATCGCAGGCTTCTTCATTTTCAGTCTGCTAGCCAGCGTGGTCTACATTATCAATGATATCGCTGACGCCGAAGCAGACCGCGCCCATCCTCGGAAGCGCTTTCGGCCTATTGCCGCGGGCGAAATACCTATCCCGGTAGCATGGATCACAGCGGTCGTGATACTGGCCATTGCCCTGCCAGCCGCATACCTTCTATCACCGAACTTTGCCGCCATTGGCGTTCTATATTTGTTGCTCAATCTATCCTATTCCAAATGGCTCAAGCACATCGTGCTGCTAGATATCATCGTGCTGGCATCCTTCTATGTGATCCGTGTGGCTGCAGGAGTGACACTTATCGATGTGGAGCGCTTTTCCCCCTGGCTCTATATCTTCACCACCTTCTTGGCACTGCTGATCGGCGCAGGCAAGCGTAGAGCTGAGTTGAGCCTAATCGCGGAGGGAGAAAACGCCCTTCGCCGCGTGCTCGATGGTTACACCCTGCATTTTCTCGACCAGCTAACCACCCTAGCTTCAGGGATGACGATCATCACCTACGGTCTATATACTTTCTCTGCGCCTAATTTGCCAGGGAACCATGCCATGATGCTGACCATTCCCTTTATCATCTACAGCATCTTCCGCTACCAATACCTGATCCAGGTCATGAATACTGGCGGTGCACCCGAAGATCTGATCCTCTCAGATCGCCCTCTCCAACTCGCGATCATACTGTACGGCTTTACCGTACTCCTGATCTTCTACATCTTCTAACCACGCGGCTGCCATGCCAAGTTTTTCCGCCCACGCTCCTGGCAAAATCATTATATTTGGTGAACACGCGGTCGTATACGGACAGCCCGCCATCGCGGTTCCTGTAACCCAGGTGCAGGCAACCGCCAGGGTAACACCCGATATTCGGGGGAAATCTGGCCAAATGCGCATCCAAGCCCCAAACGTCGGTCTTGATGCCAGGCTGGATGAGCTTGACCTGGACCATCCGCTGGCTGCCGCAATTGAAGGTGTTACCCGCTCCCTAGGGATGGCGCGTTTACCCTCCTGCACCCTGAATATCACATCGACCATCCCTGTAGCATCCGGCCTGGGCTCTGGGGCAGCCGTATCGGTGGCCGTCATCAGGGCAGTGGCAGGATTTCTCGGCCACCCGATATCAGACGAAGAAGTTTCCACGATCGCGTTTGAAGTTGAGAAGATCCACCATGGTACGCCATCGGGCATCGACAACACTGTGGTCACTTACGCCAAGCCGGTCTTCTTTACCAAAGGCCAGCCCATCGAGACCTTCAACATCAGCAAGCCTTTCAACATCATCATCGCGGATACCGGAATAGCCAGTCCCACAAAAGAGACAGTGAGTGATGTGCGTCTGGGATGGCAAGCTGACCCCCTAAGATTCGAAGCCCTTTTCTCGGCCATAGGCAGCATCACCAGATCAGCCAAAACTTCCATAGAAAGCGGACACCCCCAGCGACTGGGTCCCTTAATGGACGAGAACCAGGATCTCCTGCAAGAGATGGGCGTTTCTTCTCCAGAAATTCATGCGCTGACCAGCGCTGCAAAAGCTGGCGGCGCACTCGGTGCCAAACTTTCTGGCGGTGGACGCGGCGGCAATATGATTGCAATTACGGAAAAAGGGAGCGAAACTTCAGTATCCGAAGCATTGAAGAACGCAGGAGCAGTAAATATCATCAAGACCAAAGTTGGCATCTAGTCAAAGGGGCCAACAACCTATCCGAGAAATCGCTCGAACCGGTCTCCCGACCGTGTTCGGCTCGGTTACGCCACAGGCAAGCCTTCGGCCAGACCGGTCTTAACAATTTCCAGAGAGGTAATTAGTCCTTTAGAGGAAGCACAAATCTTGCCAAGAGTCCAAAGTGGTCAGAAAGCCACAGCGGACCTTCTGGGGTTGTCACTGGCTGGTCGAAAATGATCTCTATATCATCTATCTCTAGGTTGGGGCTGGATATACCAGGGCGGTAAAAGATGTAATCGACGCGCTCGTAGGGTGTGGCTGAAGGTTCAATCAGGTTGTTCGCACAGCAAGTGAGCCCAGCAGCTTCAGGGTGAGATTGCACAAAAAGATCCACCCAGCCGACCAACTGGCTGAGAGTCGGCTCGTTAGACCGGGCGTTGAAATCTCCAGCAATCAGGGCAGGCGCGTCCCCAACCCGGCTCTCTACATAACGGTATAGTTCAGCAGCCTGGAGAGCGTTGACCTCAGCATCCCGATGCGTAAGATGGGTCACGAATAGATGTAGGTCAGAATGAGGTAGACGTACAAGTGCATGGAGTACGATACGGTGTTCGAAAGGCTGAGGCTGTGGCTTCAGCTCTTGGACCTCTACAACCTCCAGCGGGTATCGACTGAGAATGGCTACCCCCTCTTCGAAGCGCAATATGTGGCGGCTGCCGTTGGCTCGGGCGTACGCCCAAGCTAACTCATCTCCGGCAAGCATGTGAGCTGCGTTACCAACCTTAGAATGCCAGGGGACCTCTTGGAGCAGCACAATATCCGGATTCAAGATCTGTAGGGCCTCCTGGAGCAGTGACAGACGCCCAGGCAGATGCCTGAAATTTGGGAAGCCGTGCAGCATATTCAGATTTAGCACAGTAAGGGCGCCTTGCTCAGCAGGTGAAACCGAATTGGGCAGAAAATACCCACTCGCATTTCTATCTGGGCGGCTGGCGAGACTAAGGAAAAGTATGCCTCCGAGCAAAACCGCTGCGACGAGGAGACGAATATGCGGCTTCACAATTCAGCGGGGGATGATGATAATAATTTTTTGTCTTGTTTGAATTGGTACATAGCCAGGTCGGCGCGCTGGAATAGCGATTCAACCGTGTCGCCTGGCTGCCATGGCGCGGAATCACAACTGATGGATAGTTTCCCATAGGTGGTGGAGACAGTTGCAACTGCTTGAACGAGACGGGTTTTGAGCATTTGAACTTCCTCCCCTCCGGTATCTGGACAAATTATTAGAAATTCGTCCCCGCCTATGCGTCCGAATGCATCTGAACGCCGTAATGCACCCCGGATTGCGTCCGCTGCTAGCTTTAGAGCTTCGTCACCAGCAGTGTGCCCGAACATATCATTGATGTTCTTCAAATCATCCATATCTGCCACTAAAATAGAAAACTGCCTCCCGGATGTGGCAGAATCCGTAAGGTGCCAGTCCAAGATTTCGAAGATTTTTGCCCGGCTGTATATTTGCGTGAGATGATCTACCTCCGCGCGCATCGCCATGATTCTGGCCGTGCTGACAGCTTCAGAATAGCGCTCTTTCAATGTGGCTAGCGTGAAGAAAATTATACTGAATACCACCCCAGAGGCCAAAATACTCAATATCATGGAAAAATCCTCTGCGAAAGTTGGCCAGTGGCGGATATACAAAAGGTGATAACCAGCAGGAAGAGCAAGGCATGCCAGAAAGATACCCGAGGCCAGCAATGCCTTGCGGGTAGGAAAGTACATGAAAGCTACAGCGTAGATTACAGCCAGCCAGATAAGAAAACGGTCGAAATCAATCGCAGCCTGTTCCTGGCGGGCGATCTGGAGACCTGCCCAGAAATGCGTCTGGTCGTAGAAGAATACCAGCCCGTAAACCAACGCCTCGAATACAGGTAAAAAGGGTCTTCCTATTACTCGAAACAAAATAAGAGAACTGAAACAAAATACCAACACAATTGGGAATAAGTAACGTTCCTCGGGGTTCAGTGGGCCAGTCAGTAGGGTTTGTACTATCAGCAGAGACAAGATACCTAGAGCAAGCCTTAGCCCTAGACGATAGGTGCGAATTTTCAGGACATCTAGTTGTTTGGGCGTAATAGTTAAGTGATCCATTTTGGCATCGTCGTCATTTATTCAGAGCACTTACGCGATAACAATTTCATTATACATCGATTTATAGGTTGATAGTGTTCCCAACCTATGGCTCTTTAGGAATCGCTGTAAAAGTTAGCATATTTGGGGGTATGGGGGCGTACGGAGAACGCCACTCGATGATCCTACCCTGATCAGAACAAAGGTTATAATTGAAATATATAGCCTAACAAGGAGGCCCCATGTCCACCGTGATCCTCACCCTGTTGGTAATCATCTCAGCTGCAATCCATATGTGGGCGGAATACAATGGTCCCCCAATCCAAATCTACATCTTCAAACCCCTGACTACATCGTTGATCATCGCTCTGGCTGCATTGGCTAAGCCATCGATCAACAAACGCTACAAAATATTAATCATCATTGGGCTGATCTTCTCCTTAGGCGGAGATATTCTGTTAATGCTGCCCTTTGACCTGTTCGTCCCCGGTTTGATTAGTTTCCTCATTGCCCACCTGGTGTATATCTATGCTTTCAAAGGTGATCGTCCATGGCGGTTTGCCTGGTTGCCGACGTTGGTCTCTTTCCTCTATAGTGCTGGAATATTCATGATATTAGCCCCCGGATTAGGAGATATGACCATCCCAGTGATTGCCTATATCATTGTGATTTTGACCATGGCATACATGGCCTGGGATCAGTGGGACCAAAACCGTGGCCGTTGGGCTCTGCTGGCTCTGATCGGCGCACTGCTGTTCGTAGTTTCCGATTCCATCCTGGCCATCAACAAGTTCCGCTTTCCGTTTCTGGCTGGGCGAGGCTTGAACTTAAGCACCTATTTCGCTGCCCAATGGCTCATCGCCCGGTCCATCCAAAAGCCTCAAAATGAAAATCTTTGAAAAACAATTTCAGCATCTCATCGTTCTTGCAATATTGGTTGCTGGCATGTATTTCATTTCAGGCCTGCCAGGTTTTCAGACAGGCCAATTCCTAGGATTATCAACGACGACCTGGTTTTGGATTTCAATATCTGTACCGATTATCCATCAAGTCAATGCTTTATTCGCATGGCGGGGACAATTACACTACAACTTAATGGAAAATATCTTTGGTAAGAGGGCTTTTCTTATCTGGGGGGTTACATTCTCCATACTTTTTGCTGCACGGCCGATTTCCATCCTTGGGCTGGCCATTGCCAATCGCGGCACAGTTCCCATTCATCCCCTAATAGGCTTACTTCTGGCAATCCTCTGTCTGCCGCCTTTGATCTACCTGGGGTACTCGATCCACAAATACTTCGGCATCGAACGCGCTTTGGGTATCGACCATTTCGAGCCTGAAGAGAGTGTTAACCGGCCTTTCGTTCGCGAGGGCATCTTCCGCTGGACGCCTAATGCCATGTACAAGTTTGGATTCTTGGGTCTATGGATTCCTGGATTATTACTACTTTCCAAAGCAGCCCTACTTTCAGCCATCTTCAACCATCTTTATATATGGGCACATTTTTACTTCACTGAACTTCCCGATATGCTACACATCTATGGGGAAGAGGCCTAAGATGGCGATCACCTTCAAATTTGATCTCAAAAATGTCGCCTGGTCTACACTCAAAGACCGGCTCATCGAAGACAACTTCGACAATGGCCGTACGCCTGAACAATTGAAACGCTGCTTCGAGAACAGCTTCGCAACTATCATCGCTTATGACGGGGATAAAATCATCGGGAAAGCCAGGACACTCTCGGATGGCGTCTGCAATGCCTATATCGTTGATGTGTGGACATACACACCCTACCGCAGCCGGGGAATCGCCAGCCAGATGATGCAACACCTTTTCAAAAAACTGACTGGACAGCACATCTACCTTTTTACCGATGATGCCGTGGAATTCTATGAAAACTTGGGGTTTAAACCGCAAAGCATTGGTTTGGGCAAAGTCGTAGGTAAGTGGCTAGAGCATTAACGAGAAAAGGAGTGCGGGGCGCTCAGAGTCCCGCACTCCTTTTCTCGGACATAGATACTTAGGGGACTTCCCCAGTCTCGATATATTCCTCTATTACTTTTTCTAAGATCGTCAGGGGCATTCCGCCGTTCTTGAGAACCACATTGTGAAACTGGCGAAGATCGAATCTTTCACCCATCTGCTCTTGCGCTTTCGCACACAGTTCGAGGATCTTGATTTCACCGACCTTGTAGGAGCAGGCCTGCCCAGGCATAACGAAATAGCGTTCGATCTCACTGACTACGCTCTCATAGGCTTGAGCGGTGTGTTGCTGCATATATTCAATAGCCTGTTCGCGTGTCCAGCGTTTGTAGTGGATGCCCGTATCGACAACCAGTCGCACAGCCCTGAAAAGGATCGAATCCAGAAAACCGAGCTCTCCAAAGGGATCATCCTGATAGGCACCTAATTCTCGGGCAAGATTTTCGGCATACATCGCCCATCCTTCAACATATGCGAAGAAGGGGATCATGCGCCGGAAAAACGGCACCCCTTTTAACTCCATAGCGATGGTAATCTGGAAGTGATGCCCAGGAATGCCCTCATGATAAGCCAGGGTCTTCATACCAAATTTCTGGGTTTCCTTCATATCCCGCAGATTGGCATAGAATACCCCAGGGCGTGAGCCTCCTAAATCCGAGGGTTGGTAATATGCTCCAGCCATGGTTTTTTCACGGAATTCAGGAACCCGTTGTACTTCAAGACCGGCCTGGGGGCGGATCGCGAATACTTGAGGAATCATTTCATCCATCTCATCAAGGATGCGCTTATATTCAGACAGGCACGCTTCTCGTCCCTCGTCTGAGTTGGGGTATAGGAATCGCTCGTCCTCTCCAAAAGCGGCCAATTGTTTCGTCGGATTGGTACCTTCGTGTCCCAAACTTTCCAATATGGCGCTCATCTCGCCTTCTATTCGAGCGACTTCTTGCAGCCCAATTTCATGCACCTGCTCGGGGGTCAGGTCTGTAGAGGTCGATGTACGTAAGCACTGGGCGTAATAGGCATCTCCATCGGGCAGCGCCCAAACCCCGTGATCTGCGGTCGCTTTGGGTTCCAGGGCAGAGAAATATTCGATCAATTTTTGATACGATGGGTAAACGGTCGCTTCGATCTCATTTTCAACCGCGGTCAGCAGCTTACTTCGCACAGTAGCGCGGGTTTTTAGTTCGCCTATTTTCTCTTCGAACACAGTATAGAGCGGGTTTTCCTTGACTGGCTGATTGATGAAAGAGTTCATCTCATCCAACACATGCCGCACAGTGAAGCTTGGGGGAAAAGCATCTTTGCCTTCGCGGATCTTTAAGCCAATCAGCACTTGATCGATCTTAATGCCAAACTTGCTCAAGCGTTTGATATACGTACGCGCTCCCCGGATATGGTTCAACGGGTGTAGAGTCATCATCAGGTTTGGCAACTCAGATTGAATGCCAAACATTTGGTTGACTGGATAGGTATTGTGCCTGACGGGCTCCATTTTCAATTGGTCGTCGATATACCAATCCAGGATGTCAGTCGAGAGTCGCTGGGATTTGCTCATGCGAGCGCGGTTGTAGCTGCGCAAAATCCTCAAAACGCGTTTCATTTTGGCAATCTGTTTAAGTTCATGGGCATCCGAAACATCATTGAGTTTGGCATTATGTCGGTATATTCCCAAGCGCTCTAACATACCGATCATCGTGAGGATCTCCGGGCTGTCGAAGAGGATTTCGAGAAACACCCGTGTATAGAAATGGTTGATGCTCCACGGCTTGCCCCAAATCAGGCTGAATAACCACCACAGGAATACGACGACAATAATTACGATAATTATGTAAATTGAGCTTGGCATTGAGCTCTCCATATCGATGTGTAATGTGTAAGGTAGATATTGTACAACATACTGCTTTTTCGATCACCACGTTCAACTTGACCCTGATAACCCTCTCAACTACAATGCATCCGATGTCAAATACCCCTTCACCATCTACCAGCCTCTTTTTCCTAAAGCTCGGCGGCTCATTGATCACCGAAAAGCATATTCCGCGCACCCCACGGCGGGATGTGATTGCTCGACTAGCGGGTGAGATCAAAACTGCACTGGCAGAAAATGCCGACCTACGGTTGGTTTTGGGACATGGATCTGGATCCTATGGCCATACCGCAGCCAATAAATTTGGCACTCGCCAGGGTGTTGATTCTGCCGAAGGCTGGCGCGGATTTGTTGAAGTCTGGGTGGAAGCTTCTGAGTTGAATCGCATCGTCATGGAATCGCTCGATGAGGTTGGATTGCCTGCTTTGGCGTTCCCCCCCTCGGGGACAGTGACAACGTCAAGGGGTCAAGTGACCAACTGGAACGTTGATCCCCTGCGCCGTGCCCTGGGAGCAGGATTGCTCCCCGTCGTTTATGGAGATGTTGTTTTCGATGATATCCTTGGGGGAACGATCTTATCCACAGAAGATCTGTTTATCCATTTGGCTGGGGTGTTGCAGCCGCAGCGCATTTGCCTGGCTGGGATCGAAGAGGGGGTCTGGGCCGATTATCCACAGTGCTCCCAAATGATCCATTCGATCACACCCGAAAATTGGGATCGGGTCGCAGCAAGCGTAGCTGGTTCATCAGCAACAGATGTAACCGGTGGGATGGCCAGCAAAGTCAGGCAAATGCTGGAATTAGTAAAAGGAATACCCAATCTTAACGTGCTGATCTTTTCAGGGGAACAACCCCATAATGTCGTCGCAGCACTGCGGGGGGAAACAAAGGGAACGTGCCTATCTCAAAGTTGATTTCTATAACGCCAATGCTTTTCTTTTGATCGCTCTGAGCCACATCATTCTGATCCAACCACTGCCCATCGAGATCAAACGCCAATAAAGCGCAAATTTCCGGCGAGTTTTGATATCTGGGACGTGAATGCGCGTTTCTGTTGTACAGCGATAATGGGCGTTTTCTGCATTCTGTTGGATTAAGAAATTTGCTGCCACTTTGGCATAATCTGGATGATCGAATTCTAGATACGCCTTTGGGTCAGGAATCGATGGGCTGTCATCCGTCCCTGTAAGAGACCAGAATTGACCGATCAGGCCAAACACAATTTCTCGATTGATTTCTTCAGCCAGGGGTATGAAACCTCCTTCATAAAGTTGTTCTAGAAAAGTTTCGTTATTGAAATTCCGAGAAATCCCTTTACCCAGCAGTTTTGCTGGCAATTGGCGAATACTAAGCATCAAGAAAATCAATGGGGACAGGTCAGCCTGGGTTAGTTCTTTGATGGCTGTGAATATCTTATCGGGAGGTGCCTGTATCAAAATCGAGTGTAGTTCATTGAACTCGTACTGCGGCAAAAAATTATCTATGTGCATAAACAAGTCGCCTTGAGTTTCTAGCATAAAGGGTTTGCTTGGGTCTCTTGGGATCGCAGTGGGAAATCCAGATTTAGGGGTGATCACCCCGGGCAACTCCTAAAGAACCGTTTGCTTGTCTAAAACCCCTTTCACCGACCTAGGACATATTTGCAAAGCTCTTCCAAAGCCTGCCGGGGCTGATTATCTGGAAAGGTTTTCAAGACATCCAAGCTACTCTTTACAAGTCGCTCAGCCTCATCCATCGAGCGGTCGATGGCATCGCTGGCGCTAATGGCAGCGACCAGCCGATTAAGAGTTCCTTTATCATGGCCATTGTGATTGAGCACCGAAAGTAGATCAGGGTCTTGCGGGTGGGCTTCAAAATAGTGCAAGGTTGGCAAGGTAATCAATCCTTGACGCAGGTTACTCCCCACTCGAACACTACGATCAGCAGGAATACTGGTGAAATCAAGAATATCATCTACAATCTGGTGGGCTACGCCTACATCGCGGCCAAATTTTATTGCGGCATTAATTACCTCAGGTTCGTCGGCCACCCCCAGGTGCGCTGCGGCTCCAGCAGCCAGTTCATACATCGAAGCCATTTGGCCATACATCCAGCGATAATAGGTCTCGCGGTCGAAACCTTCTCGATTCTCAAAAAGATTAGTGATCTCCCGATTAACAATCGTGGCCAGGGTTTCAGCAAATAACTCCATGACACGGACAGATTGGGTATCTGCTGCCAGGGTAGCAGCGATGGCGAATACCAAATCTCCAGCCAGCACATTGGCTAATGGGGGCCAGGCTGTGTTGGACGTCTGCGACGGGCGTCTTGCCGGGACATCTTCGTTCATTTCATCATGGATGATTGTGGCCGTGTGCAACAACTCGATGGCAGCGGCAAGATCGAGCAGATGGTCCTCTTCAGCACCGAGCATTTGACCAACAAGGATCGTCAGGGTTGGTCTGAGGCGCATTCCCCTCAATTGAAAGAATTGCTCCAGCATAGTGCCCAGCCCCGCAGTATTGCCATTGAAGCGCGAACGCATGCGGTTTTCGACTTCCTGGAGATATTCTCGAACTGGATTATTGAATTCTGTTACCATTATTCACTTACGTCGATCTGTATTATCAGTTATTTCGGTAAAAACCGAAATTCGATGTTAAAAAAAATACTCTTTCTTATACTCGTGTCGCGAGATTCAATATCTTGCTAATTGTGTCACGCTTCTTAGCAATCTGCACTAGGGTCTCTGTAGGGAGCACTTGCGCTTGCTCGTAAATCTCTGAAGCCGTTTCGAAAAAATCGAGCAACTCGATCATCTTTTCATGCATAGCAGGATCCCCCTCAGCGCTGGTTTCGAATTCTGCAACCGTCTCTTGCAACATACTCAGGGCTGGATCGAGCTCACGCCGTTTGCGCTCGTCCAAAACAGCCCGGAACATTTCCCAAACGTCCCCAATGATCTCAAAATGGTCTTTGCGGTCTCCAAGTACGTGAACCACTTTGATCAAACCCCAGCTTTGCAATTCGCGCAACCCTGTGCTGACAGTTGAGCGAGCCACAGACAATGTCTCACTGATCGCCTCCGCGGTCAATGCCTTTGGGGAAATATAGAGCAAGGCGTGAATTTGGGCAATCGTGCGGTTGATACCCCAACGGCTGCCCATCTCTCCCCAATGGAGGATGAATTCAGTAATAATCGGGTTTAGTTCCAGTTTTATTTCAGTCATTTCAGTTTTTTCGGATTATACCGAAATATCCGGCGAATGTCAATTCATTGGAGAGATTTTGTGTCTCAAAGAATCTTCGTGGAAGTTGGCTGATTTGGGAATCCCCAGAGACCAAAGAGTTTTTCGTATATAATTGAGAAGATCTGAATGATTATCATAGCAGCCGCCTGTAAATTGCCATAAACTGACTCTGTGGGGTGGAGCACATCGCAGTCAATCATTCGTTGCAAAAACTAAGTCCCCTCGTTTGAACCGGGGAACCACAAAGCACTTTGGGGTGGGATATGTTTGATTCTTCCACATTAACAGAATTCAAATTCCAGCTCAATAGCGGGTCTGGGCATGGAAATCCCGCGGAACAAATTTTGCATTCAAAGATAAAAGGAGGCGAAAAATGTCCGCATTACCTAGTGGAACGATAACGTTCCTCTTCACGGATGTGCAAGATAGCACGCGCCTGTGGGAAAAATATCCCGCAGATATGCGTCTGGCTCTCAAGCGACACGATGAAATCATCGAATCTGTTTCCCAGCAGCATCACGGCTTCGTCGTCCGTCCACGTGGTGAGGGTGACAGCCGTTTCATAGTGTTTGAGCGCGCCATCGACGGGGTCAGCGCGGCCGCGGCTATCCAGCGTGCCTTGCACGCCGAACTTTGGCCTGAGCAAACACCGCTGTATGTGCGCATGAGCCTGCACACTGGTGAAGGGGAATTTCGCGAGGGCGATTATTACGGTACAGCCGTCAACCGCTGTGCTCGCCTGCGTGGAATTGCGCATGGGGGACAGACTGTTCTCTCCAAGAAGACCTACCAGCTTGCCATGGAAGAGTTATCCCAGATGGACGAGTTTCTCGATCTGGGTGAACATCCTCTCAAAGGTATGGAAGAACCCGAACACGTCTACCAATTGGCTGGAGCTGGATTGCCGAGTGAGTTTCCGGCGCTCAAATCTCCTGACGATGTTGAGGAGCCCCCCGCCCCAGGAAAGCCACCCTTCAAAGGGTTACAACACTTCGATGAAGCCGATGCCGGTCTGTTCTTCGGTCGCGAGATGCTGACCGATAAGATTATTGCTCGTCTCCAAGATTCCATCTCTCCTGGAAGTGATCGAGATAATTTCCTGGCGTTGATCGTGGGCGCCTCAGGCAGTGGCAAATCCTCCCTGGTGCGCGCCGGGCTGATCCCAGCCATCAAAGATGGCGAAGGTTGGCCTGTCCACGTGATTACGCCAGGTGACCATCCTTTACTTGCCCTTGCCAACAGCCTGGCCCAAGATGCAAAGCCGGATTACAACGTCCTTATCCGAGAGATGCTAGATGACCCAAAAGGGTTGCACCAGATAGTGTGCGACATGATAAGCAACGGTGCTGGGGAGCTAGAGGGTATGGGAGATATATCCCCCCAACCCCCAAGAAGCCCAGCTCCCTCGCATGTACTGCTGGTTGTTGACCAATTTGAAGAGGTCTTCACCCTATGCCGGGATGAGCTTGAGCGCAGAGCATTCATCGATAACCTGCTCACGGCCACATCGCCTAATTTTGCTGGGCCAACGCTTGTGGTGATCGTGCTGCGGGCGGATTTCTACGGCCATTGCGGGGGGTACGCCAATCTTCGCGAAGCGTTAGCAAACAGCCAGGAATTCATTGGTCCCATGACTCAAGAAGAATTGCAGCGCGCTATCGAAGAACCTGCCCGTCAAGGGGATTGGGAATTCGAGCCCGGATTGGTGGATATGCTCCTGCAAGAAGTTGGCGACGAACCTGGCGCGCTGCCGCTGCTCTCCCACGCCCTGCTAGAAACCTGGAAACGTCGCCGGGGGCGCATGATGACCTTCACTGGGTACGCAGAATCAGGGGGCATCCGAGGTGCCATCGCCAAGACTGCTGAATGGGTATATTGGCGCATGTCCCCTGAAGAACAAACCATCACCCGCAACCTGTTTTTGCGCCTGACTGAATTAGGCGAAGGCACGGATGAAGGCGGCATGCCTTCCCCAGATACTCGCCGCCGGGTATTACTGACGGAACTTATGCCTGATATCGAGAATGCTCCCGAAGCGCGGGCGGCTACTGAGGAAGTGCTCCAAACTCTGGTTGACGCTCGCTTGATCACCGCAGCTGAGGAGACTGCCGAAGTGGCGCACGAGGCGCTGATCCGCGAATGGCCAACATTGCGCGAGTGGCTCAACGAGGACCGCGAGGGCTTGCTCCTACATCGTCACCTGACAGAGACATCTCAGGAGTGGCAGCGCCTGGAGCGGACTCCTAGCGAGTTGTACCGTGGGAAGCGTTTGACACAGGTGTTGGAATGGTCTTGGGATCATAGGAATGAATTGAATGCCTTAGAAAAAGAATTTCTGGATGCCAGTCTGGCGGATCGACGCGACCGGCAAGCTGCCGAAGATGAGCGCCAGGCTAAGGAGGCTGCCCTGGAAGCGCGTTCACGTCGTTTCTTACGAGCCTTAGTAGGTGTGTTTGCCATTGCGACGATCATCGCCGTGATCCTGTCCATCTTTGCCTTCAATCAACGCGGCATCGCCCAAGACAATGCCCTGATCGCCGGGCAAAACGCCACCACAGCCACCGTTGCTCAAGGGCTGGCCCAGTACCAGGCAGCCACAGCAGTAGCAGCCAAAGATGAGGCCGAGTTTCAAGCCGAGAGAGCCGACGTCGCAGCGGAAGAGGCGCTGGCCCAGAAAGCCGTCGCTGAGCAGGAAGCCCGTGCCGCCCTGGAAGCCTATAGCTTAAGCCTGGCGGCTAATGCCCAGGAAGCGCTAAATGACCTGGATTCCGCCACTGCCCTGGTTCTGGCACAGGCGGCAAACGAAATCGAAGATCCACCTAAATTGTCTCAACAGATCTTGTTGGAGGCTGCCTACGCACCGGGCGCAAGAGAACGATATGTGATCTCAGAAACCTTTGCAGATGTCAGTGGAAATATCCAGGGCTTGGACATTAGTCCGAATGGCGACACCGTCCTATTGGGCTTCGAAGATGGGTCACTGATTTTGGGGGATATCGAAACCGGGACTGAAATCCGCCGCTTCGAGGGGCACACAGCACGGATCAATGATGTCGCCTTTAGCGCTGATGGTTTGACCGCTCTTTCCGTTTCCAATGACATGTTGGCGATCAACTGGGATGTTTATTCGGGACAAGAAATCCAACGTCTGGAGGGGCACACAGGCCATGCTTTTACCCTCGCCTTCAGCCCGGATGGTAGCAAAGCAATAACAGGCGGATATACTGGCGACTCCCCCTTCAATTCAGGTGAACTAATCTTGTGGGACTTGCAAATAGGACAAGAAATCCGTCGTTTCGAAGGTCACATCGATGGAGTCTTAGATGTGGCAATCACACCTGATGGCAGCAAGGCCGCATCGGTTTCAGGATATGTATCATTTGAGGGGGAAGATACATTCAATGAGATATTCATATGGGATTTAGAAACAGGTGATGTGATTCATCGTATCGAAACCCCAGACCATGACAACCAACATTTGGCGATCACCCCAGATGGAAATACGATGATAACAAATTCAAGTTTAACATCGATTTTGTACTTTTGGGATATTCAAACTGGAACTCAAATAGATACTATTGCTGGAGAAGGGGATTTCTTAGGTGCAACTACAACCAGCCAGGATGGTCGCTGGGCTCTAACCGGTAATATGGTGAATGGCAAGATGTACCTGTGGGATCTATGGACACGCCAGATGGCATCCAATTTCAATATTCACACAGTAGGGATCAAAGATATTGCTATCAGCCCTGATGGCCGCAGGGCTTTGTCAAGTTCGTCTGACGGCTCATTGATCATCTGGGATCTGGCCAGTGCAACAGAAACTCGGCGATTTAAGGGACATACGGCACCGTTTATCATGGGTTTGGAATTCACTCCTGATGGACAGTTCTTCGTTTCCAGTTCCGGTCGAGGAGATCCAGTAACACCTGTCTCTGAGGATAACACCTTGCGGTTGTGGGATATTGAGAGCGGACAACAAATCCAGGTATTCGAAGGCCATACGGACGGTATCTGGACAGTGGCTGTCAGCCCTGATGGGGAGAAGTTGCTCTCAGGAGGGCTCGATATGAGCGTGCGCCTGTGGGATGTTGTTACTGGAGAGCAAATTCTGCTCCTGGAGGGACACGAAAGCTGGGTGATCGAGGCGGTTTTCCTACCTGATGGAACCAGGGCTCTTTCGGGTGGCTTAGATGGAAAACTTATCTTGTGGGATTTAGAAACCAGTGAGATCATCCGCCACCTTGAAGGCGACTTTTGGGATACATGGGGTTTGGCGATCACACCAGACAACAAAAAAGCACTTGGTGCTGGCAATAATTGTATTGTTGGTGTGTGGGATATAGAGACTGGTAAGCAATTGCTCCGTTTCAAAGGACATTCGGAGGGGGGTAATCCCATCTGCGCAATCGCAGGAATTGCCATCACCCCAGATAGTCGTTCAGTGATTTCCGCAGGGACGAACAGCACCATGATCCAATGGGATCTCGAAAGTGGGGAAGAAATGCGGCGCTTCGTGGGTCATACCGGCGCGCAAGTGCGACTCAACCTTAGTCCTGATGGCAGCACGCTGTTTTCCAGTGAAGGCGATGGCACCTTATTCCTTTGGGATCTAGAAAATGGCACACCCATCAGAAAGTTCAGAGCACCAGACATTGGCTGGACGCTTGACAGCGCCATCAGCCCTGATGGACGTACAGGGATTACTGCCGTCAACAACAGCATTATCCAATGGGATTTGGAGATCCCAACCTTGGATGAACTCAAGGAGTGGATCGATGCCAACCGTTATGTGCGCGAGCTGACATGTGATGAGCGTGATTTGTATCGGATTGGAGCGTGTGAGGAATAAAGAGGTAATTATCCTTGTGGATTTGTTCATCCCTCTGGTTGTCATCCTGAGCCGCCGTGCCAGAGGCACGCCGAAGGCGGGCGAGCGAAGGATCTCTCGTACCATGTTGGTGAGATTCTTCGTACCGGTCGGCGCTCAGAATAACAAACTTAATGGTATCCATATTGGGTTTACCAAATGAAATAGTCAATTGTAGGAAACTTTAATGACCAAACTCCCCAGCGGAACGGTAACCTTCCTCTTCACCGATGTTGAGGACAGCACCCCACTTTGGGAACAATCTCCTTCGGTCATGCGCCAGGCCATGGATCGACATGATGAATTGATCGATTCAATAGCAACGGAATACAACGGGTTCCTCGTCCGACCGCGCGGCGAGGGCGATTCCCGCTTCCTGGTCTTCGAACGCGCCAGAGATGCAGTTAGAGCTGGGCTTGCCATTCAGCAATCATTGCGCGCCGAGGCCTGGAAAACTCCTAACCCGATCTGTGCGCGCATGGGCATTCACACTGGTGAAGGGAAGTTTCAGAAGGGCGATTATTATGGCTCAGATGTCGTTCGCTGCGCCCGTCTGCGGAGTATCGCCCATGGCGGCCAAACAGTGCTCTCACGATCAACATATGATCTTCTAGGTGATGATCGGCCCGGAAATTTAGATTTTCTCGATTTGGGGAAGCATAGGCTTAGAGGACTTAAACAACCCGAGCATGTTTTCCAATTGACCAGCCCTGATCTGCCCAGCGAGTTTCCACCCCTCAAGTCCCAGGCCGATATTGCAATCCCCCCTGCCCAACTTCCGGCTTTCCTTGATGACGAACAGGCAGAACCTCAAAGACCGACCTTTGTTGCCCGTCAGCAAGAACTCGATAAACTGAACGGCTTCTTGAATGAAACCATAGCCCATCGAGGTAGTGTAGCCCTGGTCTCGGGCGGAGCTGGACGAGGCAAGACTGCTTTGCTAGACGAATTTACCAGGCAAGCGATGGATACCTATCCTGATTTGCTGGCGGTGGTTGGAAATTGCAACGCTTTTTCTGGCGTTGGCGATCCATACCTTCCGTTTCGGGAAATAATGGGTATGCTGACTGGAGATATTGAAACACGCTGGAAAGCAGGGCTTATTTCCACCAGTCACGTCCGCCGCATATGGGCAGTTCTCCCTGATGTTTTTAAGAAAGTATTGGAGTTTGCTCCTGATCTCTTAAACAGGATTTTACGTGGCGTAGACCTTCTATCTCGTGTAATGATCCTAGAAGATGATGATTCACCTCGGTTAGATCAATTAAGGGAGATAGTTTACCAGCAACAGTATCGTTCTCGGGGAGTAGAACATAGCTTTCTGATTGATCAATATACTACCTTACTGCGTGTTTTGTCTGATCAATACCCACTGTTGCTTATCCTGGATGACGCGCAATGGATGGATACAGCTTCGATTGGGTTGTTGTTCTATTTAGGACGGCATTTGGCAGATAAACGTATCTTGATCGTCTGCGCCTATCGGCCTGAAGAAGTGATCCCTGATCGGGATGGCAACCGTCACACTTTGGAGAAGATCATCAACGAGTTCAAGCGCCTGCATGGAGATATCAGTGTAGATCTAAACCAGATCGAAGAGCCGGAAGGTCGCCGGTTCGTAGATGCTTTTCTGGAGACCGACCCTAACGATCTTAAAGAGGGTTTTCGAACATCATTGTTGCAGCATACTGATGGACACCCCTTATTCACCATCGAGTTACTACGAGCGATGCAAGATCGGGGGGATCTTGTGAGGGATAGCCATGGACGTTGGATCGAGGGCGACGAACTCGATTGGAAAACGCTGCCAACGCAGGTGGAGGCAGTGATTGAAGAACGCATCAGCCGACTTGATGATGCTTTGATAGAGATCTTGAAAGCAGCTTGTGTAGAGGGCGAAGAATTCACTGTTCATGTGGTAGCCAAAGTGCAAGGTATCAGCGAGCGGGATCTTTTATCTGCCCTATCTCTGAATTTGGAGAAACGGCACCATTTGGTGCGAGAAGCAGGAGAAATACAAGTCGGCAATCAATTGTTATCACGCTATACATTTGCCCATACACTTTTCCAGCATTTTCTGTACATCAGAATGAGCGCCAGAGAACGCCAGATTTTACACGGGGAAATCGCGATCACACTGGAGGATATTTACCAGGATCACAGCGTGGAGATCGCGGTTCTGCTGTCGAAGCATTTTCTGGAGGCAGCAATGCCAGAAAAGGCGAAAAATTATTTGCTCCACGCTGGTCATGAGGCTCGAACTCTCTATGCTCACGAAGACGCCGAGAAGTTCTACCAGCAAGCGATATCCATCATGCAGGGATCAGGGCAAGATAAATTGGTCGCGGAAACAAAACACGCTTTGGGATTAGTTCATTTAGTCGCCGGAGAATACGACAAGGCCGCGGAGATTTTTACAGAAGATTCAGCTCATTGGGACTTTATGGGATTTGACCAAAAAACAGATCATCAACTTCCACCTGCTGTCCTCAACGTTGCTATTGAGCCGCCAACTACACTGGACCCGGGGTTAGTGAGCGATGATGTTTCAGCATTTATGAGCGCCCAGCTCTTCGAAGGGTTAGTAAGGGTGGGCAAGGATCACAGCGTGCTACCCGCTGTAGCCTCGCGCTGGCAAGTTGCAGATGGGGGCAAAAGGTATACCTTTCATTTGAGGAATGGACTGCTGTGGAGTGATGGGACACCCATAACCGCGGGCGATTTCGAGTACGCCTGGAAGCGAAACCTGGATTCAGCGACACGTGCTCCCAGGGCCCATTTGCTCTACCCCATTAAAAACTCCCAGGCATTTCGTGAAGGAGCTATCGATGATCCCGAACAAGTCGCGGTTTCAGCTCAAAATGATTTGACCTTGGTAGTAAATCTAGAAAATCCGACAGCCTATTTTCCCTATCTCTTAGCTCTACCCGTGACCTATCCACTTCCAAGATGGGCCATTGAGAAGAAACAGCAGAATTGGTCAGATCCTGGAAATCTTGTTAATAATGGATTTTTCAATTTGGAAGATTTTGAAGATGAAGAGCGAATTGTTCTCGCAAAAAACTCACTTTACCAAGGTAGAAGTCATGGTAATGTCGAACAGGTAGAGTGTTTACTAATCTCTACGTATATGAATGCCATCGATCGCTATGCAAATAATGAAATATCATTGATGACAATGGTAAACGCCGATCCAGGCACAATCACGCGGGTACGGCAAACTTATCGAGACGAACTCATTGCTATACCCCGACCAGCAACCTTTTTCTTGGTATTTTTAGTCAATCAATCCCCATTCGATGATGTTCGAGTTCGCCAAGCCTTCGTTCACGCAGTAGATCGTGACGCCTTGGCGTTAGAAGCATTTCAAGGGCTCCGGCAGCCGGCAACAGGTGGTTTTATCCCGCCAGGCATGCCCGGATATTCAAAGGATATTGGTCTGCCAAATGATCCAAGTCTTGCCAAGCAGTTATTGAGGTTGGCTGGATTTCCAGACGGGAATGGATTTCCTGAAGTATCTTGGATCCATGCCACCGGCTCAGATACCGAACGCGTGATTCCATTTCTACAAACATCATGGCATAAAAATTTAGGAGTCAAGGTTCTTCCCCAAAGTATGTCGTGGGGAGAACTGAATAATCGATTAGAAAATGATCCTGCGCAATTGACCCTGATCGGTTGGAGCGCGGATTACTTGGATCCACATAATTTTCTACATGCAGTCTTCCACAGCGAGGAAGGTTTGAATGATCCACGATGGCAAAACCAATGTTTTGACACACTAGTGGAAGAGGCGGCATGTATTTCTGATCAATCTGAGCGGATAGAAAATTATAAAGCAGCAGATAACATCCTTGTTGCGGACGAAACGGCCATCATGCCACTCAGTTATAGCCTGGGACGCATGCTATGCAAACCTCACGTCAAGTTGCCTGAAGCAGTTTCGCTCTCTGTTCCACTAAACAGCATAATTATCGAAACTTAAGAGTCATTAGAGAAATCCCCCAGCTGGATATAGAAAAGGAGAGTAATAAGATGAGTGATGAAATAAAGAACCCAGTTTGCACATATTTCTTTGTGGATGTCACTGCCCACAAAGATCATTTATCTGCTGCAGCAAGAGCCATTTTCGGCCTGGGCGCATTAACAAAAGACTTGGTGATAAACAGCGGGGATTACATAGTAATCCGAGCAGATGAAATCGGCGATGACACGTTGATCATCCCAGTAACCGCAGAAATGGATACCTCCGCGGCAAAATCCGCAATCGAGGGGCAACTAACCAATTATTTTAAAGAGAATAACTGGACACTAACGGAATATCAAGTAACAACATTCCATCCAGGTGATGTTAAACACAAAAAAGACAAAGATAGATCAGCAATTGCAGCGTTGCCAGATTTTGATCCAGAAAGAGATCGAAATGCCTGGGGTTAGATTCTAAAAATAATTTCCTTTTGGGGATGGCTAATGAAAACATCCAGCTAGGGTTCATGAAGAATGCCATCCCCAAGCAATAATATCTCGACTATGAACGCAAAAACAAAAGAGAACATCATATGTCAGTACTACCCAGCGGAACCGTAACCTTCCTCTTCACCGATGTTCAGGATAGCACGCGCCTGTGGGAACAATACCCCGAGGCGATGAAGACTGCTCTCGAAAAACATGATGCGTTACTGTTGAAAGCTATTGAAGAGTGCAACGGCTCGGTTGTAAAACCCACAGGAGATGGCTTCCACGCCGTGTTTGAGACAGCTCAGGACGCGCTCACCGCGGCACTAGCCGCTCAACAGGCATTGCATGAAGAAGACTGGGGAGATACTCTCATCAGAGTCCGCATGGGATTGCACACGGGCGCTGCGCAAGAGCGCGCTGGCGACTACTTTGGCACGGAAACCAACAGAGCGGCCCGATTAATGTCCGCTGGGAACGGAGGGCAAATCCTACTTTCGGAAAGTACACATGAACTCATTCATGATCAACTCCCCGCCCAAGTAGAGTTGATCGACTTAGGCAAGCATCGTTTGAAAGATCTCACCAGGCCAGAGCATATCTACCAAGTCAACGCACCTGACTTGCCAGGCGAATTCCCCCCGCTGAAAACAGTTGATTATCGTCCCAACAATCTGCCCGTACCGACCACGCCCTTCATCGGTCGTGATGTAGAAATAACCGCTATTGTTGAAGAGCTTGGGCGACCGGATGTCCGCCTACTCACCATTCTAGGTCCGGGGGGAATGGGCAAAAGCCGCTTAGCCATAGAAGTTGGAAAGAACCAACTCGATGATTACTCCAACGGCGTTTATTTCATCTCGCTGGCTCCCCTGAACTCGGCAGATAACATTCTCTCTTCGATCGCAGAGGCGGTCAAATTCCAGTTCTATCCAGCAATGGAACCCAAACAACAAATCCTGGACTACTTCCGTGAGAAGCAAACCCTGCTAATCATGGACAATTTCGAACATCTATTGGCAGGTGTTGGGTTGTTGACCGAGATAATGACGACAGCCCCGGATGTGAAAATCCTGGCCACTTCTCGTGCGAAGCTAAATTTGAGAAGCGAAACTGTTTACCCTCTCAAGGGGATGTCATTTCCAAAAGACATCCCTGATGCAATGACTAATGATGAAGTTGATCTTCTGGGTAAAAATGGACACAGCGCGGTGAAGCTCTTCGTACAAAGCGCGCAGCGAGCGCGGCCAGATTTCGATCTTCATCCAGGAAATTTGGCGAACGTTACCGCCATTTGCACCAAAGTGGATGGTCTTCCTCTAGGGATCGAGCTGGCTGCGGCCTGGGTGGGGATGCTCTCGACGGGTGAAATCGTCGCCGAAATCAGGCAAGGCATCGACTTGCTGGAAACGGAGGCGCACGATATTCCCGAACGCCACCACAGCATGCGGGCAGTGCTCGATCGCACTTGGGAAATGATCGAAGAGAAGGAGCGAAGCGTTTTCAAAAAATTGTCTGTCTTTCGAGGGGGATTCAGACGGGAGGCTTCAACACAGGTAGCAAAGGCATCTCTACCACTATTACTATCATTGGCCAATAAATCACTGATCCACCGCGATCGCACAGGACGCTATCAGATCCACGAGTTGCTCAGGCAGTACGCAGGAGAGAAACTTGGTAAAAGCCTTACAGAGAAGGTACGTGTTCGAGACCGACATAGTTCATATTTTGCCACAGCCTTAGCACAATGGGATCAAGATTTGAAGGGACCACGTCAGCAAACGGCATTGACAGAGATTGAGACAGACCGTGAAAATGTCAGTGCAGCCTGGGATTGGGCAGTAGAACAAGGATACTTTGAGCAACTCGACCAGGCCATAGATGGATTATGTCGATTTTATTATTGGCGAAATCATTTTCTAGAAGGATTTTCCGCTTGTCAAAGTGCAGCAGAGAATCTAGAGAAAATAGACTCTAGCAAAGCTATTCGGAATCAAGCCAAAACTTTAGCCTGGCAAAGCATCTTTTCAGGATCCATACATGCTGACAAGCTATTAGATCGCAGCCTAGCTCTTTTAGAGAAAGCCGAGACTGATAATCAAGATATCAGGGGGGAGAAGGCATTCACACTTCAGTTGATGGGTGATAGAGCCATTGATACCGACTATGAGCAAGCCAAGCAGTTGTACGAACAAAGCTTGGATTTGTACAAAGCGCTGGGCGATCAATGGGGGACAGCCAATGTGTTTGCTGCGTTGGGTTGGGTGGCAGGCAACTTGCGCGACTATCTCGTAGCAAGACAACTTGGTGAAGAGAGCCTGGCTATTCGTTACGAGCTAGGTGACCAGAGAGGCATCGCAGATTCACTCTGGTTTGTGGGAACGACTGTCCTGAACCAGGTGAGTTTTGAAGCTGCAGAAGAAATGCTTCTGGAGAGTCTTTCAATTCGCCGAGAGATGAATGAATTAGTCGGTATTACACAAAGGTTGATGGATTTTGGTATGACCTTAACCTGGATCGGCAAATTTGAAGAGGCTCACGAAATCCGTGAAGAAATCCTGGAAATCTATGAAGATCGAGGCCTACACGACCAAATTGCAACGGGTCACATCAGGTTAGCTTTTTCAAAGACCCATTTGAAACTATACGATGGTGTTCGTAAGCATGCCCAGATTGGATTGGAGCTTTGCGAAAAGAATGGAGATCAGAGAGGAATTGCACTCGCACACTTCGTATTGGGGATAGCCGCCGGTATTGATCTAGAGAATTTTCTTGAAGCAAAGATACTCTTCAGCAAAGGTGTAGATGTGTGCAAAACGTTCGAAGGGGATTTTGAGAAGGGAATGCTCCTCTCAGGATTGGCTCTTTCAGAAAATAAACTGGGGAATTACTCCTCAGCAAAAAAATATTCATCTCAAGCATTTCGTCTCAGCACTGGAATGACTTCCATAATATCGGTATTGATTGCACTTGTTATGCACATAACATATCTAATTGACCAGGGAAAGGGCGAACAGGCCATCGAACTTTGGTCCCTAGCCACCCGTTACCCTTTCATTGGTGAAAATCCCAATATGAAATCATTTGTCGGCAGACATATCACTACCCTTGAAAATTCCTTATCTCCAGAACTGGTCTCGAAGGCACAAGCCTGCGGCCAAGATCGCGATTTAGAGGCCACTGTAAATGAACTCATCGCCGAGTTGGAAGCAAAGGATTAATTTGCCAAACCAAGTTAGGAGGTGCCAAATGCAATAACTAACGCAATATGCAAGTAATTCTCTTTTCCGTGTCATCCTGAGCTGCCGGAGGCACGCCGTAGGCGAGCGAAGGATCTGGATAATAGGTAAGAGATTCTTCGCCCCTATGGGGCTCAGAATGACAGTTGGAAGGGAAACCTTGCTCATCAGATGGATTAGTCAACTTGAATATGGGGCAAAGTTGACCGTGAATTCCCCGCCCCAAGAAAAACTTTCAGAAAATGGAGGATAAAGCAATGACTCGCACAACGCAAGAAGTATTCGACTCCCATCGGGAGGCGATTGAAACCCTAAATTTTGAAATGCTCATGGCCGATTACGATGATGAGGCCATTTTAGTCACACTGAATGGTAGTTTTCTTGGCAAAGAAGCTATTCAGAGGGGATTTTTCGAGTACATGTTCAGCCAATTTAAAAATCCCAAAATCACCTTTGAGAATATTGCCGTTGAGGACGATATCGTTCTGATTCAATGGTCTGCCGAGGCTGTTGAGGCAACGATCCCTTATGGGGTAGGTGTTTTGATCATCCAGGATGGCTTGATCCAGCGACAAGGAGAATGGTTCCACATCGTTCCTAAAGAAGGATAAGAATTCAATTGATACGGTTGCCGAAACCGTAGAGAGCGCATAAAAAACTCCCTTCGGCAACCTTATGGAATAATCTCATGCCTAATCTACCCAGCGGAACCGTAACCTTCCTCTTGACCGATGTGCAAGACAGCACGCGCCTGTGGGAGAAGTATCCCGCGGATATGCGTATGGCTCTCAAGCGACACGATGAAATCATCGAATCTGTTTCCCAGCAGCATCACGGCTTCGTCGTGCGGCCGCGCGGTGAGGGTGACAGCCGCTTCATAGTGTTTGAGCGCGCCATCGACGGGGTCAGCGCGGCAGCGGCCATACAGCGGGCATTGCACACCGAACCCTGGCCCGAGCAAACTCCCTTATGTGTACGCATAGGTCTGCACACTGGCGAGGGGGAGTTTCGCGATGGCGACTACTACGGCACTGCTGTCAACCGCTGCGCCCGGCTGCGGGGTATCGCTCATGGGGGTCAGACAGTGATCTCAAAGACCACCTATGAACTTGCTATGGAGACCGTATCCCTGGCAGACGAATACATCGACCTGGGGGAACACCCCTTGAAAGGCATGCAGGAGCCCGAACATGTATTCCAGCTGATCGGAGCGGATTTACCCAGCGAGTTCCCACCGCTCAAATCACCAGACGATGTTGAGGAACCCCCTGCCCCAGGGTCGCCACCTTTCAAAGGTTTGCAGCACTTCGGTGAAACCGATGCCGGTCTGTTTTTCGGCCGTGAAATGCTGACCAACAAGATCGTCGCCCGGCTTCGCGAATCGATTTCGCCCGAAGGGGATCAAGGTAGTTTCCTCGCGCTGATCGTCGGCGCTTCAGGCAGCGGCAAATCATCCCTGGTGCGCGCCGGGTTGATCCCTGCTATCAAAGAGAGCCAAAATTGGCCCGTACACGTGATCACACCTGGTGACCATCCCCTACAAGCCCTGGCAGACAGTTCAGGCATTGATGCAGACACTCTGATTGAAGAAATGCTGCAGGACGAGCGAGGGCTGCATCGGGCAATAAGCAACATGATGAGTAGGGATGACGGGGATCGCATGTTCCTCATTGTGGATCATTTCGAGGAACTCTTCACCCTCTGCAGAGATGAGAATGAGCGGAGAGCCTTCGTGGACAACCTGCTCACCGCCACGTCACCGGAGATCGCGTCTACAGTGGTGGTGATCGTGCTGCGGGCCGACTTTTACGGTCACTGCGCCCAATATACCAACCTACGTGAAGCCCTGGCTACCAATCAAGAATTCATCGGCCCGATGAATCAGAAAGAACTGCAGCGTGCCATCGAGGAACCTGCCCGACAGGCTGACTGGGAATTCGAGCCAGGGCTTGTTGGTATGCTCCTGCAGGAAGTCGGAGACGAACCTGGGGCACTGCCCTTGCTCTCCCACGCCCTGCTCGAAACCTGGAAGCGCCGCCGAGGACGGGTGATGACCTTCACAGGCTATACTGAGTCGGGTGGCATACGCGGTGCCATCGCCAAAACCGCTGAACGAGTACATTGGCGCATGTCGCCAGAAGAGCAGGCCATCACCCGCAATCTGTTCTTGCGTTTAACCAAGTTGGGCGAAGGCACTGATGAAGGGGGGATGCCATCACCAGACACGCGCCGCCGGGTCATGCTGACCGAACTGCTGCCTGACATCGAAGAATATTTCGAAGCGCGCCTCACCACTGAAGTTGTTCTCCAAACCCTGGTTGATGCGCGCCTGATCACCACCTCCGAGGAGACTGCCGAAGTGGCGCACGAAGCCCTGATCCGCGAATGGCCCACATTGCGGGAGTGGCTCAACGAGGATCGCGAGGGCTTGCTACTGCACCGTCACTTGACCGAGACCGCCCAAGAGTGGCAGCGCCTGGAACGAGCAGGCAGCGAGCTGTATCGTGGTGCACGTCTAACGCAAGTACTGGAATGGTCCTGGGATCACAGGGATGAATTGAATGCCCTGGAACAGGAATTTCTGGATGCCAGCCTGGCCGACCGGCGCGCCAGGCAAGCTGCTGAGGCCAAACGCCAGGCCAAAGAGGCCGCTCTTGAACAACGTTCACGGCGTTTTTTGCGCGCTTTGGTAAGCGTATTCGCAGTAGCAACCGCTATCGCCGCAATCTTGTCCATCTTTGCCTTTAACCAACAAGGGATCGCACAAGACAATGCTGCAACCGCAACTATTGCCCAAGGGCAGGCGCAATTTCAGGCCGCCACAGCAGTTGCTGCCCAAGGAGAATCTCAGATCCAGGCTGCAACCGCAGTTGCTGCCCAGGAAGAAGCACAAGTCCAGGCCAACAGAGCTGATGCATCTGCGGCAGATGCCATCGAACAGAAAGATATCGCTGAACAGGAAGCCCGTGCCGCATTGGAATCCTACAGCTTGAGTTTGGCAGCCAACGCACAGCAAGCATTAGATGCCAAGGACCCTGTAACGGCACTGATGCTAGCAATCGCCGCCAACCAAATCGAAGATCCACCAGAAGCAGCTCGTGACATAATGCAAAAAGCAGCATTTTCACCCAATGCTGTTCGCCGATACCAACCCGATGATTATTTGGAACTCGGTGAGGCGGCATGTGTGGCCTTCAGCCCAGACGTTACTACTGCTATTGCAGGTTATGAAAATGGGTCAATAATCCTTTGGGATTTAGACTCTAGTGTAGAAATCTATCGATTCGGTGACAATGGTAATCGAATACATACTGCAAAAGTATCAGATGTTGCTTTCATTCCCGATGGATCGATCGCTGTTTCTGGCGCGGACGATGGAACTTTGGTGCTTTGGGATGTCAACACAGGAAGAAGTATCCGTCAGTTGGCGGGCCACAAAGGACAAGTATATTCAATTGCGATCAGCCCAGATGGCACCAAATTAGCATCAGGGGGATTCACAGGTGACTATAACAGTGGAATTTCCGGCGAATTGATCCTCTGGGATTTGGCTACAGGTGATGTCATCCATCAGCTTGATGGGTATGCAGAAAAGGGGATTTCCGGAGTTGAATTCAGCCCAGATGGAGAAAGACTCATCACACAAATTGCAGGAAAATTGCAACCAGGAAAAGATGTTGTCCTAATGATTTGGGATGTAGAGACAGGAGAGCTAATCCGAGATTTCTCAATTAGTAACACGCATCTATTAGGTTTCGCCATGAGTCCGGACGGAAAGACGGCACTTCTGGGTGATAAACAGGCTGGGCATATCATCCATGTGGATCTTGAGATGGGTGAACAAATCCAAGAACTAACCGTTGATTCAATGGGCGCTGATGCTGTCACCTATTCGCCAGATGGTCGTCACGCAGTATCCGGAGACACTGACGGGAATGTTATTGTATGGGACCTCCAAAACGGAGAAATCCTTCAAAATTTCTCCTCGAATTCAGGGCGCATTACGCAAGTAAATATCAGTCCAGACGGCAAATTCCTACTATCTGCAGCAATAGATGGTTCGCTGATTATTTGGGACCTCTATCCTGCTGGGGAGCTACAAAGGTTTTGGGGGCATGATGGCTTTCTAGGGACGATGGAGGTTACCCCAGATGGTAAACAACTCCTCTCCGCTGCGTACACATTTGCCCATGAAGAGGATCAGGTAATCCGCATATGGGATATCGAGACAGGGATAAACACTCACGTTCTTCAACATGAAGCAACACTTTGGTCATTTGACATCAGTCCAGATGGACGTTATGTGCTGGCACCAGCCTGGGATTTTACAATCACACTTTGGGATCTTCATACTCGTGAAAAGATTCGAGTTTATGATGGTTTGAAATTGGGACACACAAATAGTATTGGAAAAATATCATTTACTCCTGATGGAAGATCTGCGATCAATTGCGGCTTGGATGGCAAATTCATTTTATGGGATTTGGAAAGTGGAGAAACGATTTATGAGATGGTCGGCCATAACCGTTGGGTAAGAGATGCAGTATTCATACATGACGGAAAGAAAGTCATTACTTCTGGTGACGATGGCATCATCCTGTGGGATTTAGAAAGTGGCGAACACATCCGTCGCTTCTTGGGACAAGACTACGTTATTCCAATTGACATCAGCCCAGATGGAAAAAAACTCCTTTCCTTAGGGCCAATCGATGAAGAACAGGGAATATTCCTTTGGGACATTGCAACCGGACAAGTGATCCAACGAATCATGGATGACCGACTTGGTGGGTGGGATATTCATTTCCACCCAAATGGACGGCATGCAATCGCCGCAGCAGAATGGGGAATCGTTGTAGCTGACTTAGAAAAGGGCGAAATCGTAAGAAGGTATATCGGTAATGACAGCGTAGTAATTAGAGCAATTGCAGTTAGCCCAGATGGACGCACTTTATATTCTGGAGACGAAATCGGAACGATAATCCAATGGCAAATGGAGACGTTGACCCTTGACGAATTATTTGGTTGGGCCGCTGAGAACCGATACATACGCCAACCAACCTGTGAGGAGAGAGCGTTATATCAAATCCAACCCTTGTGTGAGATCGTTGAAGCAGAAATATCTACTGAGACATCAGATGCACTCGTAGAATCAATTGCTTCATCAATTCCCCGCCCAATTCATATTGCAGAATTGGGTGAGAACATCGGCGAGCTTATCTTGGGGGATTTTGACATCTGGCATTATGAAGGAGTAGCAGGTGAGATATTGACTATCCATGTTCTTGCAGATAACCCTGCTGACAACACCCCACTCTACCAGCATTTTGAAATGGGAGTATTGGACATGTATCTCATTGTCATTTCTCCATCAAGAAGTCGCCTAGCTCAAAATGACAACGCCGATACCACTGAATTCACTACAAATTCACACATTGAAGATTTGATATTGCCAGTTGATGGCACATATCGAATCGAAGTCCATAGCTCAGGAGGCAGAACAGAGGGCGGGTACACGCTGCTCATTGAATCAAGCCCACCTACCACGCCAGAAACATCATCTCCGTAAAGGATAACTGCAATGCCCAAACTTCCCTGCGGAACCGTAACCTTCCTCTTTACAGATATTCAAGACAGCAAGCACCAAATTGTGGGAACAGCATCCTGCTGAGATGAGTCAGGCACTGACTATTCACGATAAATTGATCGAGAGCCTGGCCCGACAGCACAATGGTTTCATTGTGCGGCCGCGTGGTGAAGGGGATAGTCGATTCTTAGTATTTACCCGCGCCATCGATGGCATAATCGCGGCAGCAGCGATCCAAAAAGCGCTGCACGCTGAAGCCTGGCCAAGCCCTACTCCACTATATGTCCGTATGGGGATTCACACAGGTGAGGGAGAATATCGCGATGGGGACTACTATGGTACGGCTGTCAATCGCTGTGCGCGCCTGCGCGGAGTTGCCCATGGGGGGCAAACATTGATCTCCCAGACCAGTTACAACCTTACAATCGATATTTTGCCCGAGGGTTTGAAATTTCTTGACCTGGGCGAACACCCTCTCAAAGGATTGAAACGTCCTGATAACATATTTCAATTGATTGCAGCTGGTTTACCAACCAAGTTTCCCCCACTTATATTGTCAGATCAGGATGAAAAACAACCCATTCAGCTCCCGGCATTTCTTGCCGAAGGGCATGAAATAGAAGTTCAAGAAGCAGTCTTCGTAGGACGGGATCTAGAACTCGAGCGATTGAACAAATACCTGGAAGACGCACTCCATGGCCAAGGAAATGTTGCATTCATAAGTGGAGGGCCTGGTAGAGGCAAGACATCCCTAATTGAAGCATTCATCAGGCACTCCACACAAACACACTCCAACCTGCTGGTTTGCTTTGGGAATTGCAATGCTCACAGCGGTGTAGGAGATGGCTACTTGCCCTTCCGACAGGTGCTGGATATGTTGGCTGGTGATGTCGAAGCACATTGGAGTTCTGGAAAATTATCCGGAGAACAGGCCCAAAGGCTTTGGGAAAATGTACCCAATACCTTACGATGCATTACAGAATTAGGGCCAGACCTTATCGATGTCTTCGTCCCGGGCGAAAAATTATTAAATTGGTCACAATCTTATGCCCCCAAAGATAACCTATTGGGGAGTGAATTAGAGAAGTTAGTTTACCAAAAAACTCATTTCGGAAACCCAACTGAGGTCAATCAAGTCAACCTGTTCGAGCAGTATAGTCGGGCTCTGCTAGCCATTTCAAAGCAGCAACCGGTTTTGGTCGTATTGGATGATTTGCAGTGGGCAGATACTGCATCTACAAGCTTGCTGTTTTATCTAGGGCGTATCGTTAAAGATGGGCAAATGCTGATATTAGGAGCATATCGACCAGACGAGGTTGCATTTGGGCGAGGTGGAGAGCGACACCCACTTGAGAAAGTCCTTCACGAACTGCATCGAATCTACGGCGATATCGATGTAGATCTAACCCAGGAGGGTAGAGGTCGAGAATTCATCGACAAATTGTTGGATTCTGAACCAAATAAACATAGCGCAAACTTTCGTCAATCCCTATTTAATCATACGGGAGGTCACCCGCTCTTTACCCTCGAATTATTGCGGTCAATGCAGGAAAGGGGGGTCTTAGGGCTGAACAACCAAGGATATTGGGAGGAACAGGCCCCCATTAATTGGAACTCGCTACCAGTGCGCGTAGAGGCTGTAATTGAGGAGCGCATTAGTCGACTAGAGGATGAGCTGCTTGAGACGTTGACAATTGCCAGTGTCGAAGGCGAGGATTTCACTGCGCAAGTTGTGGCGCAAATTCAAGAAGTAAAAGAGAGACAATTGTTGAAAGCCCTCTCTAGAGAGCTAGATAAAAAACACAGATTAGTACAGGAGCTTGGTGAGTGGAAGGTCACCGGCCATTTCCTTCAGCGCTACCGATTTGCCCACCAGCTTTTCCAACGTTATTTGTACAATAACCTGAGTTCAGGAGAACGGCGCTTACTACACAATGAGATTGCAAATATCTTGGAAGATTTTTATGCAGGTAGTGCAGATTTATACGCCATCCAACTCTCATATCATTATCTGCGAGCAGGCATTACAGATAAAGCTCTTGACTATCTTATCAAAGCTGGTCAGCAAGCCAAGGAAAAATACGCTAACGAAGAGGCAATAGGATTCTTCAACTCAGCGAACGATCAATTATTGATTCTCCTCTCAGAGGAAACTTCACAATCGGATATCTGGGCACCAACTACGATCCTTATTCATGAAAATATGGCTGATGTTTTGGCAATGATTGGCCAATACGATAAAGCCAAAGAAGCATACCAAAAGGCCTTGGATCAAGTCCCTGAGAATGAATTTATTCAACGAGCATATTTACTCAAAAAGGTTGGATCGATATGGCAAATTCAACGCAGCTACGATGATGCGTTGAAAACCTATGAAGAAGCTGAATCCTATCTTGGAAAAAACCCCGCAATTTCTACTCCTTAAAGGCAACAAGAGTGGCTCGATATCCAACTAGAAAGAATGCTGGTGTTTTATTGGTTGGCCGAATGGCAAAAGATTTCTGATCTTGCAGACCAGATCAAACCAGCCATAGAAAAAACAGGGACCCCTTTACATCGATGCAGGTTCTTCGAAAATCTAATTCGAATGCACTATAGGCGTGATCGCTACATTGTGTCGGACGAGATCTATGATTATGCCATGGCAGCTCTTAATGCCAGCCTGGAGATTGGAGAAAAAATAAAGATCTCAGAGGCTAGATTTGGAGTTGGCTTCTGCCAACTTTGGAAAGGGGAACTCGAAGAGGCTGAAGAAGAAATCCAGATGGCTTTAGAAATTGCGAACAAAACCGGACATGTAGAGTATCAGGCACGCTATTTGACTTATCTGACGATTATTTACCGAAAGCAGAATCAGAGTAGGAAATGCCGTGAATATGCTACAAACGCTCTTCATACCGCATTAGCGGGTGACATGCTTGAATATGTTAGTACAGCCAAAGCAAATCTAGCCTGGGTTGCGTACCATGAAGGCAATTTACCCGAAGCATTGGCATACGGGCAGGAAGCCATGAAAATATGGGAACAGTCTCCATTGGTTTACCCTTTCCAATGGACTGCACTTTGGCCATTGATAGGGGTTGCATTATCAAGAAGTCAAATCTCAGAGGCCGTCGAAAATATTCGCTTGATGCTTCAACCCACCCAACAATGTCTGCCGGAGAGGCTGACTGAAGTTTTATGCAGCACCCTTGAACAATGGGAAGGAGGTGAGAGCAAATCAGTAACAAAAGAAATAAACAAAGCAATTAAGATGGCAAAATCCATGAACTTGTTCTAGACCGTTAAACGTCTCATAGGAGGATATATGGATCACCAAAATGTTGTTTTCGGTTCAGGTCCCTTGGGAATCGCAGTTGTTAATAAACTAGTTAGCCAAGGAAAGAAAGTTATCCTGGTAAATAGAAGCGGCACAGTTAGTTATGAACTACATGGAAATGTCAGTGTGGTTTCTTGCGACGCTACAAATGCCAGCGCAGTTGCCGAAATATGCAACGGGTCACAAGTTGTATATCACTGCGCTGCACCCCCCTATACCGAATGGCCAGAAAAATTCCCCCAGATAACTCAAGGCATTCTTGAGGGCGTATCCCGATCAAAGTCGAAATTTGTTTTTGGAGACAACCTCTACATGTATGGTCCCAACAACGGGAAACCCCTCCATGAGGATTTACCCTACCATGCCACCGGACACAAGGGAAAAGTCAGAGCAGAAATGGCTGAAATGCTCATGCAGGCCCACAAAGCCGGAAAGGTACAGGTTACTATTGGCCGAGGGTCAGATTTTTACGGACCCACGGTATTGAATTCAGCTGTGGGGGAGATTCTCTTCGGTGCCGCTTTAGCTGGTAAACCCGCCAATTTGCTGGGAAATGTCGATCAGCCCCACACACTGACATATATTACCGATTTTGGCAATGCCCTTGTCACACTTGGTGAAAACGAGGCCGCCTTTGGAAAAATCTGGCATGTTCCCAGTGCTGAAACTATCACAACACGTGAATTTGTAAAGCTGATTGAAAAAGAAATCGATAATTCGGTCACCATCCGAGCTGCAGGTGGCGCGCTTGTCAGCATCATTGGGCTATTTAGTCCGCTTATGCGCGAGTTAAAGGAAGTGCTCTACCAATGGGAAGAACCTTTTATCGTAGATCATAGCCACTTCGAAGCGGCGTTCGGTGCCAAAACCACGCCTCACGAAGAAGCCATTAAGGAGACCGTAGCCTGGTATAAGAAGCAGAACCATTTCACCAATTAATGAGATAGCACGACTGTATGGGACAAACATTGCGCGGCGATGCAGTAGACGATGGTATGCCACGATGAGATCATCGCTGAGTACGATAGAGCTATTTATTCGAGAGAGAGAAACTGAGATAATTTAGTTGTGCGCATGATGGGAGATTCCCTTCGGAGAGAAAGTTGCGTATGAGCGAGTTAGACATAACCCAGGTGCCATTATTCGGTTCGCTGCCCCCCAGTGAAATCGAATTCTTAGCTGAGGCACTGAAGCTTGTCACCTTGAACCCTGGCGTGGTTCTGTTTCGAGAGGGGGATGCAGGGGATAAGTTCTACATCATCACCAAGGGCCAGGTGGAGATCGTCAAATCGCTGGGCACGGCTGACGAGCAGACCCTGGGTAAACGCGGCTCAGGGGATTTCTTCGGTGAGATGAGTTTGCTGATCCCTGACGGGCTGCGCACAGCCAGCATTCGCGCTTGCTCACCCGTAGAGATGATGGAATTGAGCCGTGCCGACTTCGACCTGCTACTGAAGCGGCGGCCCATGTTGGCATGTGAAATGGTGCGTGAGCTGAGTATTCGGCTGCGCCACTCTGACAACATCATGATCCGCGACCTGACGGAGAAGAACCGCCAGCTCGCTCAGGCTTATGAAGAATTGAAAGCCGCTCAGGCTCAATTGGTCGAGAAAGAGAAGTTAGAGCACGAACTCGACCTGGCGCGACGCATCCAGGAGTCGATTCTGCCAAATGATCTAGCGTTGATGGAAGGCTTCGACTTTGGGGCGCGTATGCTACCAGCCCGCGCCGTGGGAGGTGACCTGTATGATTTCATCCAGCTTGACCAGGATAATTTGGGCATCTCAATTGGCGACGTCTCTGATAAAGGTGTCCCGGCAGCAATTTTCATGGCGCTGTATTGCAGTCTGCTGCGGGCAGAAACAATTCACACATTCTTACCTGAGGAAGTGCTATTCCGAGTGAATCAACACCTGCTTGAACTGCATGAGACCAGGATGTTCGTGACTGCTATTTATGGGGTTTTAAACAGGAAATCTTGCCAATTCACGTATGCCCGGGCTGGACATCATGTACCTATCCTGGTCGATGATTGTGGAGTGGAAA
>CAYWIC010000024.1:0-39644 GCA_964458115.1 uncultured Anaerolineales bacterium | reverse complement strand
AAATCAAGATAGTCTGCTGGATACCCCGCAGCTTGCTGCGGGGAGGATTCATTTTAGGTTATTTGCGGCAAAACCTATCCCAAAAATTTCATAACTAGGGTTCCCATGTCAGGAATCGCGTCAAGATGAGCAAGTTATCCTCAAAGTCCGTGTTTTCATGGTTTGTCAGTTCGATATCGATAGCGGCGATACCTCGATCGGAGGCCCAGTCGATAAGTTGGCCGGTGAACTGGCAGCCTGTGTCGATCGGCGGGTAGGGATAGTTACTTATGGAAGCAATCGTCGCGGCCAGCCTAAGGGAGCGGCTATCGGGAGGTTGGCCTCCGGGAAATATACCTAAAGCCGCGCTGTGATAGCTGATCAACGCATCGATGTTGTGGTTGCTGATGAAATTCATCAGTGCTACAGTTTCAGGTTCAGAAGCCGGATGGGTGCCCGCGTTGATCGGGCCGTAATTCCAGCATCCATCACGAGGCCAATCACGCTGCCAATGGGAAGGGAAATTGCGGTTGAGATCGACGCCATTTTCGTTGGCGCGGCCCTCTATGCCGTTGGAACGTGCCTCGCCGTCAGGGTTTAGCGCTCGCAAAATATAGAGTTTCTTGTCTGAGGGGATGGTTTCAGGATGCCTTTTCAGATATTCGATTAGCTGGTCTGCCAGGGCAATGGTGTTCCATTCGTATCCGCCATGGATCCCGGCGACGATCATGCGTTCCGTGCTGCCCGTGCCGAAGGAATTAACAATCAAAGGGATGCCGCTCACCGAATGGCCTATGATCATGCCGCTGGATGAGATGCTTGTACCTTGACCCTGATTGGAATGTCGAGTGCTGCTGGGGACGAAATAATCGGTGGGGGTGACCAAGGGGGTGCGCGTGACCATCACGAGTTGACGCGTGGGTGTTGCTTGTGGGAATTGCGTGGGGGTCAGCGACACTTGTGCCTTAGGGACATTTTCACTTGTGATAACACCCAGAGCTGGTATATGAGCCTCTCGTTGTGGTTCTCGAATACCAAGACCATCAGGGCGCGTCAATTCCCAAACCAGCCAAATATTCAAGGCTAGAAGAACACCCAGGAAGATGATCACATATTTGCGCATAGTCAAACAAAAAGAGCCTGCGATTTGGCAAAATGCGCAGGCTCTTTACGTACGAATAGTCTAAGCGATTAGGGCTTGTTCTTCATCCCTCATAGCTTCGAAGGCCGCGATGCCGACCTCGATGATCTCCAGGGATGGCTCGCGCGTGGTCAAACGTTGTAGGGCCAAATTGGGTTTGATCATAAAGCGCACGATGGATTTGTCCAAATTCCTTGCTGTCCAGCGGATGATCTCATACGCCAGTCCCGCCAAAACCGGGATCATGGCCACTCGGCTTAGCAAACGCCAGTGCAAGGGTAGGGGACCGAAGAGCGAGAAGATCAGGATCGAGAGCAGCACCAAGGTCAGCAAGAACGCTGTCCCACAGCGCGGGTGCTCGATAGATTGATGAGCGACGTTCTCAGGCGTCAGTTCGACACCGGCCTCGAAGGCATTGATAGTTTTGTGTTCAGCACCGTGATAGGCAAACACGCGCTGGATATCGGCCATGAAGCCAATTAGCCAGATATAGCCCACCAAGAGTCCCAGGCGCACCAGGCCCTCGGCTAGATTCCCCCACCAAGCATTGAGATGTAAATATTTCTCGACCAGTTGCCCCGCTGCCGCGGGAGCCATAAAGAACAGAACAACCGAAAAAGCAAGGGACAACCCTAACGTCAGGTAAAGAGCAGCCCCCTCGAGCTGTTCGTCTTCCCCAGTTTGAATATTTGCAGACATGGTCAAAGCGCGCATCCCTAAGACCAATGCATCCCACAAGCCCACTAAACCGCGCAAGAACGGGATTTTTATCAGACGGCTTTTGTAGATGCCGCTCAATTCTTCAGTGTGGATGACGATCTCTTGATTGGGATCGCGCATGGCGATAGCAACGGCTGAAGCGCCGCGCATCATCACGCCTTCGATAACAGCCTGTCCGCCGTAGGTGGGTAGTTGATTTTCCATTATTCCGCCAGGTTGAAGATGAAATGAATTAGCGCATCGATGCCTTTGTACCAGGTAGGCAGATGCAATTTCTCGTTGGGGCCGTGCATGTTGTCCGTGGGTAGGCCAAAGCCGATGTTGACAGACTCTACCCCCAAGATCTCTTGGAAAGCAGTCACCACCGGGACGCTGCCGCCTTCACGCTTGAAGACAGGCTCGACACCCCACGAGGCCTCAGCAGCCTTGAGATATGCCTGCGCCCAGCGAGAATTTCGGTCGCTGATGGAGGCTGGAGCACCAGCCATGTTGATGACTTCCCACTTGACAGTTGGGGGTGCATATTCCTGAAGATATTTTAGGAGCTGTTGATGAACTTGGTCTGGAGCTTGGTCGGGAACGAGCCGACAGGAAATCTTCGCCATGGCATAAGCTGGCAGAACCGTCTTGGCTCCCTCGCCGGTGAATCCGGAATTCAATCCATTAATTTCTAATGTAGGCCTGGCGCTGGCGCGTTCATCAGGCGTGTAGCCTTCTTCCCCCCATAATGCAGGCACGCCGGTGTTCTCCCGATACCAGTTTTCATTCTTTGGAAGGCGCGCTAATTCTGCACGTTCATCTTGAGCCAGTTCGCGAACACTGTCGTAAAACCCGGGCAACGTGATGCGACCTTTCTCATCGTGCATGCCGGCGATCAAGTCGGCCAGCACCTGAGCTGGATTGTGTACTGCGCCGCCAAACACGCCCGAGTGCAAATCTTGTGAAGGACCCCATAAGCGTAACTCGAAATAGGCGAGCCCGCGTAAGGCATAGGTAATGGTTGGCAAATCGGGAGCGATCATGCCTGTATCAGGATTGAGGGCGAAATCACAGGCTAGCAGCGCTTTGTGCTCCTGGATGAAATCTGGCAGATTGGGCGAGCCGATTTCTTCTTCACCTTCGATGATGAATTTCACATTTACTGGAAGAGTTCCCGTGCGCAAAATGGCTTCGATCGCGTTGATTGTGGCCGCGACCTGGCCTTTCATGTCGGTCGCGCCGCGAGCGTACAAGTTTTCGTCGCGCTCAACAGGCTCGAAGGGGGCGGTATCCCACTTTTCGAGGGGCTCAGCGGGCTGCACATCATAATGGCCGTAGATTAAAACTGTTGGGGCTTGTTGGCCGGCTTTCAGGTGCTCGCCGTAAACCACCGGATGCCCCTCTGTAGGATAGATCTTGACGTTATCCAGTCCCACATCGACAAGCCGTTTAACCAACCAGTTGGCCGTTTTCTGTACATCGCCAACCCGCTCGGGGTCTGTGGATACCGATGGGATTTGCGAGAATTGGATCAGATCATCCAAATAACGATTCTTATGTTGATTTGCGTAATCGAGTGCTGAAGACCTTTCATCAGACATGTATTTTTCCTTCGATTTGAATTGAACCTGCAAGTTGCCAGGAAGATAAATAGAATGAATAGTTATCGGTAATTTTGACGATACCGATTTATTCAGATGAAGTTTCACATAACAACATGAATTGCAAATTATACGATTAATTGGGATTTGTGTGAGGTAGCCGTATAAACATTTCGCAGATGGGGAAGTGCAATAACATTACTAACCTCTTTGAGCACTGTGTGCGGGGCAACGATCTGGGCATTGAAGCTAGATATTTCCAAAACATGTAGTCATCCCCCGAACAATAAGATATTTGCAACCCATCATCGCTAGACGCAAGAACAGGGAGCAAGAGCGATGAAAAATACACCTTTCGATCAATTTGGGCATCGAGTGTGGCGCGGCACTACCGTGTTCGCAACTCTCGGGTTTATCGAATCTGTAATTTTTATGCTGATCTTTGTATTACAGCATATTGATTTCACGAGTGGGATTTTTAAACTATCAAAACCTCAACTGATAGCTATCCTTGGGTATTTAATTTTTATTGTGGCATTCGCCTGCTTGCTTTTTTCTCTCCTGCGCAGTAGAAAATTAACCCTCGAGATGATTTGCTCGATGCTTGGACGTGAACAAACCAGCAACTCGCAGCTCTTGATATTAAGCATGGTCGTACTTGGCTTGTTATCCGTGTTATATTGTAATCCTGATTCGTTCGGACATATCACTGGATATGTTGTCAAATTACGCCCGTCCATGTGGTTTGGGATTCTGATGGGTTGTCAACTTGTTTTTCTAATTTTTACTGATATTCGAAGAAAGATGCTCTTATCTCCTAAGAATATCCTTCTGGGGTTGATGATCGCTCTGCTACTGTGCGTGTGGTATCTCTTCAGCCGCGAATTGATGGGTAGGCAAGCTACATCCTGGATGGGATATTTTCGAATAGAAGATTTTCAAAATTCAGGTTTTGAAGAAATCGGCAAATTCATTCGAGAAATGCGCTCAGGGATACCCCCGCTTTTTGCGATGATCGAGATCATATACTTCAAAATATCCGGGTCGACTCAATTAATTTGCAAAGAAATATACCGCTTGGCGTTGGGAGTTACGTATAGCATTTCAGTCATCATTTTTGCTCGAAATACACTCAAGGGGTTCATTTCATTTCTAATCTCGATGATGTTTCTCTCTTCAACTGCTTTGATTAGTCCCCAAAATCCTGAAGTGTACGATGTTATCTTCCCCTGTTTTCTGCTCAATTTCATTTTATTTTCGCAGCTGGCGTTGTCTAATCGTTTCCACCGGACGCTAAGAATTCTGTGTGCTGCTTTGTCGGGCTTCTTTTTAACTCTGTCTGAACTGGCGCGCCCCTTCGTTTTCCTATTGCTGCCAGTCATTTTGATCACTGTGTTTTATGCATACAAACATATGCCAAAGAGGTATTTATTCGCTTTCATTTTGCCATTGATCCTAATATCTGGAGGATGGCATTTAAAATTGATTATCTTCAATGATGGTCAAATTAGCTGGTCGAACCACACCGGCTTCAATTTGTATCGCGCCTGGGGAGAAATCATCGATGCTCCTGAACTCGTAGATGAGCCCCTAACCTGGGATCGACGCGCCGATATTCATTCCCAGGAACATTATGAGAATAGCAAACGGATTCAAAGATCCGTGACCACGTTTATTGTGTCTCATCCAGTGGAAAGCGCGCGTACGATTTTGGAGAGATTGAAAACTCTCATTTCCCCCCGCACATCGTTTTTCGATGAACCGGAATTAAGTGGATTCATTTTCTCCCTGTATCGAATCGCGTTTAAAGTTACTCTGATCTTGTTGGGGGTACAGTTGCTGAAATTGGTGTTCAATATCTTGAAACGCCCCAAATCCGTTGACCTATCAAACTTTCAAAATATGTTGCTCGTTATCACGCCGGTTATCTTATTGATCCTAGCAATCGGCGAAAAAGGAGAGGAAGCACGCCTGGTCCTATCCGTTTTACCGTTTTTGGCAGCCCTACCCACCTTTCAGGTAATTCGTCACCCCAAAGGATAGTAATCCATCAATGGATTTTCGGTTCGATTTGATCAAAATCTGTTAGAATATAGGTAATTCGGATCGGCGGTCGTCGTAACCAAAATTCAGGTTACGGCGGCGTCGGGTCAAATTTGAAATCGCCCCTCGAAAAGTGCCGCCATCCTCGCGATGTACTTGGCGCCGATCCTATGAACCTTTGGAAAACATACCACAACGCCCAAACTGTATCCGATGCGTTACAGGCTCTGACTTCCGCCCCTGGCGAAGCCATCCTGATCGCCGGGGGTACTGACCTGATGCTCGATTTGCAGCAGGGTAATCATCCCCCCGTCCATACATTGGTGGACGTAACCGCAATTCCTGAAATGATGGCCTTAGAAATCCGTGGGGGAGAACTGTTCGTAGGCGCATCCGTTCCCCATTCAAAGATAACCAAATCCCCGATCGTGCAGGAACATGCCAATGCCCTGGCTGTGGCATGTGGACTCATCGGAGGTCCCCAGGTGCGCAATACTGCCACCCTGGGGGGCAATGTGGGGCATGCCCTGCCTGCTGCCGATGGCACCATCGCCCTTACGGCATTGGATGCCGAGGCTGAAGTCGCTAGCCTGGAAGGGTGCAGGAGAATGCCCTTAGAGCAGTTATTTGCCGGACCGGGACGCTCAACTCTGGATCCACGCGGGGAACTCCTGGTTGGGTTCTACGTGCCTTTGAGGGAGTCCAATCAAGCCTCGACATTCAAGCGGATCATGCGTCCCCAGGGAGTCGCCATCGCAATATTGAACACCGCAGTCTGGCTCCAGCGCGATGCGAATGCAGATATCATTGCCGATGTGCGCATTGCCATGGGGCCATCCGGACCTGTGCCTCGACGCCTGCGGGATACGGAAGGCGTGCTGCGAGGCAAACCCTTCACCGAAGAAACTATTGCTTCAGGTGTACAAAAAGTAGTAGAAGACGCCAGCTTCAGAACCAGCCGGCATCGCTCTACACAAGAATATCGTCACCATATGGCTGGTATTTTATTGGAAGAAACTCTCAAGATGGCCTGGCCCGCAGCCGCGTCAGGCAAGGAAGCATAACATGATAAATTTATTGGTAAATGGTGAACAACATCAGTTCGAAGATGTGCCAGGTGAAACCCTGGCTGATTTGTTGCGTAACCGCCTCCGGCTTACTGGTACAAAAATCGGTTGTCAGGAGGCTGAATGTGGGGCTTGCACCGTCTTGGTGGATGGCGACCCGATAGTATCTTGCACCTATCCTGCGGCGCGCGCCAATGGGCGAGAGGTAATCACAATTGAGGGACTTTCAGCCCTCACCCCAACCCCTCTCCCACTGGGAGAGGCGCGCAGGGGTGAGGGGACGAGCTTGCATCCTCTCCAAGAAGCCTTTATCACCCATGGAGCCATCCAGTGCGGTTTCTGTACGCCGGGCCAGATCATGACGGCGTATGCCCTGATGCAGGAAAAGCCTGATCTGACCTCGCAAGACATCCGCAAAGCCCTCAAAGACACACTTTGTCGCTGCGCAGGCTACCCCTCGATCGAGAATGCCATCCTGGCGGCAGCCAAGGCGATTCAAACCGGAGAACCCGTCGCGCCTCCTGAGATCGACCTCTCTTCCCAACCGTTGAAAACTATCGGGGACGTCAATATTCGTCCCGATGCGATCGAAAAGGCCAACGGAAAAGCATTATTTACCGATGACCTCATTTTTGACGACATGCTGCATGCACGCGTGAAACGCTCAGAATATCCGCATGCGATCCTGAAGAGCCTGGACGTAGAGAAAGCTCGCGCTTTCCCCGGCGTGGTTTGTGTGCTCACGGCTGCTGATATTCCCGGCGAGCAAAACCACGGCTTGGTGATCTACGATTGGCCGGCGCTGGTAGGGATCGGTGAGAAAGCCCGCTACATGGGAGATGCGGTCGCCATCGTGGCCGCGGAGAGTGAAGCGATTGCAGCCGAAGCATTGACACTGATCGAGGCTGAACTTACTCCCCTTGAGGTAGTCGATAATCCTGTGAGAGCGCGCGAAGAAGATGCCCCAAATTTACACGCCTCAGGCAACTTGCTCAAGCATATTAAAGTACGAAAAGGGGATGTTGAAGAAGGTTTCGCGGATTCTGACGTTATCCTGGAGAATACCTTTTATACCCAAACCACTGATCACGCCTTCCTTGAGCCCGAGTGCAGCATCGCCCGACCAACAGAAGATGGCCGCATGGAGATCTACGTCGGCTCTCAGATCCCCTACGCCGACCGTCACCAGGTTGCGCGAGCGTTAGGCTGGCCTGAGAAACGCGTGCGTGTCATGGGTCAATTGATGGGCGGCGGTTTTGGCGGCAAGGAAGACATTGCTGGCCAGATCCACGCTGCGTTGTTAGCAGACGTTACTGGACGACCTGTGAAATTATTGTTCGACCGCATGGAAAGTCTGTTGGTGCACCCAAAGCGACATGCCACGCAGATCAAGGTCAAAGTCGGTGCCAAACAGGATGGCCAATTGACTGCAGTGAAGACAGAGTTGTATGGCGATACCGGTGCGTATGCCTCACTGGGTGAGAAAGTGATGGGACGCGCCACGGCCCACTCCTCTGGACCTTATGAAATGCCCCACATGCGCGCAGATTGCTACGCCATGTACACCAACAACCCCCCCGCTGGAGCCTTCCGCGGATTTGGCGCTCTACAGGGCCAGTTTGCCATCGAGAATATGATGGATTATGTGGCCGAAGCGCTGGAAATAGACCCTGTTGAGCTGCGGCGCTCGAACGCCTTACAGGTCGGCAGCACCACCAACACTGGTCAGATCCTGCGCGAGAGCACTGGACTTATGGAGTGTATTGACAAGGTCGATGCTGAGATGCGTCGTTTGACCGGCCCAAACCCCTTCGAGCCACGTCAAGTCGATGGAGCCGAGCACCTGGTGCGTGCCTGGGGTTTCGCCGTGGCCTACAAGAATACCGGCTTTGGGGGCGGTGCTCCTGATAAAGCAGGCGCTGAAGTTGAGCTGTATTCGGACGGCACTTTGGAGGTACGTACATCGTCTGCAGAGCTAGGCCAAGGTTTGGTGACGGTCTTACAGATGGTTGCCGCTGAAGAGTTCGCCATGTCCCCAGAGCGGGTCAAAGTGCTGGTGATGGATACCGACCTGACACCCGATGGCGGTCCCACCACAGCCTCCCGACAGACCTATGTAACAGGAAACGCAGCCCGATATGCTGCCAAAACATTAAAAGATGCCATAGCGACTACACTGGCAGAAAAATACGACCAGCCCCCCGATCAGATCCGCTTTGTTGAAGGACTTGCCCAGGTCAACGGGCACAAGGTGCCCCTAGGAGATGCGGTGGCCTTGATGAAGGCTGAGGGGCGCGAGCCTCGCGTGATGTACGAATATTGGGCCCCAGAAACGCAGCCCTTGGGTGAAGGCGGCGACATGCATTTCGCCTTCTCTTTTGCTGCCCAGGCCGTTGAAGTGGAAGTCAATACCCGCACCGGAGAGGTTTTTGTGCCTCGGGTGATTGTGGCCAATGATGTCGGCAAGGCGCTCAATCCGCTGGGTTTGCAAGGCCAGATCGAAGGTGGTGTCGTAATGGGTGTAGGCCATGCCCTGACAGAAAATTACATCATCGAAGGTGGCGTGCCTTTTACAGACCGTCTGGCGCGCTACCGCATGCCCAATATCACTCAAACACCTGAGATCATCTCTTTCGTTGTGGAGCACCCCACCGAAGATGGCCCATATGGCGCAAAAGGGGTTGGCGAGATCGTCAGCATTCCCACCATTCCTGCGATCACCAATGCCATATACAACGCTGTGGGTGTGCGCATTAACAGCCTGCCTGTCGATCAGGAGATTATCGTTCGAGAGTTAGGAGAGAAGGAAGTTAGTGGTTAGATATTTCTAGCTCCTAGCTTCTTTCTAACTCAGAATATGACCGATCATTCAGTCCCGCGCTGGTTGCAGTGGGCGCGTGAAATCCAGGCCTTGGCGCAATCGGGTGAAACCTTTTCGCAAAATCGATGGCAAAGTCAGCGCTACCAGCGTCTGATGGAGATCGCCGCCGAGATTGTCAGCGAACATACCCACTATCCCGTCGAACCCATCTACGATAACTTTAAAGCTGAGCTAGGGTATGCAACGCCTAAGGTTGATGTTCGTGGCGCGGTTTTTCAGGATGGACAACTTCTGCTGGTGCGCGAACGCACAGACGATTGCTGGACATTGCCTGGAGGTTGGGCAGATGTTGGCGATTCCCCAGCGTCGGCAGTGGAGCGTGAAGTTTGGGAAGAATCTGGCTACGAGGTAAGAGCCAGTAAATTGATCGGGATCTATGATGCCAATCGAGTCAAGCCTTTTGAGCTCTATCATGCAGTGAAACTGGTCTTTCTTTGTGAGATTCAAGGAGGTCAGGCCACGCCCAGTGACGAAACATCCGAGGTCACTTTCTTCGAGGTCGGTCAAATCCCTGCGGACTTGTCTGAGGAAAGGACCAACACCAGACAAATTAGGGACGCGTTTGCGGCGTATTCAAATTCTGCTACAGCAACTGTATTCGAATGACGTATCAAGATCAACCACTTACTGAAATTCCCTTGGGTTTGGCCGGCAAAGCCTATCGCAGCCCGATGCCGTTCAGTTCTTTTGACCCTTTCAATTTAGTATGGAAAGGATATAAGGAGAATGAGATAAATTCGGTTGTTGTTCTGACAGAGCCACAAGAGTACCTTGTTCATGCTAAGAGAGATCTGCTGGCATTCTATCGTTCCGAGGGGATGGAAGCGTTCCACCTGCCAATTCCCGATTTTGAAGCCCCACCCGACATGATCGCCTTGAATAATGGTTTGAATCTGGCCGAGGAACGATTGCTGGCAGGAAAAACCATCGCAGTGCACTGTATGGCTGGCATTGGCCGTACGGGTACTTTTTACGCCTGCTTGGCGAGGAGAGTACTGCTGATGGATGGTAACAATGCCATCGACTGGGTTCGGGAAGCCATTCCTGGAGCACTGGAAAACTCGAGGCAAGAAACGTTTGTGGTGGATTACACTCCGCCGGGGCAGACGAGTATCTAATCTATATGTATTTTTTGGAAATGTTCTGTAAATGTGTCACTCTGAGCCGCCGAAGGCGCGCCGTAGGCGAGCGAAGAGTCTCCTGCCCTCGCCATCGGCGTGCCTACGGCAGGTCAGAGATTCTTCACCCCTTCGGGGTTCAGAATGACAGGAAAATAAAGATTTTTCGGAGACCACATAAGTTTATCAATTTCATTTAGGAGAGAACTATGCTAATTACCAATGGAAAGATCATTACCTGGGGGAAAGAAAATCAAATCTTAGAGGGTCAGGCTCTTTACATCGCTGGCGATAAGATCGGCGAGATCGGGCCCCAGGACGAACTGTTGGCTCGTTACCCTGATGCCGAGAAGATCGATGCCAAAGGTCAATATGTCATGCCGGGCAATATTTGCGCGCATACCCATTTCTACGGTGCCTACGCTCGAGGGATGGGCATCCCTGGGCCACCCCCCAAAGATTTCCCAGAAATCCTCGAACGACTCTGGTGGCCTCTGGATATGGCTTTAGACGAGGATGGCGTGCGCTATTCCGCACTGGTTATGCTGGTCGATGCTGTCAAACATGGCACCACGACCTTGTTGGATCACCACGCTTCTCCCAACTTTATCGATGGGTCATTGGACGTGATCGGTGAAGCAGTAGACAAATCTGGATTGCGCGCAGTGTTGTGCTACGAAGTCACTGACCGTAATGGGGAAGATGGTGCTAAAGCTGGCATTAATGAAAACGTGCGTTTCATCGAGTCAGATTTCGTCAAAGGGAATGACCGTCTGGGTGGAACGTTCGGGATGCATGCCGCTTTGAGCATCTCAGATGCCACCATGGAGGCCTGCCGAGCAGCCGTCCCCTCGGGATCGGGAACAGGATTCCACATTCATGTCGCGGAGCACGAAGCTGACGAGTATGACAGCCTACAGAAATACGGCATCCGCGTTGTCGATCGCCTGAAGAAATTCGAAATCCTTGGCCCAGACTCGATCGTCGCTCACGCTATCCATATCGATGGGCAAGAGGCCGCTCTGCTGGCAGAATCGGGTACCTGGGTTACCCACCAGCCGCGTTCGAATATGAATAACGCCGTTGGCGCCGCTCAGGTCGAATCGATGCTGCGCATGGGTATTCCGATGTGCCTGGGAACGGATGGTTTCTCGTCCACCATGTGGGATACTTGGAAGTTTGCCTATATGCTGCACAAAGTGGTCAACCGCGATCCGCGCCGCATGAACGGTATGGATATCGTACAAATGGGTGTTTACAACAACGCCGCCTTGGCTGGCAAGTTCTTCCCCGAGGCTCCTTTGGGCGAGCTGTCTGCTGGCGCTCACGCGGACATCATCTTCGTGGATTACCATCCCTTCACTCCTTTGAGCGCAGGCAACTTACCCTGGCAGATCATTTTTGGTTTCAATGAGAGCATGATCACCACAACCATTGCAGCAGGTAAAGTGCTGATGAAGGATCGTGAGTTGCTGACCTTAGATGAAGCCGCGATTGCAGCCGAAGCGCGCGCCATCGCTCCTGCCATTTGGGAGCGCTACGAATCATACGTTGGCACCTATGGGTAATTGAATAAGGAGTTGCGCACTTGAAGCGGATTGAGCTGGGAAAAGGGGATGGGGGCGTAGCCCCACCCCCTTCTCCCATCCATTTTCTCGCTGAACTCGATCTCTGTGACTCCGTGGATATTGAATGAACTGGATTGACAAAAATATATATGACCAAAGAAAAACCAACGATTGCCGTTCTTGGTGGAACGGGCAAAGAAGGACCGGGCCTAGCGATGCGCTGGGCCACCGCTGGCTACCCTATCATTATCGGGTCTAGACAGGCAGAAAAGGCCGAGCGAGTGGCTGCTGAGCTGAATAAGAAGTTGGGCATTAATACGATAATCGGCCTCCAGAACGAGGACGCTGCTCGTGCGGCTGATATCAGTGTGCTGACCGTGATCGCCATAGCGCACCAACCTGCTGTAGAAAGCCTAAAGGATGCATTGCGCAGCAAGATCCTCGTCGATGCTACAGCCCGCATTGATTTCCGCGATCCCAAGCCACCGGAACCTCCTTCGGCTGCTGAAATCGCCCAGAATATTTTGGGCGAGGAAGTGCGTATTGTAGCTGCCTACCAGAATGTCCCTGCTCACACCCTGAAGCAGAACCTGGGCGGCTCCATCGATACCGACGTGTTGATTTGTGCCGACGATGTCGATGCCGCAGAGCAGGTCATTAGCCTGACCGAGGCCGCAGGGATGCGTGCGTATTATGCCGGAAATCTCAAAAACGCCATCACCGTAGAAGGGCTAACTGCTCTCCTGATTAGCTTGAACAAGCACTACGGCAGTAAGACAGCCAGCATTGGGATAACTGGGATCAGTTAGCAGTAGTAAGTTTCCAGTTTCAATGGTATGTCTCTTTCTCTGACTCCACTTGCGGGAATGCCGCATATTCAGCCTGGTGATGACCTGGCCGGTATCCTTCTCGATGCGCTGCGAGAATCACGCATTGAGCTTCTCGATGGGGATATTCTCGTTCTAGCCCAAAAGATCGTCTCCAAGGCTGAGGGACGCATGGTTGACCTAGCCAGGGTCGAGCCTTCGGCTGATGCTGTAGAGCTGGCTGGTCAAACTCATAAAGACCCACGCGTGGTTGAGCTGATCCTGTCCGAAAGCGCTGAGGTGCTCCGCACACGCCCTGGCCTGATCGTGGTCGCACACAAGTTGGGATTTGTCTGCGCCAATGCGGGCATCGACCATTCCAATGTTCAGAGCGAGGGTAAAGAGCAGGTGCTTCTATTGCCCGTGAACCCAAGTATGTCTGCAGAGAAGGTGCGGATTGGAATCGAAGCTGACGCGGATGTATCGATCGGGGTGCTGATCATTGACTCGCACGGGCGAGCCTGGCGAATGGGTACAGTTGGTGTGGCAATAGGCTTCAGCGGAATCCCAGGGGTCGCGGATCTGCGCGGCCAACCGGATATGTACGGTCGTATCTTGGAGAGAACCGAAGTTGGCGTCGCTGACGAAGTCGCGGCCGCGGCATCTCTGATGATGGGACAGGCCGCTGAGGGTACACCGATTGTGCATGTGCGTGGATTTCCGTACGCATTACGGGAGGGATCACTAAAAGAATTGATCCGACCCAAGGACGAGGACTTGTTCAGATAATTGTGATGATCAATATTGAGAGATTAGATGAAAGGCATTCCTGAAGAGTATCAATACCTCTTGAAAAATGAGACCAAAGCATACGCGGTCTTGTCGACCATCATGCCCGATGGCTCACCACAGGCGACGCCAGTCTGGTTTAGCGCGGATGGCGAGTATATTTTAGTCAACACGTTGAAAGGCCGTGTCAAAGATCGCAATATGCGTGCCAACCACAATATCGCCCTAACGATCATCGATCCCGATGACTGGCTGCGATTTTTACAAGTACGCGGACAAGTTGTGGAAATAACTGAGGAAGGTGGTCGAGAGCATATTAATTTCTTGTGCAAAAAATATACAGGCGACGATGTTTTCTGGGGTCCGCCTGATGATGTGCGTGTGATCTTTAAGATAGCGCCCAAATAATATGATGATTGTAGCTTTAGCTGGAGGGGTAGGAGGTGCGAAGCTGGTAGATGGCTTGGCACAAGTTTTGTCGCCTGAGGAATTGAACATCATTGTCAATACGGGCGATGATTTCGAGCATTGGGGACTGCACATCTCCCCTGACCTGGATACAGTTTGCTACACACTAGCGGGTTTGGCTAACCCTGAAACTGGTTGGGGCCGAATAGACGAGAACTGGCATGTATATGAAAATGTTTCCAGACTTGGCGGTGAAGATTGGTTCCGGATTGGTGATCAGGATTTAGGCACGCATCTTGAGCGCACGCGCAGGCTGCGTGAAGGCGATAGACTCAGCGAGATCACGCGAGATTTTTGCGGGACATGGGGAATCGAACACCCAATTTATCCTGTGAGTGATGATCCCATTGCAACTATGGTGCACACCGATATAGGCATACTGCCTTTCCAAGAATATTTCGTGCAGCAGAAATGTCAGCCTAAAGTAAAAGATTTCATATTCGCCGGCGTTGAGCGATCTCGCCCGGCGTTGGGTGTGCTAGAAGCAATTGAGAAAGCCAACCTGGTGGTCATCTGTCCGTCAAACCCTTGGGTGAGCATCGACCCCATTTTGGCAGTGCCCACGCTAAGGTCAGCCGTGAGCAGCCGCCCCGTTGTAGCAGTTTCCCCCATTGTCGGAGGAAAAGCCATCAAGGGACCCGCAGCAAAAATGTTTGCTGAATTAGGTATCCAGCCTTCAGCGTACGCTGTGGCTCAGCATTATCAGGAAATATTGTCAGGAATGGTCATTGATATCGTTGACGAACAACAAAATGATGCTATCCAATCCCTCGATATGATGTCTTTTGTCACCAACACTGTGATGAAAACCCGTGCAGATCGCAAAAAATTAGCGCTGGATGTATTGCGGTTTAGTGAAATGTTTATCTCTGATAAAATTGAATAAAGCCAATTGCGAAAGGAGTGTGAACTAGGCATGACAATTTGGGCGATCGTACCTGTGAAGCCCTTGCGCCGGGGGAAATCACGCCTGGCAAGCGTATTTTCGGAGGAGGAGCGTGCTGATCTAAATCGGCACTTGTTGGAAAATACGGTTCGTACCTTAAAAAATATCTCAGAGATCGAGCATGTATTGGTCGTTAGCCGCGACCAATCGGCGTTGGCACTAGCTCGCGATTTAGGCGCTCGCACTGTGCTCGAGAATGGATCACCACAGTTGAATGTTGCCTTGGAGCGTGCTACCGTCGTCGCAAAAACGTATGAGACGCGCGGCGTGCTCATCCTTCCTGCTGACTTGCCCCTGATCACGCCTGAGGATGTCAACCGCATGTTAGAGCGTGCCAACGATCCACCGGTCGTTGTGGTTGCACCCGACAGACACGAAAAAGGCACCAATGCATTATTGGTTTGTCCGGCTGGATTGATCGAATATCAATATGGTGATAATTCGTTCAAAAGACACTGCGACTTGGCAAAAGAAGCCGGGGCGCGCGTCGAAATTTGCGAATTACCTTCGCTTACTCTGGATTTAGATGTGCCCGAAGATCTAGCTCTGATCGAAGAACGATTAGGTTTGTAGAATTTCGAGTGAATTGCTTGAAGTTTTTGGAATAATCACGAATGGTGATGAATTTTCAGAATTTCACGTGTGGCTGCACTGAAAAAGTAACCGAGAGAGACACTTGCCGGAATATGGGGGTGGTACTTTTTTAGTAGAACCATTCGTGCAATTCATGGCATTCGAGCATATTCGTGAAGAAAATTGACATTTTAAAAGATACCGATATTAGGAGGTACTTATGATTAAGGAGAAATATGGGGACCCATTATTGATGACGAAAGCGCAGTTAATGGTTGAGTTAATGCGCTGTGAATATTGTGAAGAGCAGCCTTGCACGCAGGCCTGTCCCGTGAATTGCTCGCCTTATGATTTCATCATGGCCGCGCGCGAAGGATATCCTTCGGATATCCAGCGCTCTGCGGGTGAGATCATGAAGAACAACCCTCTGGGTGGTGTGTGTGGCATGGTCTGCCCCGATTATCACTGCATGTCAGCCTGTTCGCGCAAGCTCTTTGATGGTGCTATCGACATCCCCAAGGTTCAGGCGACCATTGTTGAAATGGCCAAGCGCCTGGGCGGCATTCCCGAGTTTGCCAAACCCGAAGCCAATGGCAAAAAAGGGGCCGTCATTGGCGGAGGTCCGGCTGGGATTGCGACAGCGGCTTCGTTGGCCCAACTTGGGTATGCCGTTGATATCTTCGAGAGACGTGCTGAACTGGGGGGCATGATGGCCATGATCCCAGACCACCGTCTGGATAAAGACGTCATGCGGAGTGATATCGAATTTGCCCTCTCTTTGGGTGAGATCAACGTCAAGACCGGCGCGGCTGTAGAGAGCCCTCAGGAATTGTTAGATAAGGGCTATGATGTTGTGTGTGTCGCTGTGGGTCTGTGGGAACCCTTCGAGCTTGGTATCGCAGGCGAAGATCTTGCACTTGGTATGGCTGACTTGCTCTCCGATCCAGCTGCACATACTTTCAGCGGGCGTGTCGCCGTCGTTGGGGGTGGTGCGACTGCCCTGGACTGTGCTGTTGCTGCCAAAGAGCGCGGCGCAAAACATGTCGAGCTGTTTATGTTGGAGAAATTGTCTGAGATGCCGCTGACTGCTAAAGAGCGCGCTGAATTGCTCGAGTATGATATCGAGGTCAATGGACGCATCCGCTTACAGAGCATCAAGCCTGGCATTGCCATTGAAACCATGAAAGTGCAGTTGCCGGAAGGAAAGGCATTCAGTCCGGCTAATATGGAAGATGTCCCTGGGACGGCGGGTTTGCGCGAAGGTTTCGATGCCGTGGTCATTGCCATCGGGATGCGTTCCCAGATGCCGCTTGACAAGGCCGAAGGTGTGTTCTTCGCTGGTGATATGAAGACGGGCCCCAAGACCGTCGTCGAGGCTGCCGCTTCAGGTAAAAATATCGCCACGGAGATTGATGCCTATATCCAAGGCCAAGAGAAACCGGTCATCGAATCGCCGATCAAATCCTATTACACCTTGCCTGGGTTTGATCCTGTGCCTGTGTCATTGGATGCAGACTTTTTCGGTCGGCCCATCAAATCACCGTATTTGCTCTCGGCTGCGCCACCCACAGATGGCCATATCCAAATGACAACGGCTTACGAGGCTGGCTGGGCCGGAGGCATTATGAAGACTGCCTTCGATAATCTGCCCATTCACATTCCCTCGGAATATATGGTCACCTTTGGCGAACATACATATGGGAACTGTGACAATGTCTCCGGACACACTCTGGATCGGGTTTGTAGCGAGATCGAGCAGTTGATCAAAGAATGGCCCGACCGCTTGACCATTGGTTCCACCGGGGGCCCGGTTAGCGGCGATGACGAGGCAGATGCCGCCGGTTGGCAATCTAACACCAAGAAGCTCGAAGCAGCCGGCGCGATGGGCATCGAGTATTCGCTCTCCTGCCCGCAAGGTGGTGACGGCACGGAGGGAGATATCGTTTCCCAGAATGCTGCTCTGACGGCGAAAATCATCGACTGGATCATGCAGGTCGGCGATCCTGAAGTTCCCAAACTCTTCAAGCTGACCGCAGCAGTGACCTCCATTGTGCCCATCATTTGGGCGATCCGCGATGTGATCAAGCGTTACCCCGGCGCAAAAGCGGGCATTACTCTGGCGAATACGTTCCCCACGTTGGCATTCAGGCCGACGAATGGGAACAGCCCCTGGGATGAAGGCGTTGTCGTAGGGATGAGCGGAGAGGGCGTAGCCCCAATCTCCTACCTGACATTAGCGAATGCTGTTCCTCACGGCGTGATGATCTCTGGAAACGGTGGTCCCATGGATTACAAGGCGGCCATGAATTTCCTGGCCTTGGGCGTCAAGAACGTCCAGTTCTGCACCATCGCCATGAAGCACGGCTATGGGATCATCAAGGATCTCGAGTCGGGTACAGCTTTCCTGATGCAGGAACGCGGGATCAAGAGCATGAATGAATTGATCGGCATTGCTCAACCCAGCCCGATCACAGATTTCATGGACCTGACGCCTGTGAAAAAGGTTTCGTCCTTCGATGAAGACTTGTGTGTTTCGTGTGGCAACTGCGCCCGCTGCCCGTATTTCGCCATCGAGTTGGACGAGAATGGGATCCCCCACTCAGATCCAGCGCTGTGCATCGGCTGCTCGATCTGCGCAAAGAAATGCTTCGTTGGTGCCATCACCATGCGTGAACGCACCCCTGAAGAGCACGAAATGTTGTTGGAACACTAGAGAAGAAGTAGCCACAGATGAATAGGATGAACGCAGATGAGAATATCCAAATCTGATTTATCTGAATTCATCTGTGGTTCCGATAAAATTAATTTATTGGTAAAGAAAGGTTGGTGAGGTTATGGAACGTGCAGGACTATATTTACAAGACGCTCATGATATCCGAGATGGCGTGGATTGTGTACGCTATGCTGAGGAGATGGGCTTCGAGGCCGTTTGGCAGGCAGAATCCCGCTTGGTTCGAGATGCCATTGTGCCCATGGCGGCCTATGCCGCAGCCACTGATCGGATCCATGTGGGTTCGGGTGTGATCAACAATTGGACCCGCAACATCGGCTTGCTGGCATCCACATTCTTGACCCTGGATGACCTGGCGCCCAATCGCATCATTTGCGGCATCGGCGCCTGGTGGGATCCATTGGCGAAGAACGTCGGCATCGAGCGACGCAAACCATTGTTGGCAATGCGCGAGACGATCGATGTCTTCAAGCGCTTAATGAGCCTGGAACGGGTTACTTTCCATGGAGAGTTTCATCAAGTCGATAATATCGAGCTGGATGTCGTCCATGGTCGCCGCGAACCGCGGCATGTGCCCATTATGATCGGTGCTACAGGCCCCAAGATGACTGAGCTGGCTGGCGAGATTTCTGACGGAATTGTGCTCAACTATTGTGTTCCGGTTGAATACAACGATGTTGCCATGGATCATCTGGCTGCAGGCGCCAAGAAAGCTGGCCGGGACATTGACGATATCGAGCGACCACAATTGGTTGTCTGTTCGGTGGAGCACGATCACGATGAGGCCATTGAAGCCACGCGCGTTCTACTGACCCAATATCTGGCACAGCAGCCACATATCGCCAAAGCTTCGGGAGTCTCCAGTGATGTAGTCGCGGAGATCCAATCCATTTTGGGTTGGCCTGCCACCCACGAGCAAATCCAGGCCGCCAAGCACCTGGTTCCAGATGACCTGATCTACCGGATCACAGCCTCAGGCACGCCCGACGAGGCCGTTGCGAAAGTTCAAGAATATATCGATCACGGTGCTACCTGCCCGATCCTGTATCCAGTAGGCGGCAACATCAAACTACTCATAGATACTTTTTGCCCTCAATGTTAAAACTGCCTAATTCGAGCAATTGTTTTGTTTGTGGTGTAGAGAATGAAAATGGTTTACACCTGGAGTTCTATCAAACGGATACAGGAGAAGTTGTCGTAGATTATGTAGTCCCCGACCATTTTCAAGGCTATCCAGGCATTGTGCATGGCGGCATCGTTGCTTCTCTTGTTGATGAAGTTTTAGGCCGTGTTCACATGGGGCCCGATCCCGAAAACCCGAGGTTTATGTTTACGGCCCGGATGAATGTGCAATATCGGAAAAACGTCCCCACTGGAGTGCCAATCAAAATCGTGGGACGCGCCCTGAACAGTAAGCGCCGCACCGCCACATCCGAGGCAGAGATCTTAGGTCCCGATGGAGAAATATTAGCGGAAGCTGAAGCCCTGTTGGTTGATGTACCGCCGGATAAGTTAGCAGGCGTAGATATGGATGCACTGGGCTGGAAAGTATATCCAGACTAAATAGAATGGTGAGACGCTTATGATCATTGAATACCATCGTCCAGACAAAATCGAAGATGCCTTGAAATTGCTAGGCAGACCAGAGCCGGTGACTGTCCCATTGGGTGGGGGAACGATTCTCAACCAACCCTCGGATAGGCCTGTGGCTGTGGTAGATTTGCAGACATTAGGCCTGAGCTTGATCAAGCTGGCTGGCCGAACAATCAAAATCGGCGCAACGGCATCCTTGCAAGCTCTATTGGATGAGCCTGAACTGCAGCCTGGCTTGAAAGCAGCCATCCGGCACGAGGCGACATATAACATCCGCCAGGTGGCTACCGTTGCTGGCGCACTAGTGTCGGCAAATGGACGCTCTCCTTTCGCCACGGCGATGCTGGCTTTGTCACCGGAGCTGATATTGCAGCCAGGTGACGAAAAGATCCTCTATGGAGAAATCTTGCCTTCAAGAGAAGCCAGATTGCCTGGACGTCTAATCACTGAGGTCTCGATCCCCTTGACTGTTAAGCTAGCCTATGAGTACGTGGCTCGTACTCCCGTAGATTTGCCCATTGTTTGTGTCGCTGTTGCTCAATGGTCGTCAGGCCGCACCAGGGTCTCCTTGGGAGGTTTTGGTGCATCTCCATTACTGGCGATGGACGGTCCCAACGCCCAAGGAGCCGAGATCGCCGCCAGAGACGCCTATAGCGAGGCTGGAGACCAGTGGGCTAGTGCAGCCTATCGCAGCGATGTTGCGGCAACATTGACGAAACGCTGTTTGGATGAAATCGGAAAGTGAACCATTATGAACATAGATTTGACAATCAATGGAATTGAGCATCTGGTTGAAGTTGCCCCAGGAGACACTCTCTTTAAAGTGTTGCGTTCGTTAGGCTATTATAGTGTCAAATTCGGCGCTGAGGATGGAGAGACTGGTGTGGATACGGTGTTATTGGATGGAAAACCCATCAATGCCGATTTCTACCTTGCTGCCCAAGCGGTGGGGCATAAAATTGCCACCATCGAGGCTTTAGGGGAACATCCCGATCAGGGTTGGAAACAGACCCAGGGCCTCCACCCTCTTCAACAGGCATTTGTCGAAACAGGCGCTATTCAGTGTGGGTACTGCACCCCTGGGCAGATCCTTGCTTCCAAAGAATTAATCGAAAGAAATCCAAATCCCAGCGACGCCGAGGTACGGGATGCGTTATCTGGGATCCTGTGCCGCTGTACAGGGTACAAGAAACCTGTCCAGGCTGTGTTGCGCGCGGCCGCGATTTTGCGCGGCGAGGAGGTCGATCCCATCGATGGCTCTGCGCGACCCATCCCAGCCCCCACCGAATGGATTCCACCTGAAGACGACGAAGGTGGCTTCGATGGGGGCTTTGCGTCGCAAACTCAGGTTTTGCCGCAGATCAAGGTAACACCAGAAACCGAAGAATTGCAGCGCGTTGGCAAGCCTGAGCCAAAGGTCGATGCCATCAAGCTGGTCCAGGGCAAACCAGCATTCGCAGCTGATTTAGAGATGCGCGGCATGCTTTATGCCAAAGTCCTGCATAGCCCGCATGCTCATGCCAGGATTACGGCCATCGATGCCAGCAAAGCACGCGCCCTGCCAGGCGTAGCCGTGGTATTGACTCATGAAGATATCCCACGTGTGGCCTACTCCACTGCTGGCCAATCAGATCCTATCCCGGGTCCGTTGGACTGCTTCTCGCTGGACAACAAAGTGCGTTTTGTCGGTGACCGGGTGGCCTTCGTGGCTGCCGATTCGCCTGAAATTGCCGAGCAGGCTCTCGGTTTGATCGACGTGGAATATGAATTATTGGAGCCTATTCTGGATGTCAGGGATTCTATGAAAGACGGTGCCCCGGTTATCCACGATGAGCCAGAGTACGTCGACTTTGCCGACTCTGATGCTACTCGCAACTTGGCCGCTGAAATCCGCATCGATATCGGCGATTTGGAGAAGGGTTTCTCTGATGCTGATCAGATCTTCGAGGCCGAGTATGTAGTTCCCAAAGTTCAACAGGCGCATATCGAACCGCATGTAGTCGTCACATACTGGGATGAAGACGACCGTCTGGTAATTCGCACGAGCACACAGGTTCCCTTCCACGTGCGCCGCATGATGGCCCCGGTATTGGGATTGCCCGTAAAGCGCATCCGCGTGGTCAAACCGCGCGTTGGTGGTGGTTTTGGTGGCAAACAAGAAGTTCTCATTGAAGATGTGGCCGCCCACCTGACCATTGCGACCAAGCGACCAGTGATCTATGAGTACACCCGTGCAGAAGAATTCTTCGCATCGCGCTCGCGACATCCCATGCGTATTCGCATGAAGACCGGTGTCAAGAAAGACGGCACGATCACGGCCAACGAAATGTATGCCCTCAGTGATACCGGCGCCAATGGCGCCCACGCCCTGACAGTGACCGGCAACACTGGCCATAAATCTATGGCCCTGTATGTCGGCGATGGCGTGTATCGGGAATCGCCTAATATTCGCTTCTACGCCGATATTGTCTACACCAATACACCTCCCAGTGGTGCCTATCGAGGGTACGGTGTCCCCCAGGGTTATTGGGCCGTCGAGCGCCATATCGAGAAGATTGCGCACGACCTTGGTCTCGATCCGCTGGAATTTCGTCTCAAGAATGCCCTCAGGGCGGGAGAACTCCACCCCTTTAGCACTGCCTGGAGCGAGGGACGGGAACCTCGTCCTGAGACCATTGAAACCTGCGCCTTGGAAGAATGTGTCCAGCAGGGTAAGGCCGCAATCGGTTGGGACCAAAAATTCGCTGATGTAACCTGGCATCAAGTTCCGGGAAAACCCCATTTGCGGCGTGGCATTGGCGTCGCCATGATGATGCAAGGTACGGCGATCCCTTATCTTGATATGGGAGGCGCCAGCATCAAGCTCAACGATGATGGGTCTTTCAACCTGCTGATCGGTGCTACCGATCTGGGTACCGGCTCTGACACCGTACTGGCCCAAATGGCCGCTGAGATCTTAGGTGTGCCGCTGGAGGATGTGATTGTCTATTCCTCGGATACGGATTTCACCCCCTTCGATGTTGGCGCGTACGCCTCCTCGACAACTTATATCTCGGGAGCGGCAGTTGCCAACGCCGCGGAAAAAGTCGCTGAACGCATAAAAATCCGCGCCACCCGATTACTCGATCACTCAGATTATCAAACGATCCGACTCTCAGATCGCCAAGCTGTAGCCCCTGATGGCAGTTCAATTTCGCTGGCCGAAATCGCTTTGAACGCCCTCCACCATGAAGATCAGGAACAGATCATGGCGGTGGGATCGTATGTCTCACCGGTTGCGCCTCCACCTTTCGCTGCCCAATTCGCAGAAGTGACCGTTGATACCCAGACAGGTCAGGTTGTGGTCGATAAGCTGGTCATGGCAGTCGATGCCGGGGTGATTGTCAACCCCATCACCGCTTCCGGACATATCGAAGGTGGCATGGTTCAAGCCCTAGGGTACGCAGTCTGCGAAGAAATGGTCTATGATGATAAGGGCCAACCGCGCGAAGTAGATTTCCGCGATTACCATATTTTCATGGCCCATGAAATGCCTGAGTTGGAAACCATCTTCGTGGAGACCTTCGAACCTAGCCACCCCTTCGGGGTCAAAGCTGTCGCAGAGATCCCCCTGGATGGCGTCGCGCCGGCAGTCGGAAATGCGGTATTTGATGCTGTTGGTGTCAATGTCGATGCCAATCCCGTCACGCCTGAGAAAGTCTGGCGGGCATTGAGAGAGAAAGAGTAATTGGTTATTGTCACTCTGAGGAGCCCTTTCGGGGCGACGAAGAATCTCAAATTCTACAAAAAATCAGAGATTCTTCGCTCCTACCTAAGGCAGTCGCTCTGAATGACAATTACTGTGTTATGAACAACCGTACGTATGTCGTTGGTCACGTCAACCCAGATACTGACTCGATTGCCTCGGCAATCGGGTACGCCTGGTTGTTGCGCGAGCGCGATGAGATCGATGCCATCTCCGCTCGTGTAGGACCAACCAACCCCCAGACTAATTGGGTCTTGAATAGATTGGGTATCGAGTCGCCGGAGTTGCTGACCGACGCTTCGCCGCGTTTCAAGAATGTCACCCGGCGCATGGATACCGCCAGCCCGGATAGCCCTCTGCGGGAGGCCTGGGCGATCGCCAATCGCACTGGCGGTGTTGCTCCCATTATTAATGATGATGGAACGCCCTACGGCCTGATCACTGGACTTACCTTGTTCTCTTTTCTGGGGGAGATCATTGGCCCTAGCCCTCGGCGGCAGGAGATGAGCATCACGGAGTTGTTGGACGTTCCTTGCCATGAAGCGACCGACACAGGTGTGCCGAAATTCCCCGAAGCGGCGCGCATTCGCGATGCGCTGCCGCGCATTTTCCGCGAGGAGCGCAACCACTTCCTGGTTGTCGATGAGAAAGGACTCTATCTTGGTGTTTGTCGACAGCGGGATATGCTCAACCCGCCGCGCTTGCGCGTGGTGCTCGTTGACCACAATGAGGCCGAGCAAGCTCTTGGCGCGCTGGAGGATGCCGAACTGGTCGAGATATTGGACCACCACCGCTTGGGGAACCTGCCAACGATGGAGCCGATCCGCTTTACTGTTGACGTTGTCGGTAGCACCAGTACCTTGGTTTCCGAGCGCATCAAGCAGGCCGGCTTGAGCCCTCCACCGGAGATTGCCGGAATTTTGCTGGCGGGGCTGATCTCAGATACTTTGTTGCTTACATCTCCCACCTCGACCGAGCGAGATCGAACCGCGATGGAGCGTTTGGGCCGCTGGACATTCACCTGGGGCAGCCCCTTGAAGAATGAAGATCAGGAATCGTTTGGGAAGCAGATCCTGGAAGCAGGGGCGGGACTTTCCACGCGCGACCCCGAAGAGATTGTAAATACCGATCTAAAGACCTATGAGGCCGGTGGTTACAAATTTGCTGTCGCCCAAGCGGAAGTCACTGATTTGATGCAATTGCGAGACCATTTGGCATCCCTGACCCGCGCACTGGACAGCATGCGTGTCTCACGGGCTTTAGATTTTGCCTTGTTGATGGTCACAGATGTCGTCACTGGATCAAGCAGCTTAGTGTTGAATAACCCACCTCCGATCTTGGACGATTTGCCTTATCCGCTGGAAGATGATGGCACTAGACATGCCAGGGGTGTTGTCTCCCGAAAAAAACAGCTACTCCCCGCAGTATTGGGATTGCTGGGAAACTAAAAATAATGGAATTCGATTATAGTGCACTTACAGATTTAGAAAAGAGCGGGGAAGCTGCCGTTTTATGTATCATCGTTCACTGCCAGGGCTCAACACCCCGAGGTACAGGTAGCAAAATGCTGGTTTATCCCGATGGACGCTTTATTGGTACAGTAGGTGGGGGAGAATTGGAAAGCCGCGTGATCAACGAAGCACTAGAGGCTTACGAAGAAGGTAAACCGCGCCGAATTGAGTATTCGATGACCGATCCAGAGCGTGGTGATCCCGGAGTGTGTGGCGGTCAGTTGGAGGTCTACGTGGAACCAATCATCCCAAGTCCAATGTTGGTAGTTATCGGTGGAGGACATGTTGGCAAAGCAGTTGCACACCTGGCGAAATGGCTAGGTTTTCGAGTGGCCCTCAACGATGACCGGCCGGAGTTTTGCACCCCTGAAGCGGTGCCTTCTGCTGATGAATTCTACCCGGTGCCCATGGGCGAGTTGCCCGATCATATGGAAATCTCACCCTGGACATATCTCGTACTGACCACCCGGGGCGCGGATGTGGACGCACAAGGCTTGCCCCGTTTGTTGAAGACAGAAACGTCTTATATTGGTGTGATTGGCTCGCGCCGGCGTTGGGCAACCACGGTTGAGAAACTGGCGGAAGCCGGTGTGAGCACAGAAGAGATCGCGCGTGTTCATTCGCCCATAGGCTTGGAGTTGAATGCCGAAACCCCTGAAGAGATCTCTGTCAGCATTATGGCTGAGATCATTATGCTGCGGGGTGGCGGCGATGGGAACCAGATGTCGTCAGGTTGATCATGCGACAAATTGAAATACAATTCCCCGATCAAGTTGCAAGTGCAGTTTTTCCAATAGAGCGCACGGAAATTCCTCTGGCCTTGGAAGCACTCGGGTTGAGTAGTGGACAACCCGTGATTGTACTCATCGGCGGCATGATTTATGAAAATTTCGACCTCACCCGCGACGCACTGCAATCGATCGCAGCCGTCGCACAGGAAATCGGTGCTGTAGTCGTTTCTGGGGGAACGAAAATGGGCATCATGAGCCTGATGGGTGAGATTCGCACGCAGAATAATTTCGAATTTCCTTTGCTTGGAATCACTGTGGAAAGCGTTATTACTTGGCCAGGTGGTCCAAAAAGCTCGAAGTTTTTATGGTGGGGAAAGACGCGCTGGCCTTTAGACCAGAACTACACGCATTTTATTCTGACACCTGGGTTGTATTACGGCGACGAATCGCCCTGGATTGTTGAAGCCGCTTCAATTTTGTCGAGCGACGATCATTCAGTTACTGTATTATTGAATGGCGGTAAAATTTCCCGATTGGACATCAAACTATCTTTAGACGCCGGGCGTCAAGTGATCGCACTGCAAGGAACTGGCAGATATGCAGATGAGCTTGCTGATGATCCCGATCGGCATGAACTGGTGCAAATTGTTTCAGTCGAAGATAAGCATGCGCTTGTTGGTGCATTAAGAACATCAATGAATTAAGGAGTTACGCACTTGAAGCGGATTGGGCTGGGAATATGAAGTGGGGGCGTAGCCCCCACCCCATATTCCCAGCCATTTTCTCGCTGAACTGCGTAAGTCCTACAATTAATACGTCATTACGAGCGGGATAGAGTGGAGCGAAGCAATATGTTAGCCATATATGGAGATTGCTTCGCCCTTCGAAAAACTCAAGGCTCGCACTGACAAAACTGATTTTTGGAGAACCTATGTGGCAAAAATATATCAATGCGACCGAGATCGATGAAGTCGTAGAATTATTATCGGAATATGGGGAGCGCGCTCGCATCGTGGCGGGTGCAACAGATCTGATCCTGGAGATCGAACGCGGTATTCGCACCGATGTTGAGGTGCTCATCGATATCACCCGCATCCCTGAACTTGACCGGATCCTATTGGACGAAGACGATGTCATCCACCTCAGCCCAATGGCCACGCACAATCATTGTGTGGCCTCGAAGCTGATCCGTGAGCGGGCCTTTCCACTGGCCCTGGCTGCCTGGGAGGTCGGCGCGCCCCAAATTCGCAACCGTGGTACTGTGGCTGGCAATCTGATCACCGCCTCTCCCGCAAACGATGCCATTACGCCCTTGATGGCCTTGGGCGCCGCGGTAGCACTACGCTCGAAAAGCGGAGAACGGATCGTGCCCCTGGGAGATTTCTATACTGGCGTGCGTGGGACGGTCATGCGCCCAGATGAAATGTTGGTAGATATCGCGTTCCCTGCAATGAAAGATAATCAACGCGGTACATTTATGAAGTTAGGACTGCGCCGCTCTCAGGCGATTTCTGTGGTTGATGTGGCCTTGCTCTTGACCTTCGAGCAGGATACTGTCACCAAGGCAGCCATTACCCTTGGAGCGGTTGCCCCAACCATTATCCATGCTCCTGAAGCGGAGACCTATCTCGAGGGCCGCCAGCTCGACAAGGAGACCATCGCTGAAGCTGCCAAGTTGACCATGCAAGCCTCGCGTCCCATCGACGATATCCGTGGATCTGCATCTTATCGCCGAGAGATGGTGCGCGTGATGACCGCCCGGGGACTGGATGCAATCTCAAAGGGTGAGGAGCAGCTCGAATTCCCGTCTGACCCCGTCCTGCTTTGGGGCCAAGCGACTCCTGGGGACACCGCGGGTCGAAACGGGAGCAGTCAATTCGTCGGGGATGAAATCATCCAAACGACGATCAATGGTAAAGAGTATTCGTTCAGCACTGGTTATGATAAGACTTTGCTGGATCTGGTGCGGGATGAGGCGAAATTGATTGGCACGAAAGAAGGCTGCGCAGAGGGGGAGTGCGGAGCCTGTACGGTATTCCTGGATGGGATCGCCGTCATGGCATGTTTGGTGCCGGCACCGCGCGCCCATGGTGCTGTGATCGAAACCATCGAGGGCCTGGCAGAGCCGGAGCGTTTGCACCCGGTTCAGGATGCTTTTATCCACGAAGGTGCGGTGCAATGTGGGTACTGCACACCGGGCTTCTTGATGTCCGCGGCAAAGTTGTTGGAGGAATTCCCTCAGCCCTCGCAAGATGAGATCAAGCAAGCCATAACAGGGAATCTGTGCCGCTGTACCGGGTATTATAAGATCGTCACCGCAATCGATAAGGCCAGCCAGATGGAGGTGTAGGATGGGTCGCTATGATCGCTATACTAAAAAGCAAGATGATCAGCCGGAAGGCATCCATCCAGTGTGGCGTGGCATTGGCTGCATCATGCTGATCCTGATGCCGGTGATGGCATACGCAGGTGCGGTCGAGTTAGTGAAAGCAAATTTCGCAAATGGGTGGGTCCGAATGCCAGCGGAATTTGCGAAAGCTGTGGAGATTCCCATTCTTGGGACCGTGCAATACCTGTATGCCTACATAGCGATGGGTTTGATTTTGTTGATGATTGGGTATGGCATCTTGACAATCTTGTATTCAATTTTGTACAGTGTGATAGGCCCCCCAAAATATGGTCCCACGGATGCACCACCACCGCGCCGGACTCGTTCACGACGTAGATAAGCTAAAGGAGATACCATGGTTGAATCGATTTTTCTTGTAATTCATAACTTAGTTCGCTGGGTTGTTCTGTTATTAATCCTATATACCTTGTTCCGAATGTATTCGGGCTGGTTTGGCAAGAAAGCTTGGGGTGATGCAGACCGAAAAGCAGGCCTGCTGTTTACGATGGGGATCGATGTGCAAATGTTGTTGGGCATCATCCTAATCTTCTTGCGAGGTTTTTCCGCTATTCAAATGCGATTCTGGATGGAGCATATCGCCATGATGGTTCTGGCGGTCGTCCTGGGACATGTTGGCAGCGCGGTCTCTAAGAAGGCCGATGCCGATGTTGACAAGTTCCGCAAGGCAGCCATCTGGTTCACGATAACGTTGCTTGTGATCCTGATCTCGATCCCCTGGACACGACCATTATTCCGGTGGTTCTAACACCTTCGTCAGACTAAATGGAATATAACCACTGAGCCATGGAGAACACAGAGCATGAGTACTCTTTGACTTTGTGATTATAAAGATATAATGCAGTCGGCAAAATTTATCAACATTCTCAAAGTGCTCTTCGCTGTAGTGGCATGGGGAGCTTCGTTCATCGCCACAAAAGTGGCTTTGCGCGATGTGTCGCCTGTCACGGTGGTGTGGTTGCGATTTGCCATGGGCGTGGTGATCATCGGGGTAGCGGTTGCTGTACGCAAGCAATTGAAACTGCCCACGTGGCGGGATGCCGCTTATTTTGCATTGCTGGGTTTCTTAGGCATCGCCTATCACCAGTGGCTTCAATCAACCGGCTTGCAAACCGCCCAAGCCTCTACCACTGCCTGGATTGTGGCAACGACACCCATTTTCATGGCTTTGCTCGGCTGGCTGGTGCTGCGTGAACGCCTAGGCATCATCCAGATTGGTGGGATTGTTCTAGCATCGCTGGGTGTTTTGGTGGTGGTCTCTGGAGGAAACTTTGGCGCGTTGGGAATGGACGCTGAGGGCATGCCGGGTAACTTATATATCCTGGCCAGCGCCCCCAATTGGGCGATCTTTTCGGTTCTATCTCGCCGAGGTCTGCGCCAGCACTCTCCAGCTTGGATGATGTTCTATGTGATGGGCTTTGGCTGGTTGATCTCATCAGTTGTTTTCTTCGCTGGACCTGGATTGGCGGAGGTTGCACAGCTTAGTATGGATGGCTGGTGGGGCATCCTGTTCTTGGGGATTGCTTGTTCGGGATTGGCTTATGTGTTTTGGTATGACGCCCTGCAGGCCATCCCAGCTTCCCAGGTCGGCGCGTATTTATACCTGGAGCCATTGGTCGCAGTAGGTGTGGCAGGAATGATCCTTTCTGAGCCGATATTATTTGCCTCTCTCTTAGGCGGCGCTGCTATTCTAGTGGGTGTATACCTGGTAGAACGCCCCAGTAAGTTGCAAGCCGCCACGGTTGTGCAGGAAGCTTGAGTGATGGAACGCACAGTACCCTACACTGCTTCGGAAGAAGTCGAGCTGTATTTGCGAACCTATTACTCGCTCCTGCGTTCAACCGCCGAGGTGCAGATCCGCACGTTAGAGGAAGTTCACTCGGCAACCAATTCTTTGTTGCATACTGGAGCGCGAGAAGAGATCCCAGATCTCTCTGCGTTCATCTACAGCATTTTGCGCTTACCACCCTGTATTATCGATGTCACCACCGTGGTGCTGGGCCAGAGCACCGAAGTGTTCATCCGCGAAGGGGTGGGAGATGTTAAACAATGGCAGCCCGTGACTGCTCAGGCGCGCCGGAGACGATGTTATTTCGACGGGGAGTCCACACTGGCTTGCATCATCGCCAGCCGCTCGGATATCGATGATGTCGTGCCCCTGCTGACGGCCTACCAGATCGAATGGCGCAAATTGCACCATTTGATGAGCCAATTGCCAGAGACCTTTTCCTTGGAAAGAGTCTTGGATGATCGGGGGATATACGAGGAATTGGCTGCTACCTTGAAAATGTCGCTTGATGATCTTGACCGTTTGCATGTGATCTGGGGAGTAGATTTCGTCCCGAACCTGTCCCGGATCATGGAACAGCCCTGGCGTTTCCAGATCCGCTTATTGAGCGGAACCCTTAGTGAATACCGCCGCGCTACCCATGCCTGGTGGGAGAATATCGAGCGCGTTTTCCCAGATATCCGTAATCGGCCGATTTATTTTGTTTCCAGTAATGTCCACAGCCTCGTCAACTTGCTTTCCGGTTACGCCCTGCAGCACCGCGATGAGCTGGCCCAGTTTGTCGAAGAATGCGATGACCCTGCCTTACAAACCGAATGGCGTGATATTCAGGTCAGTAACGTGCCCTCCAGCCAAGAGAATTTCTTGTACTACACGCTCAAGAAATATTTGCAATCTCCCCAAGGCGAATCAAGGCGGGATGACCGCCAAGATTTCGAGCGCCAGTGTGGGATCACGCGTATAGACAGCAAACATTTCTTTGATGTAGACGCACAGATCGTCGATCTTTCGAAGGTGAGTCTGGAGTGGATGGACCCGCGCATCTGTGATCAGGAGATGCGCAGCTTAGTTGATAGTGACGCGTTGATCCTGAACATCGACTATCCCCTGGGTTTGTCTGCATACAATATACTCACTGAGGTGGCCACGCACGCCGGTAAGATTTTGGGGGTGTACATCATGGGCAAGGCTGCCACCTTGAACGGCGTCATAGGGGACGTCATGATCCCCAATGTGATCCATGATGAACATTCGCGCAATACCTTCATCACGCCCAACGCCTTCACCGCAGCCGATGTTTCCCCTTACCTGGTATACGGCAACGTCCTCGATAATCAGAAGGCCGTCACCGTGCGGGGAACCTTTTTGCAGAATGCCACCTATATGGACGTATTCTATCGAGAAGGATATTCCGACATTGAAATGGAAGCCGGCCCTTACCTTTCGGCAGTCTATGAGATGTACCGACCCAAAAGACATCCCATCGATGAGATCGTTTATCTCTATAACTTGCCCTTCGATTTTGGCCTTTTGCATTACGCATCCGATACTCCTTTGGGCAAAGGAAAGAACTTGGGTGCCAGTTCGCTGTCTTATTTTGGCATGGACCCCACGTATGCCACCACATTAGCTATTTTACGTCGAATATTGAAAATGGAACAAATTCGATTATCGAATCAATAATCTGAGCCACCTGACATTATTAACAAAGATCTGTGTTGGGTAGTTAGCAATTTCATAAGGAACAAATATGTCAACTGTAGGTAAATCAATTGAACGAGTAGATGTTCACGAAAAAGTAACCGGTGAAGCCCTGTTTCCGGGCGATATCAACATGCCTAATCAGGCGTATATGAAGATCCTTTTTGCTCATCGACCTCATGCGATCGTTAAAAATATTGATACCACGAAGGCCGAGGCATTAGATGGTGTCATCGCAGTCTATACAGCCAAAGATGTGCCCGTCAATGAATATGGCTTAATCATGCCAGATCAGCCCGTGTTATGTGGTCCCGGTTCGACAAAGGAGTACGCCGATCGAGTGCGCTTCATTGGTGACCAGGTCGCATGTGTGGTGGCAGAATCTAATGATATTGCAGCCAAAGCCCGAGATTTGATCGAAGTCGAATACGAAGATCTGCCTGTCATCACCGATGCCCTCGTGGCCATGAAAGATGGTGCTGATCTGATCCACCCTGATAAGGATAGCAACGTCATCCTGCATTACAAGATACGCAAAGGCGACGTCGAAGATGCCTTCGCCAAAGCTGATGTGATCATAGAGGCTGATTACGAGACCCCTGAGCAAGAGCATGCTTACTTGCAACCCGAAGCAGGTGTGGGGTATATCGATGAGCAAGGGCGCGTGACCGTGGCTTGTGCCAGCCAGTGGCTCCATGAGGAGCGTGAACAGATCGCCCACGCCTTGGGGCTGCTGGAAGATCAGGTGCGCGTAATCCACCCTGCGGCTGGCGGTGCCTTTGGGGGGCGCGAAGACCTATCCGTGCAGATCGTCTTAGGGTTAGCAGCCTTACGTCTCCATCAACGCGGTATCAATCGCCCTGTGAAAATTATCTGGAATCGCGAAGAATCGATCATCGGCCATCACAAACGCCACCGCTACCATATTCGCGCGCGCTGGGGTGCGACCAATGATGGGACACTCGTTGCAGCAGAATTGGAACTCGTCGCTAATGGAGGCGCCTACGCCTACACCAGCACCAAAGTGTTGGGCAACGCCACATTGATGTGTACCGGGCCATACGAGATTCCCAATGTGCATGTGGACGCCTACGCAGTATATACCAACAACATCCCTGGTGGAGCTTTCCGCGGCTTTGGCGGCCCCCAGGGAGCCTTCGCGGCTGAGAGCCAGATGAACAAGCTGGCAGAAGCCCTGGAAATGGATCCCGTCGCAATCCGCATGAAAAACATTGTCAAGGATGGCTCGATCCTCTCGGTGAACTCGCCAATGCCCGAGGGTGTTAGCATGCCGATGGTGGTAGAAAAGTGTGCTGAGGTCGCCCAATGGCAAAATGGGGGTCGGAAGACCGATAGCGGCACTCAGTCGACTGCCGTCCGCGGTCGAGGATTTGCCTGCGGCTTCAAGAACGTTGGCTTCTCTTATGGATTCCCAGAAAATTCTTGGGCGGCGGTAGAGCTTTACGGTGAGGTGGAAATTGAACGGGCTGTCGTCCGTCACGGGGCAGCAGAAGTTGGTCAAGGCACACATACGGTCATTCAGCAAATGGCTGCTGAAGCCCTGAGTTTGCCGTTAGAAAATATCGAGTTCATCGGTGCAGATACAGCTGAGACTGAGAATTCTGGTAGCGTTTCTGCTTCACGGATGACATTCATGTCTGGAAATGCAGTCAAAGGTGCGGCTGAACATGCGTTGGAGAAATGGCAGGACGAAGAGCGGCCCGCCATCGCAGAATTCGTCTACCGCCCACCGGCGACCACCCCCTTCGATCCTGAGACGGGTGAGTGCATTCCCAATTTCTCTTACGGATACGTCGCACAGGCTGTGGATGTCGAAGTCGATACAGAGACTGGCAAGATCCGCCTTGTCGATATCGTCTCTGCCAATGACGTAGGGAAAGCAATCAATCCCCAACAGGTTGAAGGCCAATCGGAGGGAGCAATTGTGCAGGCAGCCGGGTACACCTTGATGGAGAAATTCGTTCAGGAAGATGGATATACACTGACCCCACATTTGTCTACCTATTTGATCCCTGGGGTATTGGATGTACCCGACAAGGTGCAATCGGTGATTATCGAATACCCTGACCCCCTTGGTCCTTGGGGGGCGCGCGGCATGGGAGAGATGCCCTACATCCCCCTGGCGCCAGCAGTGATCGCCGCAGTGCACGACGCCACGGGTGTCTGGTTCGATGATTTTCCCCTTACACCGGAGCGCGTTTTGGAGGGACTTGGAAAAATTTTGTCACCATAGAAGACTAATTATTAGCAGTTGTCATTCTGAGCCCCCGACAAAGGCGTGCCTGAGGCGTGGGGCGAAGAATCTGAATCACCCGAAAATTAGATTCTTCGCTTCGCTCAGAATGACAAAAATCTTGATCTCATGTCTTTTCCATATCTCGGCGAAACAAAATCCTTGAACGACCAGACTCGCCGCGGACTCCCTGGCGAGTTTGTTCAACTATCCGATGGAGTGACCCACTATGAGTTGGGAGGTCCCTCGGATGGTCAAGTTGTCATTTTAGTACATGGCTTCTCCGTGCCCTATTTCGTCTGGGATCCGACATTTGAAGCCTTGTGTGCAGCTGGCTTTCGTACGCTTCGGTATGATTTATTCGGCCGCGGTTTCTCAGACAGACCGCGGGCGCGCTATGATTTCGATCTCTTTGACCAGCAGCTCCTAGATTTGGTTGATGAATTAGAAATAGAACAGCCCTTCACATTGATGGGCCTCTCCATGGGAGGTCCGATCAGCGCCATTTTCGCCGATCGTCATTCAAAGATGATAGATAAACTGATTCTGGTTGATCCGGCTGGTGTTCCCATTGAACCGCCCTTAATCTTGAATTTGATGCTCATCCCAGGAGTGGGAGAGTTGTTGCTGGGTCTGTTCGGCAGCGAAACCTTGCTCAATAGCATGACCGATGATCTCTTTGATCCAAAGGATGTCAAGCTGCTGCAAGATGGCTATCGACCTCAAATGGAGTATCAGGGTTTCAAGCGGGCTTTGCTATCGACAATGCGTGGAGATGTTCTTGGTAACTCTCTGCCGATTTATCAACGGATAGGTGAAAACGATCTGCAAGTAATGCTGATCTGGGGCAGGGAGGACCGTACTATTCCATTTGCGTATAGCCAAATGATTGTGGATGCTATCCCTCACGTGCAATTTCATCCCATTGATAAGGCGGGGCATATCCCACATTATGAGCGGCCGGAGATTGTGAATCCATTGTTGATCGATTTTTTGCAAAAAACTTGACCCAGGCATCTCTCAGGACTACAATTCAGTTGTCAGACAATTAAAACAATTATTACTCTTCAGGAGATTCGCATGACCGACTTCCTTTTTCGTGGCGACCTCGCCGAATTAGATCCCAAACTTAGCGAACTTACAGAAATCGAAGCGGAACGACAATACCGCAAACTGATATTGATCCCTAGCGAGAGCACTTCGCCAATGGCGGTGCGGGAGGCGTTATCGACAGCATTTCACAATATTTACGCGGAAGGCTATCCCTCTGAACACACTCGCCTATTATCAGAAGATCAGATCTTTGACTACGATGTCCGCATCCCCGAAGACCGACGTTATTCCGACCCGCGTTATTACAAGGGTGTTGAATACGCTAATGTGGTCGAAGCCCTGGCGCGACGGCGCTGCGCGGAAGCCTTTGCCACAGATGATGTCGCCGCTGATGATATCTACGTCAACGTACAAGCCCTATCTGGTGGACCAGCCAATAACGCCGTTTATCACGCCCTGGTAGAGCCAGGGGATACTGTCATGGGGATGAACCTGCTTTTTGGCGGACACCTTTCTCACGGCTCGCCTGTCAACCGTTCAGGGAAATACTTCAATATTGTCTCTTATTCGATTAACCCTGAAACCGAGCAGATCGACTACGACGCTGTTGAAGCGTTAGCCCTCGAGCACAAACCCAAGATGATCATTGCTGGCGTCTCTTCGTACCCCTGGCAGATCGATTGGCTGCGTTTCCGCGAGATTGCAGACAAGGTCGGTGCTTACTTGCTCACAGATATTGCCCATGTTGCGGGTCTGGTGGTAGCGGGCGCTTACCCCTCGCCCATTGGCATTGCAGATGTGATCACATCTACTACGCACAAAACCCTCAATGGGCCGCGCGGCGCTATTATCATGACCACCAATCGTTTGTTAGCCCGCAAGCTCGACCGGGCAGTCTTCCCAGGCGAACAGGGTGGACCGCATGTCAATGTCTTCGCAGCCATGGCGGTAGCCTTTAAGATCGCTAAGACGGAACAGTTCCGTGCTTTGCAAACCCAGGTGGTGGCGAATTGCATTGCTTTCACCAAGCGCTTCGAAGAGCGCGGCTTTACCATCCCCTTCAAGGGCACGAATACCCATTTGATGAACCTGGATACCAAGTCGATCAAAGGTAAAAATGGCGCCTACCTGACCGGAGACCTGGCTGCCCGCATTTTGGATATCGCCGGTGTGACCACCAATCGCAACACCATCCCTGGCGATAAGTCTGCGCTGCGGCCGACAGGCGTGCGCATGGGCATGCCTTGGGTAACCCAGCGTGGCTTCAAAGAAAAGGAAGCTATTGCATTAGCAGATGCCATCTCGGATATCCTGCAGGCCACAACGCCCTATTATCAGGGGAAAACGCTCAGGGCAAAGGTGGATTTTGTGGCGTTCGAAGAAGCCAAACTCAATGTGCGCGAACTGGCCACGAAAGCGGGCATCGATTTCGAGCCCGGGGATTATGGCTACCCCCACTTTTCTTATCTGGATGATGCCTATGAGGGCGAGCTCGTGGCTTTCGACATCGGCGGTGAAAAGGTGCGCCAGTTCTTGAATGTTGTCATGTCCAGCGATGTCGAGGCCCTCGGCGCTGGTGACGTCCAAGCGACCCAATTCGTCACTCCCAAAGGCGTGATCGAGGCTACTTTAGCCTGCGTCGGCGATTACGAATACCGCCTAAGCCTGGATGCCAAGGATGCTGCTCTATCTGCAGCCTGGCTACGTGATCTTTCTGATGGATACGTCAAGGTCGATGATGATCTGCTGCGAAAGGTGGCAGGACCTGTTTGGGTTCGAGAATCAACCCAGGCTCCCGACTCCTCGAAAACGGGGGACGCCATCGATCCAGGGAAACCATATTTTATTGGTATCCCCGAAGGGGATCTTGGGGGGGACGCGTCATCAAAAGAAGAATTTAACTGGGAAGAAGTTGAAGACGAATTGCGCCGAACCTCACTTTATGATTTGCACGTCGAGTTGGGTGGGCGCATGGTGCCCTTCGCTGGCTGGGAGATGCCGGTGCGTTACGGCTCGGTGATGGAAGAGCATATGGCTGTGCGGCAAGCTGCCGGCTTGTTTGATGCCGCTCATATGGGCGTCTATCAGGCTGAAGGACCTGATGCGGCAACGTTCCTGGATAGCGTTTGCAGCAATGATATTGCTTCCTTGGACGTTGGCGAATCCTTGTACACGCACTTCTTGACCCCTGATGCCGAGGTGATCGACGACCTGCTCGTATACCGCCGGGCAGATGAGAAATATCTAGTGGTGGTTAACGCCTCCAATGACGATAAGGACTGGGCCTGGCTGAATGCAGTGCGAGAGGGGCGGGTGCTGGTGGACAAAGCGCGTCCCGGGGCGACCGCCTTGGGCCGCGGAGTGATTCTGCGAAATTTGCGTGATCCCAAAGAGGGGGCGGACATGCGAGTGGACATACCCTTGCAGGGTCCGCGATCCCGTGACATTTTGCTCGCCCTTGGGGCAGACGACGATACGCGCAAGCGCATCATGAAACTCAAGCGGACGCAATTGTGTGATGCCGTCGTGGGCGGCTTCGATTTGATCGTCTCTCGCACTGGTTACACAGGGGAGAAGATGGCCTTCGAGTTATTTGTGCATCCCGATCAGGCTCCGGCAATGTGCAGGAAATTACTCGAGGTTGGCAAACCCTTAGGGCTGTTGCCCTGTGGATTGGGAGCGCGCGACTCACTGAGAACTGAAGCTGGACTGCCGCTTTATGGGCATGAGATGTCCGGCGTCCTGGGTTTGGGCGTGGCGGAGGCTGGTTTTGGCTATTATGTGAAAACCTACAAACCCTGGTTTATCGGCCGCGCTGCCTACCTGGCTCGCGAAGCGCAGCGCGATGGCGTGGTGGTGCGCTTCCGCTTTGATCAGCAGAGAGTGCGCATGGCGCACCCCGGAGACCCGGTCATGGACGAGCGTGGCAAAATGATCGGAACGGTCACCAGTTGCGCCGCAGACAGTGAGGGGTATTTGCTAGGCCAGGCCTATGTGCAGCAAAAATTTGCCAAGATGGGCACACCGATCTTCATCTTCCAGGGAGCTCCGGAAAAGGCCAGCAAGGCCCCTGCGGAGCTGGATATCGGTGACAGGGTGGCCTTGCCCAGCGCAGCGACTGTCTTGCGCCGCTTTCCAAAGTAATTGATCTTTCTGCCTGACGCACCTACATAGGTGCGTCAGTGCTTTTCGGGAGTTATGCGTACCTTGACAACACCGATTTTTTGGTTATTCTCACATTTGTGAGAATGTTGAAGTAGGGTTTTGGTCCCGAAAAAAATTCTAGGGGTGAAGCCATATGAGCATGAAAAGGATAGCGATTTATTTGCGACTATCGTTTCTCGAGAGTTTAGTCGCGCTGGTTTGTATGCTTCTCATACCAGGCGAATCGGGCTATTCAATTGCCCGTTTGGGGTTGATTGGACTGCTATGCATAATTGTTTTCTCATATTTGTGTCTGAACATTAAATCAAGGTTTGACAAGGGATGGGTTGAAACTATCCACCTTAGTTTCCAAAAGGCGTCATCTAAACTTTTTTGGTCAAGTTTGATAATTCTGTCGCTGGGATTTCTGTTTGCCGCATTCCTGCTTACTCAATGGCTATTTATCTCCACGGATGCATTCCTACGAGCATATTTGATACGGCTGACACCCGTTCTTGTATTTGGGTTGATTGCTTGTGGCCAAACTATATGGCTGGCATTTAGTTATGTTCGCCTTCATGGCTGGCATCAAGATATGCTGATGCTGGTTTTTGGTGTTGTGTCGATCCTGCCTGGGTTGCTGGTTAGCGAGTATTTCCTAGCCAATCAACTGTTCCCCAGATATTTTGTTGCTGAAAGGTATGCCGCTGAGTTTAACTTGATCGTGCCTATTGTGCTTTTCGTAGCTACCCTGTATCTGCAGGTATTGTTTTTTTACTTGCGAGATCACCGGAACTTTCAATTGTCTGGAAGATGGGTAGCCGCCATCGCTCTCGTTGTAATTGGGATTCTCTTCTACAATTCGGCCATTGACCATGCAGCCAATATCATTGCGGACCCCATGCACAGTGACCAGCAAGTATATATTAACTTTGCGAAGAAAGTTCATGGATCGAATTTCTCCTACACCGGAGACCGCAACCAGACACCCCTTTATCCATTTTTCCAAGCCTTTTTCTATCGTTCAGGGCTTAGTGACCAGGATTTTTTTTCCCAAGGAAAACAGCGTAATATCTTCCTTTCGATGGCGCTGCTGGGAGGCTTGTTTATCATTTTCCGAAGATACTTCTCATTGCATCGATCATTGATTCTCGCCGTAATTGTTGCATTCTCCATCTTCATATTTAAGGCCCCTTATTTCACTGTAGAGAACTTATATTATTTTCTGAATTTTGTATCCTTTTTAGGAATGGCCTCGATGCTGATTTCACCGTCAATTCGAGTGGGAATATTCACGGGGGTTGTG
>CAYWIC010000023.1:0-40985 GCA_964458115.1 uncultured Anaerolineales bacterium | reverse complement strand
TCTTTTTTGTTGCTCAACGCTTCTGTTTTGCCTGAGTTACTGCAGTAGAGTCAAGTTTTATTAACTCTGATGGTTTTACCTCTTTGCGGTTGATGAGATCCGCTAAACCCAGGGCGTCATAGGTAATATATTCATCGATTTTCATTGTCTTCTAAAACTCTATTGTTGGGCGATGATCTCTTGGAGCTTCTCGTTGATATCAGCAGGTAATGGTTCCACCGGATGATAATCTTCCAGGATCTTTTTTACACGTTCATTGGCACGCTTTTCCAGCGTTGTTGCCCCTTTACCAGTCCAACTGGCAAAATCACCTCTGTCGAAAAGCTGAGGCTGCCAATCCTCACGAAGGTGATTGTACGTATGCGAATGTTCTATTAGAGTGGCGCCATCATTCTGACTTACTTCGTGGATCAAATCCAACGCCAACGTCTCTTCATTGATTTCCAGTTTACGAAAGTAACGCTTTAACCAGCCAATCAACTCATCGCAGAGTGTTAAAAGCTCGAATGAGACGGTCATACTGCTTTCCAGGAATCCACAATCGTGAACCAAATTGCCACCTCCAAGCATATTTGTGAGCAGAGATAGCGCTGCTTCGGCCCCAACTTGTGAGTCAAATACTTTGGCATTGCTGCAACCTGCCATGCCAAATGTGGGGATTCCATAATGATGCGCCATATCCCAACCGAACGAACCAGGATCTGGTGCGCAATGCTGCCACGCCATCGTATGTAACTCCAAAGTATCGCCCATAGGTTTGGGAAGCAAGAAGGGTGAACCTTCTCTCTTGAGTTGTGATAGCACCAGTCCGGCCAGATGACCGGCATTGGAAAGCGCCAACGCGCCAGCTTCGGTCATAGGTGCTGTGACGCCTCGGGCATTCCCTTGGGCATAGATGGAAGGAAGGTTTCGTTCAGCAGAATATAGCAGCCGTTGTGTGCTCTCTTTATTGTGCACCCAGGTCGACACCAAATTCACATAGCTTACGATGAAGGGATATCGCTGTAGATTTTCTAATCCACCTGCCACGGCGGAGGCCATCTCAATCGCGAAAACGGTGCTATCTAGACCCGTGCCAGCATAAACGATCGGCTTGGTGCTTTCCTGTAACATGATGGCCATCTGATGGCGCTCGCATGTTTCGATGGGCACATCTTCAGGTAAAAACAAACACATCAAAAAATCCATATTGGGGAGCGCGTGCGTCAATCGGGTGCCGGTCACAATGTCATCCAACACAGCCCGGCGACGTTTACCTGTTTCTATGTCATAAACATATAAACAATCAGAGCCAGTACCAAAGTAACTGTGATATCCACCAACCGACATCGCTCGATCACCCAATTGATCGTAGAGGGTGATATTTTTGGGAACGGAATTTAGAGCCATTTCCACCATGTGAGGCCTAATGAGAACGCGGTTACCATCAACCACTTTGGCTCCACCCTTCTTGAATAGGTCAAGCGCATCCTCATCCTCGAATCGCATACCTGTTCGGAGCATAATTTCAAGACTGGCCTCGTGCAACAGATTGATATCCGACGGGTTCAGACTACTGAATGAAAAAGGTTGGTTTTGGGAAAGTCGATCGTATGAATTTGTCTTCAATTTCGATTTCATAGTTTTTCCTCATCAAACTCAACAATATTTCCAATAATTCTGGTTCGATGGGAATTGCCCGGGCGACCCTCAGATTTGGCATTGTCACGGGAAATCCCAAAAATTTTCAAATCTCTTGACTAAAATATAAGATGCAAAGATTACCTGTCGTCAGCTATCGTAGAGAAAACACGCTGCCTGGTGTTGCGTTCCATCAAATTGATAGAGATCAGGCTGCCTCGTCAGGCATCTATCCCAATGTTGCGTACACCGTGGGTAGAAGCGACAACCGCTGTCAGCATGGGCTCGCAATTGTTCGTCATCGGGCAGGCTGATTTCCGAATCCCATTTTTGATCAGGGTCAGGTACGGGGATCGAACCAATCAACTGCTGTACATAGGGGTGTTTGGGGTTCTCGATCACTTGGGTTGTGCTGCCAAGCTCTGCAATTGAGCCCTGATAGAGGAGATAAATCTCATCCCCAATCTGGTAGGCTGTGCTCAGGTCATGCGTGATATAGAGAAATGAGATCCCGCGCTCATCACGCAATCGCAGCATAATATCCAAGATCATCGCCCGCAGCGAGGCATCCACCATTGAAACCGGTTCGTCGGCAATGATCAATTCAGGTTTGAGCAGATAGGCGCGCGCTACCATCATACGCTGACGCTGGCCACCGCTGAGTTGGTGCGGATATTTGTGCAGCACTTCCTCCCCCTGAAGTCCGACCACATTCAAGGCATCTTCTACCAGCTGACTGGCTTCAGACTTGTTCTGGGCAAGTTTGAAATTCTTGATGACGATATCAAAAATATGCCCCACTCGATAGAAAGGATTATAAACTGCGTAGGGATCCTGGAAAACTGCCTGCACGTGACGCCGATAGATATTGCGCTCATTCCTCGGCAGATTACCAATATCGTGCCCTTTGAAATATATCTTACCCGAAGTAAGCTGTGTGAATCCCAACACCAAATTGGCCAGCGTCGATTTACCGCTACCACTCTCACCGGCGATGGTGACGATCTTGGCTGGCTCGATCGGAATGGTCAGGTTGAAATTTTGCAGAGCGACAACTTGTGAGCCGCCCTCCAGGAAACCGCCCCCATAGATTTTGGTAGCATTCTCAACATGAAGCAATGGAGTTGACATTCTATTGATCCTCCGAGGTGAACAAATGACAGGCAACATGATGGTCCGGGTTGATCTCAATCTGTTGAGGAGATACCGTCCGGCAATGGTCCATCACCTGTGGGCAGCGAAACTGAAATATGCATCCTGGCGGGGGATTGCGTAAATCGTGGTTCAATCCTTCGGTTAGTTTGAGCGGCTTACGCTCTTTGATCGACGGAATTGATTCGATCAACAACTGGGTATACGGATGAAGGGGTTCTTTCAACGCTGTCCTGACGGGCGCAACTTCAACCAAATTTCCCGCATACATCACTGCAATGCGATCTGCCATTTGGGCCATTAGACCCATATCATGTCCAATCATGATCATGGCAACCCCCAAGCGGTCCTTGATATCCAACAATGTTTGCGCCACGATACGCTGTACGATCACATCCAGAGCGCTGGTGGGTTCGTCAGCTATCACCACCGTCGGGTCAAGAACGATCGCCATAGCAATGCACACGCGTTGTTTCATGCCACCACTCAGCTCGTGAGGGTACATGTCGTAGACGCGGCTTGGCAATCCCACCATGGATAGCAACTCCAAGATCCGCTCTTTGAGTTTGGCACGAGATTGTCTGCCTTCATGGGTTTCGATGGCATCCCGAATCTGGTCTCTAACACGCATAGTGGGGTTGAGTGAATTCATGGCACCCTGAGGAACCAGGGCAATCTCAGACCAACGAACTTTTCGCAGTTCTCGCCCCCTTAAACCGACGACTTCTGCTTCATCTCTGATCGTTACCTGTCCGCCAACAATTCGCCCGGGTGGCTGAACCAACCTCAGGATACCCATGGCTACCGTGGTCTTTCCACAACCCGATTCGCCCACCAAGCCCAATAACTCACCCCGGTATACCTGGAAACTGACATCATTGGCCGCAATCACATCACCTTCGGGTGTTTTATAGTGAATATTTAGATCTTTGACATCCAGAGCAATTTGCTTATTTTGAGTCATCGCTTAGCAGCTCCTCGCAAACGGGGATTGGCTATTTCATCAAGCCCGATGGTCATTAAAAATAGGGAAATAAAAATTATGATCAACATTACAATCGGGAAACCCCACCACCACCACATGCCCCGCAAAATTGCAGATGCACTCAGAGCGTTGTTGATAGTCATACCCAGGGTAGGAATGCGCGTGGGTCCCAGACCAAGCGTCTCCAAGCCGGCAGCGGCGATGATCACGCCCGAGATCGTTCCAGTGAAACTGGCCGCCAGATAGGGCAGCAAATTAGGCATGATCTCCTTGAACATGATGTCAAACGTTGATGCGCCAGAGAGCCTTGCCATCTGGATGTAGCCACGCTCTCGCATACTGAGCACCTGCGCCCTGATAAGCCGGGTCGGACCAGGCCAGGCAAAGATCGCCATCAGCAGGGCCATGCTGCTAATATCAAATTGACGCACATAACTGGCAATCACCACCAGCACGGCCAGGCCCGGAATCGTCATCAGAGCATCCGCCAGAATACGCACGATGGCATCTAACCAGCCCCCCAACAAACCAGCCGAAAAGCCCAGGATAACGCCGACCAGCATGCCAATTCCAGCGCCAATCAAACCAACCATAAGCGAGCGTGGGGTCGCGACGAGAATCAACGCCAACATATCGCGGCCCGTGCTATCCGTTCCTAAAGGGTACGCTGGGTCCCCATCCTTGAACCCCAGGTTTGGATCCGCCTCTGCCCATATGGGGACAATATTAATCGGCGCCGAACCTACACGGGCCAATTCTGTATTCCAAAGCCGCGGGCCAAGAAATTGGGTAACAGCCACCAACAATAGCACTCCCACACCCAACAAGAGTTTGCTATTCAACCAGGGAGATTTCCAGCGGCTTACTTTAATTATTTTTTCGGATCGATCAACAGTTGCGACAGACATCAGCTAACTCCTCTGAAAAGAAATCCGGGGATCGATGAGCGGATAAATCAAATCCAGGATCAAAACCGCAAAAGAAACCCCCACGATCACGTAGAAGACAATACCCTGAATCAAGGTGTAGTCTGTGTTCAGGATAGCTCGATACAATAGATACCCCATCCCAGGATACGTAAAGATCAATTCGACGACAACGAAACCGCCAGCCATTGCCCCTAAAGTGATGCCCAAAGCAGTCACCTGTGGCAGGATAGCATTGCGGATGCCATAACGCCAAAAGATGCGTGTGGATGTGAGGCCTTTCGCTTCGGCCAGGATCATATAATCTTCGCCATCGGTGGTGATCATCATGCCGCGCATACCCAAAGCCCAGGAGCCCATTCTGACCAGCACAACGGCAAAAGCGGGCAAGATCGCATGCTTGAGCACACTAGAAATAAACGGCCAATTCCAGCCCGGATTCAATCCACGATCATAAGCACCACCGTACGGCAATATGTCAAGATTGAAGGCGAACAAGTAGAGCAGCAAAATACCCAACATAAAGGCCGGGATGGCGGTAAAGGTCAGAGAAAATGGCAGAAATGCCTTCAAAAATCGTGGGGTTCCCCGCCAGGCCAGTAGCGCGCCGATCAGGTTGCCAAGAACAAAAGATATGATCGTTGCCACAGTTAATAACCCCAATGTCCAGGGCATCGCCCGCAAAACCATGTCGTCCACTCGGGTGGGAAAGAATGCCAGTGAGTACCCGGTATTAAAGGTAAGGGAGTTGTAGAGATAGCGGAAATATTGGACGATCAATGGTTTGTCTAAACCAAAACGAACCTGCCAAGCCTCGATGATCTCTTGTGCATTGGCAACTTCGGCGCCCTCCATCATCAAGCGCCCCACCATGGCCTGGACAGGATCACCAGGGACTAAACGGGGCACAAAAAAGATGATGCTGGTTCCCAACCAGATTGTGATCAGGAACATCCCCACTCTCTTGATGACATATTCCTTGGTTAATCCACTCATACGTATTCTCCTATTGAGATGATTGTCACCATATGCTCTTTGCAAATAATTAGTCAATTACTACTCAGCCATAGAACGGACCCCTGTTTGCTGCGTAGTTAATTTTCGTAAATCTCTGCCAAAAAATCACGCACAACTGCTAGATATTTCTCAAATTGATCTCGACGGATGTTATGGCCTGCATCTTTAATATAGACAGCCTGTCCGTTTGACAACAAGGCTGCGGCTTCGTCTGCAATCTCTGGGGGAACGCGCCCCCCGTCATCCGGATCAGCAGTCAGCAATAATGTGGGGCACGCAATCTGCTTGAAGATTGAACGCCAGGGCAGTTGTAATGAAAAGGCGATTTCGACCACATTCGGGCTGACCTGGTGTTTGGCCTCCGCCCAGGGCATGAACTCACCCTCAGACCAATTCGGTGCTTGACCGCGACGATCTGAAATTATTTCAGATAAAGTCTGGCTCTGCATTTTCTCGATCTTATTGCGGGCTTCTTTCCGCCAGATCTTAGACTCATCTAGTGAAATTTGATCCTTGGCCGACAGAGGCGGGTCTTCAAGGATCAATGCCCGGACCAACCCTGGTGAGGATGCTGCCAGCGCAATGGCAGTCATTGCCCCCATGGAGTGGCCCAGCAAAACTGGCTGATGAATTTCTAAAGCTTCCAGAAGACCGACCAAATCCGAGGCTTGCTCATCAAAGCTGTAACCCCGCTCTGGCGCATCCGATAAACCATGCCCGCGGGCATCCACCATCAGCATATCGAGTTTGGCGCCCAGGTGTTGGACCAGACGTGGCCAGCAGCTCCCGCTGTCTGTGATACCGTGCAGCAGTACCAATGGTGGTTTGGCTCCTCCCGTACGGTAATAATGGATTTTTAATCCATTTACATAGATATCAGCAGAAGCTAAATTCTCAAGTGCAAACACGATAGCTCACCTTATAACTCAGGTAATTTACAAACCTTTTCCAACGCCCCACAGATTGCCTCGATATTCTCTAAAGGCACATCCGGCTCACACTCGGCGGACAGGATCAAACCGCCTGCGGGTAAATAAAGCGCCTCATAAACTTCAGCGATGTGATCCTCGATCTCCGATGGCGTGGCAAAGGGAAATAGCTGGCGGTCTAAATCCTGATAAAGAGCAACCTTGCCCTTCGCGACCTCTCTGAGCCCATCCAATCCATTCGATCGAAATTGGGGGTTCAGGACAGCCACCCCGATCTCGATCAGGTCAGGGATAATATCCAAGATGCGGCCATCACTATGCAAAAAGACAGGCAGCCCCGCATCAAGACATAGTTGGAACATACGCTTATAGGAGGGTTTGATGTATTTTCGCCATGACACCGGGCTCATCAGAAGGGCTGTTTGCATTCCAAGGTCTTCCCCGAACATCGGGAATTCCATACCCAGCCGGATATGCTCGCGTACCACAGCATTATTATATGTTTCGATGATCGAAAGCAGATCCCACAAACGAGGCTCATCAAATGCGATATCGAGCATGGCGTTCTCAAATCCACGCAAATAGGTCAAGGTTAAGAACAAAAAACCATGAGGCAATGGTTTGCAGGTAGCCAGATCACCTCGCTGTTTTGCGTCGCCAAATAAGCGTTTCACCTCATCCCAATCACGCGGGCAAAATAGATCATCCGTTAATGGGTCCGGCGGGACATACTCATTAAAATCAGACCAATCTTCCAAGGGGTGTGAAGTTGGGATCCCTGTCATACCTCGATCTACGTTCTCCCATATGCTACCCCAGCAATCCGTGTGGCAACCGAGCTCATACATGAGGCTTGGGATCGCATCGAATTCCTGCGATCCTCTTGAATATCCAGGAAAGATGCGGGGATGCGCCAGGACTAACTCTTCTAAATCTTCTCGGTATTTCATCCAGGTCGCTGGCATCAAACTAACAACACATGGCACCCAGTCAGGATAATCGAAATAGAGCGATTTCAGAAAATTTACTGTATTCCTGTTGCGATTCTGATAACTTAGCATCGGGTTTATGCCTCAGTTTATCTTACAAGATTTCATCTGGATGTTTCTGACTCAGTTGGTCAGCATGATGTCCACGGCCGGTATTTCGCAAATGGTCCAAATACTTTGGGAGCTGACCCCGGGTATGGAACGAACCTCCCTCGCGTAGCACCGTCATCATTGGGTCTACGTCCTGGGAGCTGGTCAGTGCCATATGATACTGCCAATCATCATAATATCGCATGGCCTTGGCCACGATATCAGGCCTCTCATTGAATAAATTATCTTGCTCGTGCGGATCATTTTCCAAATCAAAGAGCATGATTGGGTCTAGCTGCTTATAACCATCATGATACGTTCGCAGGCAGATATAGTTATCAAATCGAATGCCGCGCTGGCACGACCAGGCGTTCTGGCTGGTAACCAAGTACGGACGTCCATTTTCATTTTCTTCACGAAAGGCCGCGCTAAAGGGCTGCGCATCCCAATTCTCTGGTACTCGGCCTCCTAGCAGCTCGACCATCGTCGCGGTCCAATCATACTGGTAATGCAATGCGTTATCGATACGCGGTCGGTCGGTTAAACCTGGCCAGTGGACAATCAACGGGACGCGACATGTAATCTGATCGGCGGTTTGGTGATCGCCCCATACGTTGAGTTCGCCAAGATTTTCCCCGTGATCAGCACTGACCATAATCACAGTATCCTCCAGAATACCAGCATCCGCCAGGGCGTTGAGTATGCGCCCCACGTGTTCATCGGCATATTTCACACCGACATCATAGCCGTCAATCCATTGACGCACCTTCTCCATAGAGTCAATCTGATCGGGTGTGCGGGGAAAAAGATGATTGACCTTCTCGCCGCCATAGTCATGCGGCTCTTGTGGGCTGTGCGGACCATATCCCTCCCAAGATCTGCGCCACATATCTTCCGTATACCAGTCAGGAAGAGGATCTTCCTTGAAGGGGTTGCCAAACTCTAAAGGCGTGCGATATGGAGTATGGGGATCCCAAAAATTGACGTGCAAAAACCAATTGTCTTTAGCGCCGTTGCGATTGATCCAATCCAGCGCTAACGGGGAAACTTCATCCGCAGTTTCATTGCCTGTTTTCCCCAGGTTATAAACCTCGTTATAACCTGCATACCAATGCCAGGCAGAATGTCTCTCGCCAAACGTGCTGACTGTAGCTGTGTGATAGCCCAACTCACGAAGCTGGCTCATCCAACTCGTCGTGCCGAACAGATCCCGAAATCCGCGCCCCGGTCCTTCTACAAATGGCTGACCCGCTGTACCACCATGGTTGACAACCCCAGTGTGAAAACCACAGCGCCCGCTCCAGAGAGCGGAACGCGAGGGCAAACATGGTGCATCTGAGGCGTATACATTCTCGAAGCGTATCCCCCTCTCGGCCAGCGCATCGATATTAGGGCTGGTGTTGCGATGGTATCCATAGCAGCCTAAATGGTCAGGGCGCAAGCTATCGATATCAATGTAGAGGATTCTCATTCAATCACCAATACTCAAGCGGTCGGCTTCAACATCCTCAAACCAGCTTTCCAATGCTGAAAGCATTTGATCAACGCGATCAGGATACTTCACAGCCAAATCCGTCTCCTCGCCAGGATCATCCGTGAGATTAAATAACTGCGCCGCAGGTGTCTCAGGCATCTGGCGTTCGGGTTCTGGAATTCGAGAGATATCGTGAAACAGCTCGGGGTGGTATTTCAAGGCGATATCAAATGCCAGGTCTTCTGGGGCAACATATTTCGCCGTCGGAATATCTGGACGTAACAACTTCCAATCACCGTCACGCATAGCTGCGTTTGTGGTGACAAGTGGTGTGTAGCGATTCCACTGCCAGAAACGCCTGGGATCCACTTCATCAGTTTCACCCCGTAGCACTGGCAAAATGTTTCGGCCATCCAAGTATAAATTCTCAGGAAGGGAAATGTTGACTGCCGATAGCAAGGTCGGCAGCCAGTCTGTGAAGTGGGTCATTGGGTCAAGATGACGTCCGCCATCCAATCCATCTGGCCAGCGAATGGTCAATGGTAAGCGAATGCCGCCTTCATGAACATTGCCTTTGTGACCATTAAATTGACAGTTGAAGCGCTTTTTAGACATCTCGCCTTCACCACCGACATCGGGGCCATTATCGCTGGTAAAGATAACAATCGTGTTCTGCTCTATTCCGGTTCGTTGAAGCGTATCCAGGATGCGTTCAATACCTTGATCCATCCATTCGATCATGGCATAAACTAGGGCAACCCCCCTGTTAAAACCGCGTTCTAAATACTTGGTTACCAGCTCATCTGGAGCCTGCATGGGGAAGTGAGGCGCGTTATATGAAATGTGCAAGAAAAAAGGTTGCGAATAATTGCGGTTGATGAAACGAATGGCCTCGTCTGTCAGCACATCGGTTAGATAGCGCCCATCACTTTTTTGATATTGACCGTTGTAATCCAATCGCCAGTTATAGTAATCCTGCCAGCCCCCTTGAAAACCGATAAATTCTTCAAATCCCCGCGCATTGGGGTGGTAGCGCGGGTCCAGCGCTCCGCTATGCCACTTGCCAACCAATCCGGTACGGTATCCAGCCGCTTGGAACAGATCGGCCATGGTTGTCTCTCGCAGCGCGATTCGATCCAAACCGCGCCCTTCAAATGTATCAATAGCGCCCGTACGATGGGGATAACGCCCCGTCAGCAAGGCAGCTCTGGCGGGTGCACAGACAGGGGAAGCAGAATAATGTTGGGTCAGGCAAACGCTTTCCCCGGCTAGACGGTCGAGCGCTGGGGTATTCGAACGGCCTTCATTGAAGAGCGCAAAATCGCCATACCCCATGTCGTCTGCCAGAATGAAGATAATATTTGGATGGGTTGCCACAGTGCATGCTCCATGCAATGCTATGAATTGACTTAGAAAATCCGGTAGCCAGTTATCTAGGAAAACTGGCTACCGGAGAAATTACATTACTACGTGCAGATTAGGGTTGAGCAGGTTCCAGCTCATGGATGATGACATGCGCTCCATGGTGCCAGGTCTGCGGCTGGAAGTAAGCATTATCGGCCGTGGGCCAGCCGGTCCAGTAGGCCTCATTGAAAGGCACTAACTTTGGTGAAACGGAGATCGGAATATTGGGCAGTTCGGGAAGCCAGATCTTCATTGCTTCAACGAACAAATCATCAATGGCGGGATCACCAATCGGCAGTACTTCGATTTGGTCCGTAATGGCTGAGAACTCATACGCAGCGTCTGAACTCCAGTAGGTCTGGTTGGAGTAATAGTGCGAGATGGGTTGGCCTTCTTCTGCGGGTAAGTGGCGAGTGTGGAAGTGATCCATGGTGTCCCAGGGATCGACAACCGAACCACACAAGAAGAAGAGTTGAGCCTCGTAAGTGCCATTGAGCATGCCGTCGATGAATGCAGGTACGGGCTGGATGTTCTCGTAGGCATTGATGCCTATGGCCTGTAACTGTTCCACAATCACACCAGAAACAGCACCCATTTCAGGAGCATCAAAATGGGCAATCTCCATGCCCAGTTCTTCGCCATCCTTCTCATAGTAACCGGTCTCAGCGTTCATGACCCAACCTTTACCTTCGATCATCGCCTTTGCTAAATCGGGATCAGAGGTCATGACGGGATACTCATCGTACAGGCCGGCTTCTTCTGCCAGATCGACATAATGATTGAGCGCGCCATAGGCAGTGAACCAGTGACGTGAAGGACTGGTGATTCCTTCGTAGCCAATTTCGATGATTTGTTCACGGTTGAGGGCATAGTTTACTGCCCAACGCATGTCCGGATCACCCCAGGGTTCCATACCATGATTGAAGTCCAGGTTGCGAGGGCAGGATGCGCTCCAAGCAAAAGGCAATTCCTCCGTCCAAGCAATGATATTGGGGTTGAGCTGCTTGAGTGCCAGGAAGGAGCCAAGTCGGATGTTCATGATTACATCTAAGTCATCACGAGCTGCCGCGGCTGTACGGGTTTCCTCAGAACCATAGAATACCCAGACCAGCTTTTCGGGAGCAGGCAGATCTTTGAAACCAGCGGCTACGCCCCAATACTCATCGTCACGTTCAAAGACAAACTCATTGTCGCTGGTGCTCAACAACGTGTACGGGCCAGAAAATACCGGCCAACCCTGATCGGGATCGTAGTTTGTGAAGGTCAGGGGATCCTGATCTGCCCAGATATGTTCTGGCAGCGTATGAAAGCTCTCGCCAGTGGTCACGACAAAATTATCGAGCAGGAAGCGCTGATTGGCTTCAGCCAGGGTGAACTGCACACTGCGATCGTCCACTTTTTCTAGTGAATCAACGCTGCTAAAATCGGACCGTGCCGTGAATTCAGGATTTTCCGAAATCAAATTGATGGTAAATAATAGATCGTCAGCATCCAGAACTTCACCATCACTCCACATCGTGCCCTCACGTAATGTCAGGGTCCAGACAGTGTAATCCTCATTGGGAGTCATGCTCTCAGCCAACCAAGGCATCGTTTCGCCGGTCGCCAGGTTGCCGATGAAAAGAGGCTCCATCATCGATTGCATTGGGCCATGGTGTTGGCGGGCAGCGCCCGAATAAGGGTTATAGTTATTTGGGTCGGCCGGGGCTTCTTCATCGATATCGAAGATGACGGTTTTTTGGCGCTCGAGTTCAGCCTCATCGACTGCCTCAACTTCCACCACAACTTCCTTCTCTACGATGACCTCTTTTTCGACCTCGACGGTAACGACAACTTCCTGAACTTCGCCTTCAACAACAACCGTCTCGACAATGGTGATCGTCTCAGGTTCTGGCGTCGCGCATGCGCTCAAAGCAAACGCCAAAATCGCGAATACTGCCAGGGTAACAAATAGTTTTTTAGACATTTAAGTCTCCTCCGAACACTTGAATTTTGATAAACAATTTTCCAGGAATGGAGCTTTTAGGGTATTTGGGGCAAACCACCTCCTTCTACACATGACTACGTAAGGATTTTTACGCTTTCACTTCGCAGACGAGATATCCGAATATGGGGGCATGCTTATCAGAGTTGCATACAAGCCACTCCAAATTTGTGGAAGACCTCGCCCACCAGGTATTCATGTTCAAGAATTCTGCTCTGCCTTGGCCTGGCGATACAGGCGCGGCAGTGACAGCACATATTTGATCACCGGCCAGTTGAGTCCGGCGCGAATGAAAAGCCACACATCAACGGCATCCATACGCACTTTGGCTGGCATGGTCGAATCGGGGTGGCTGTGAATGATCAAGTATTGATCCACCCGTTCGATCTTGCCAACCACGAAATCCATCTTGACAAGTTTGCTGGCTACTTTCATGTCAATCCTTCCTTAACCTGCCCGACTCTTGGGCATAGCGGACGCGCTGCTCGAAGAGCTTAGGCATATCCTCGACGGAATATTCCGCGGGTGGAGTGAACTGCCCACGCCCATAGAGGGTCTTCAATACATCTTTGGCACCCTCCATCTTCTGAGCTAAGTTGCGTGGCGGATTTCCAGGTGGGAATAAGTTAGGTGGGTAAATGGGCTTCTCGTACATCTCACGGAAGCCCTCGGTGCGCACATCGATCCACATGTTATGGTTGGCAATTGTGCGGTGATCGCGCAGCGCTTCAATATCGATGGTGGCAGCGATGATCTGTTCTTCTGGGTAGGGGGCGTAGCGCATGACCATGCCGGTGTAATCGATAATGAACGAATGGCCGGGACAAAAGGCCTTGGGGTAGTAATCGTAATGAACCTTGCCCCAGTTCGAACCAAGTAGATAGCACATATTGTCATGCGCCCGCGTGCGGCGAGTGAACAGCCAGAAATCCCAGGGGCTGCTCACGCCCTCGACTTCTTGGATGGCACCTGGGTGGCAGATCACTTCCACGCCGTTGAAGCCCAACGCTCGCGAGACCTCGGGGGTGGCGCCATCATGGCAAGTCATGGTGCCCAATTTGCCAATCTCGGTATCTACTACGGGGAAGCGGTTCTTGATGCTGTCCCCAAATACTTTGCTGTACTCTTCCAGCATATCGTGGGGGCTGGTGCCCAAGCCAATCGAAGCAGGGATGTGCCATTTGTGATAACGCAATATCACCTTGCCATCCGGGCCGATGATGAAGGCGGTGTTGAACCAACGGTCTGGGAATTCCGGCACCTGCTCGACAACGCCTCCCCCGGCGATATAAATGCCATACTCCTTACATTTCTCACCCAGCACATCCAATTCGGGGCCGGGGATCGTAATGGCTTTCTTCATGAACGCTTCCAGGCCATCTTCGCCCTTGCCTGGAGTGGTAACGCCCTGCAAGAAGTATTCTGGGAAAACCACCAGACGCACAGGACGCTCATAAAAATAACCCACACCGAAATCGATCAGTTTGGTGTAGTGCTCTAAATTACGGTAGATCTCATCGCGAGTATTGGCGACATATACTTCCGGCTGAACCACCAGAGCGGTGTATTTCTCAATCTTTTTACTCATCATAAATTCCTAAAAATCGAACTCGTCTTCTTCCGCCTTCATTCCAAATGAGCGCAGCATCTCGTTGGCTGTCACAGTGCCCATGGCGGTGATGCCGTTACCAGGATGAGTTGAAGGTCCTGTCATCCAAAGGTTCTTGATGGGAGACTTATATTGAGCATAGCCTGGGAAGGGGCGGAAATAACCCATTTGGGCCTGGGTGCGCTCCCCGCCGGTAGTAGTGCCATCTACGAGTGACCAGTTATCGCGCTCCAATGATTCGGCATGATCGATGTATTCAGCCAGGATATTGTCGCGTCCCATGTTGGTGGTATGGCTTTGCAGTACGGGCAGCATGACCTCATCGATATATTCCTTAGCCAATTCATCTGTCCAGCGGCTGCCATCTTGGAAACGATTGGAGACAAAGGTATCCATGATCAGGGTGTGCTTGCCATCAGGAGCGCGGCTGGGATCATGCAGCGTCCAGGCCGCGGTCCACAGAAAGGGGTTGCTGGGCGGAACGTTGCGTCCCATCTCGGCGTATTGGATCTCGATATCTTCCATGGAACCAAAAATACGCTGGAAGGCGGTATGGCTCATTTCCTCGCCATTCTTGAATTGGGGCAGTTCATTGAGCGCATAGTGGGCCCGCACAATGCTGACCTTACCAAAAGAGAAATTCTCGACCATCGTGCGGAATTTGGGGGATAGGTGTTCTGGCTCAACACACTTCAAGAATGTCTGCTTGGGGTCCAGACTGGTGACGACCGCTTTTCTGGCAGTGATCTCCTGTCCATCTTCGAGATGGATCCCTTTGCACTCACCATCCGCGACAATGAATTTGGTCACAGTGGCTTTGGTCATTACCGTTCCGCCACGGGCTTCAATGTATCGCGCCAAAGCGTTGGGCATCTCGATCGTGCCACCCTTGGGAATAGATTCACCAAAGGAGTGGATCGCCGGAATCATTACGTAGAAGGATTGCCCAACGCCTTCCTGGAAGGGCCAGTTCTGGGGCGCCATGGCCCAACCAAGGATAAAGGACTGCACGGTGGGGTGCTTGAAGTTCTCTTTAACCCAGGCCTTGGGACTGAGGCGGTAATTGCGCAACATCTCCAAGCCGGCTTCGCTGTTTTCCATCACCGAGGTCATCAGGCTGGGGGGTTGCGGGGGATTGAACAGATTAGCCACCACGCCATCCTTGATCTCGATAAACCCATCATAGATCTCCCGATAGCGCTTGGCATCCTCGGGAGAATAGTGGGCGATGCTATCGCAGGTCTTATCGACATCCTTGTAAACGATGATCCCCGGCCCTTCATGATATGGGTGCCCGGTAATCAGATCTTCCGACCAGATATATTCCAAACCATATTGCTCCAATTCAGGGAGCATTTCTTTGTAATCGGGGTTCAAGTGGATCCAAACATGCGACGAACCATACATATCATGCTTGAAGCCAGGCAGAGTGACCTCACGAGTGGTCACACAGCCACCCAACCAAGGATTTCGTTCAGTAACCAGTACCGACATCCCCTCGCGAGCCAGAACCGCACCACAGGCCAGACCATTATGACCGCCACCTGCGATAATTACGTCAAAATCAGTATTTGTCATTTGCTAATCCTTTATTCGTGAATCTTCGATGATAGATTTATTCATCTTGAAGCGGATTGGGCTGGTAAGAGGGGTGGTGGTGGCTACGCCCCACTCCCCCTCTTACCAGTAATTTTCTTGCTGGACTGCGTTGGTCCGATTATTGCTAAATTGAAGGAGGTGTTTTGGCATTCACCATGATGACATCTTCGTCACCGATATTTTCACTGCGATGAGGAATGGTGCTGCTATGATAGATTGCGTCACCAGGCCCCAGAATATAGACCTCATCTCCAACCCATGTTTTGAGCTGCCCCTGAAGAATGACGCCGCATTCTTCCCCTTCGTGCATAAAGGGTTTCTCGCCGCTGTTGGTTCCTGGCGGCATCACAATCCATGTCAATTGGATATTGCCGCGCAAATCTGGAACTAACAATTCATTGCGAATGCCTGATCCGGGATAGATGAGCACCTTGCGGCGGTCAGCGCGCACAATTCGGGTCGCTGATGGAGACTGCGGCAACTGCTCTAGCGAGTTGTTTCGATCGGGCTCCGCGAAGAAGGAGGCCATCGACACACCCAGCACATCGGTGATAGCGTAAAGCGTGGTCACCGAAGGGTTGGCCTGGTCGCGTTCTATTTGACTAAGGAAGGAAGGAGAAATATTGCAGCTTTCAGCCAGTTCAACAAGCGTCAACTGCATAGTCTTGCGATGATTTCGAATTTGGGAACCAAGCGATCGTTTCTTGGACATCGAAAGCAGAAATTACCGTTATAAGTAAAAAAATGAATTTTCAGTCTAGATAAAAAATCAAGGGAAATATCAGCAATAATTTTGATCAGAGTGTAATTATTATCCATAATAGTAAAAAACAAGCCATAAGTCAAGCCTATTTACCTTAAAGTTTTACATATATCATAATACAGGGTGACAAATTGTACCCCCACTTAAATTCAAGCCGATCTACCTTATAGCTGGTAGATCGGTTATGCGCAAGAGAGACTTCCTTGCCTGCCAACTGCGACGGTCACAGGCCCATCTTCAACGTCAACGACTCGTCTGAATGCCAAATGGCGAGGTAATTCGTATATTATTAGAAAGAAGGAGGTGTGATGGCAACTATGATGATGACATCCTCATCCCCAATATTACGACTTCGATGAGGAATGGTGCTTTTCTGGTAGATGGCGTCACCTGGCCCCAGGATGAAATGTTCCTCCCCTGCCCAGATCTCGACCTGCCCCTGAAGAACCACACCACATTCTTCGCCCTCATGGGCCAGGGGTTCATCTCCGGTATCCGTACCGGGGGGCAGAACCACCCACATCATTTGGATTTCGCGATTTAGATCAGGCGAAAGCAACTCGTTTTGAATACCTGATTTGGGATAGATCAGCCTCTTGCGTTTATCAGCGCGCACAACATGAACATCTGATTTCACCAGCCCATTTGTGACGTGATTTTGGTTTATGGCTTGTGGTTCAGCAAAGAAGTATCCGACCGTAACACCCAATGCCACTGCGATATCATGCAGTGTAGAAATGGATGGATTGGCCTGGTCGCGCTCGATCTGACTCAAGAATGAAGGAGAGATGGTACACATCTCAGCCAACTCGGTGAGAACCAGGCGCTGTTCTTTGCGGCGTTTGCGGATTCTTTCTCCCAGGGATTGTTTCAGTTGCAGAATATTGTTCTCGTTTGAGCTCATCTATGATCGTTTTCCTCTCAGCATCGATGAGATATTTTACGCTGTTCACAATCGCTTGTCACGGTCGAATAAGACGATTTTCCAATTTTCGTACTGGACTTTCTCAGATACGATGATTTCATGCGGCCGTGCTGTCAGTAACAATTCTCAACACGAATGCGCACTCTGTTCACGCCCAATCTGCAAAAGCGTCGACTACTGGACGGATATCATCCATCATCGGGAACAGGATCGGGCAGGTGACTCCCGCATCGATGTATTCTTGTACTTTGTTCCGACAATCTTCTGTCGATCCTACGGCCATCAATTGGCGCACAACTCCATCAGGAATGACTTTACTGGCAGATATATAATCATCTTCTGTCGCTGGCCAACTCATAATCGACTGCACTCTCTCGAGCAATTCTTGGTCAACACCACTGGCTTTCATGATGTGTGGCTCTGTAGCGAAATAATAGGCAGCCAGCTTCTTGCCTTCGTAGAGCGCCGCAGCAGGGTCTTCATCCGAAAGTGAACAGATTAACAGCTCTGGCCGGTCCACATCGTCAATCGTTTTACCAGCTTTCTGGGCGCCCTTCTCCACCAAGGCCACTGCCTTGCGAATATAGCCCACTGAAACCATGTAGTTCAGCACAACACCATCACATATCTCTCCAGACAATTCCAACATCTTCGGACCCGTTGCGCCAATATACAGGGGAATGTCTCGGGGGGATTTGTCCCCAAAGGCAACATCCAACCGCACACGGTCGAGTTTGACAAAGTCGCCCTGGTAGGTGACTTCTTCCATAGTAAATAGCTGCCGCAGCACCTCGATATGCTCGCGCATGGCGGTAAGAGAGCGATGCCGATGAACGCCCACCCGGCTGGCAATCGGCTCCCACCAGGCACCCAGGCCAAGCATAACCCGGCCGCGCCCTTCTACTTTGCTACCCAGTTCCCACATGGTGCTCCAGGTCGCTGCGATCACTGCTGGATTACGCGTCCAGATCGGTAGCACGCCAGAACCGATTCGCAATCGCTTGGTTTGGGTCAGCAACGCACTCATCATAACGACACAATCACGCGCCAGGCGCGTATCTGCCTGCCAGATTTCACTGAAGCCGCGCGCCTCTGCGTATCTCGCCATTTCTAATTCATACTGAATGTTGTGCTTGTCTTGCAAATAAAGGGCGAATCGGACAGACATGGTTTCTCCTATTTCAGCACAGGCCGTTAAACTCGTCTATCGAGCACTTCTCTGCTGTTTACTATTATTTAACGATTTTATTATTTCTAGACACCGATTTGACATTCCACGTTACAAATTTTACAGATTTCCGCAAATATGTCAATCATTAGTTAACATTGTCAAGTGGTACTTGACACTTGATCACAATTATAATATCCTCAACATACTTGCTATCAGGTTCTCTAGGAATTGCCTGGGTGATCTCCCAGATTTAGGGGTGAGCGGGGTGCGAAGTACCCCGCTCACCCCTAAATCTTGATAGTCCCACGGCGTTTCTCAGAAACCCAAAAATTATCAGGAGCAGATAACTCCAAAATTTCGTATTTGAGGGCTAATGACATGTCAACAGATGCTGATATTGGATCACGAATAAGAAAACGGCGAAATGAACTCGATTTAGCCGTGCGGGAGTTAGCTCGCCGTACAGGGCTATCAGCATCTTTCATCAGCCAACTTGAGCGCGGCAAATCGAATGTATCTTTAGATTCACTGCGAAATATTGCTGAGCAGTTGGAGGTATCCATTCAATTTTTCTTCTCCGAACCCGAACCTGTGATCTCATTCTTACAGGATGGCATGCCCTGTGAGAATGATGCGGATCCTCGGGAGGAGTATTCTCCTGTTGTTCGGGCTGGGTGTCGCCCTCGCATGTACTTCCCAGATTCCGGTGTCAGTTACGAAATGCTCATGAGAGATTTAAATCGGGAAATGGAAGCCATTTATGGCAAATTATCACCTGGTACTGGGAATGTCGCTCGTCGGTTAAGAAAACCAACTGAGGAATTCATCTTTGTACTTTCCGGTGCGTTGCTCATCGGACTTAAAGACAAAGAGTATGTATTAAAACCAGGGGACTCGATCTATTTCGAGGGAGAAGATCTCGAAAAACTGTCTTGTGCATCTGAAATAGATGATGCCATCTGGATATCTGTGATCACCCCTCCCGTCTTCTAAGTGTTTTGCGGTTTGTGGTTTGAAATAAAACCAACCGATTTCACCGCAAAACCTGTGTTAATGTCGGTATTTACTCAATTTCTCATTTGGGATTCTTTCTGACATTTACTTATCAGATAATGAGCATAAAGAAACGCATTTCCAGGGATGATGCATTCCAACCACGCATGGACTTTGATCTAGTTATTCGCAACGCTACATTGGTAACCTGCTCGGAAACATTCCCGGCGGATATTGGAGTCCGTGCTGGCAAGATTGCCGCCATTGCCCAAGGTCTAGCCGGCGATCAGGTTGTAGATGCTAATGGTTGCTATGTGCTCCCCGGTGCTGTGGACCCGCACGTGCACCTGGAAATGCCCACTGCGGAAACTACGTCCAGCGACACCTGGGCCACAGGCACACGCGCGGCAGCTTGTGGCGGCACCACCACAGTGATCGACTTCGTGGAACCTGAGAGCGATGAGAACCTGCTGAAGGCTTATGAGAAACGACGCACGCAAGCGGAAAATCAGGCGCAAATTGACTTTGGCTTGCACATGACTTTGACAAATGCCAAACCTCAAACACTGGCACATGTACCTGAAGTTGTTGCGGCAGGGATGCCGTCGTTCAAGATGTACACGACTTATGAGGGGCTTAAACTTGACGACAAAGCGTACCTGAAATGTTGCCAGGCAATTCGTGATGCCAAGGGCATGGCCCTCGCGCATTGTGAGAATGACGCTGTCGTTGGCGCAGCTACCGCTGAAACAGTAAAGCGAGGCATAACAGGTCCAGAAGGTCACCCCCTTGCGCGTCCGGCCATTGCCGAAGTCGAGTCGATTACGCGTATTCTCAAACTCTCTCGATTTGCTAGAATTCCAATTTATATCGTACACATTTCCACCGTGCGAGGTGCTGAAGCGCTGAAGAAGGCCCGCCGCAATGGTTTATCCGCGTATGGCGAAACTTGCCCTCAATACCTTTTGTTGACCGACGAGAAATACTCGCGTCCAAATTTCGAGGCGGCCAAATTCGTCTGCTCACCACCGCTAAGAAAATCCCGGGACAATTTCGCCCTGTGGAAAGCCCTGGCACGGGGCGATCTACAAACCGTAGGGACAGACCACTGCCCCTTCAATTTCAAAGGGCAAAAAGAAATCGGCCGGGATGACTTCACCAAAATCCCCGGCGGCTTACCGGGCATCCAATCACGGTTGGCGCTGCTCTACTCCTTCGGTGTTCGGAAAGGGCACCTCAGCCTCAACCGCTGGGTGGAAGCCTGCTGCACAGCCCCGGCGAAGATCTTCGGGCTTTATCCCCAAAAGGGGGCTTTGATCCCAGGCGCTGATGCAGATTTTGTACTCTTCGACCCCCACAAGGAGATCCCCATCCGCCAAGATTGGCTCTCCGAGAACGTAGATTACACCCCGTATGAGGGGATAAAACTGCAGGGCATGCCAGTCAAAACGTATCTGCGCGGACAATTGGTCGCCGAGCATGGTGAATATGTTGGTGAAGGTATCGCGGGACAATTTATCAAGCGAGAAATGCATGGCTGAAATGATCATTCTTCCCCAGTGGTTGATTACCACTCCCACAGAAGCGCCCGTCAAGAACTGGGGAGTGCGCGTGGTCAACGGCGAAATCGCGGATCTTGCTCCCAATGCTGATCTCAGCGAAAACTACCCCGATGACGAGGTTTGGCGAGCCGATGGAGCTGTCCTGGCCCCAGGGTTTGTAAACGCACATTCTCATCTTTATGGGGTGTTGGCCCACGGCATTCCCCTAGAAAAAGCGCCCTCTGGATTTTGGCCTTTCTTAGAAGAGTTTTGGTGGCCGCTGGTCGAAGACCGTCTTGACCATGCTATGATCAACGCCGCAACCGACTACCGCTGCGCCTCGATGCTCAAGAGCGGCGTGACCTCATTTTATGATTGCACCGAGGCTCCCAATGCCTTACCAGGATGTTTATTTTCCCAGGCAGAGGTAGTGCACAAATGGGGTTTGCGCGGGGTGCTATCTTTCGAGGCGACAGAACGCGTTTCCAAACAGAATGGACAATTAGGGTTACGCGAAAACGTCGAATTTATTAGGGACAGTAATCGAAATTCACTGACCCCTGACCACCGCCCTCTGATCGTTGGCCTGATGTGTCATCACACTACGTTCACTTGTTCGGCAGAGTTCATCCAACAAGCGCATCGAACTGCCCGGGATCTGGACGTTTTGCTGCACGCGCATGTTTCTGAGGGTACTTACGAGCCGGAGTATGCCCAGAAAACATTTGGCAAACGTACGCTGCCATACTATGAAGAGCTTGGAGTGGCAACGAATGGTTTTCTAGCCTCGCAGTGCGTTCAAGTCGAACCCCATGAGATCGAGTTGATGGCCCAGAAGGGTGTGCGCATGGTGCACATGCCGCTTTCGAATTGTGAGGTTGGCGGCGGGATTGCTCCGGTGCCCCAACTCGTCGAAGCTGGTGTGACCGTTGGCCTGGGAAGCGACGGGTATATCGACGATTTCTTCGAAGTGATGCGAGGTGCTTTCTTGATCCATAAAGCCGAACACCAAGACCCGCGCGTGATGCCTGCCGATAAAGTCTGGTATCTGGCCACCGAGGGAGGTGCGCGTGCCTTGAACTTCGAAAAGGTTGGCCGCATCGCAGTGGGCTGGCAGGCTGATCTGCAATTAATTGACGCCAATCTTCCTACGCCCCTGTCAGAGCACAATCTCTACGAGCAGCTATTACTGTATCGCAATGCCGGCGATGTAACCGGCGTAATGGTGGCGGGTGATGTCAAAGTGCGCGATGGCATTGTGCTCAATGCCGATTGGGACGTACTCCATGCCCACACGCGCGAAGCGTCAGAGCGGTTATGGGATAAACTTTAGTATCATTAATGTTTGAGCCGATTGCTATTTTCAAAGATGTTTCATATAAATACCCCCGGTCAGAAGATTTTGTACTGCGGGATATTAACCTTGAAGTGCACAAAGGAGAATTCCTGGGACTGATCGGACCAACCGGTGCTGGGAAAACCACCTTGTGCCTGGCACTTAATGGCATAGTGCCTCAATTCTATGGGGGGCGTTACTTCGGGAGTGTGCATATTGGTAACCTCGACACCGTTGAGCATCCCATCAGCGCCCTGGCAAATTATGTTGGACAAGTATTCGAAGACCCTGAGACTCAACTCATTTCTACTTCTGTTGAAAATGAGGTCGCATTCGCATTAGAGAACTTAAAAGTCGAACGAGAAGTCATTATTGAACGTATTCCCCAGGCATTATCTGCGGTTCGGTTAGAAGGCACTGAGAAGAAACACCCTCATGAATTATCTGGGGGACAAAAACAACGCCTGGCGATCGCCGCTGCCATCGCAGTTCAGCCAAGTTTGTTGATTTTGGACGAGCCAACATCACAATTAGATCCGGTCGGTGCAGAAGAAGTATTCGCCACAGCCCATGAGTTAAACCAGGATTTGGGCATGACCATCGTGATGGCCAGCCACTCCGCTGAAGAAATGGCCGCCTTTTCAGACCGTGTTGCACTTGTCTCTCATGGACAAATAGTTGCCCTGGGATCTCCTGATGAAATCTATGCTGAGATCGAGATGCTCGAGAAAAACGATCTGCGCCCTCCTCAAGTTGCCAAGACCTTTTACAGCATAAACCAACGCAGGATCGTCGTACCAAAAGTGCCCGTTAAAATGGAAGATGCGTTTCCCTTGCTTGACAGCTTGCGATATCTATCATCCAATTCAGGTTTTTCACTCAAAGAAACCGAAGATGTCCGTGGAGAGCCGCTACTCTCAGTTCAAGATCTAGCCCACATCTATCCCGATGGAACAAAAGCACTGCATGACGTTTCGTTAGATATCACCGAGGGGGAGTATGTTTTGATCATCGGCCAGAATGGCGCCGGCAAGAGTACTTTGGTGAAACACTTTCTCAACCTGCTGCAACCCACACAGGGTGCAGTTATAGTCAACGGCGTGGATACCCAGGAAATGAGCGTCAGCGACCTGGCTCGCAAGATCGGGTATATTGCCCAAAACCCAGACAACCAAATCTTCAACACCTCGGTCGGGGAAGAAATTGCCTTTGCACTGAACAATTTGGACTTTGATGAAGATGAAGTTGAGGCTCGAATCGTCGAGAGCCTCGAGGCTATGGGGCTGACCGAGGTGCGCGATATGCACCCCCTGGCTCTCCCAAAAGGCGATCGGGCACGCGTAGTGATCGGCGCGATCCTCGCCATGAAACCAGAGATCATAATCTTCGATGAGCCATCTACCGGACAAGATTATCGTGGGGCCAAATATATTCTCGAAATCAGTCGCGAACTGCACAAAATGGGCAAGACCGTCATCGTGATCACGCACCACCTTTACCTAATGCCTGAGTTCGCAGAACGCGTGATCGTCATGGGTAAAGGCACCATCTTGTTGGATGATGATACCCGCGCTGCCTTTCATGAGGCAGAAATACTGAAGAGCACTTTCCTTTCAGCACCTCAGGCTGTGCGTCTTTCACAAGAAATGCAAAAACTAAATAGTGCCTTTCCGTCTTTGCTAACCCCAGGAGAATTTGCCGATTACTTTGCTCCTGAAGGGAGCGTCTCATGAGCATGATGAAATTCCAAACTGTCGAGCGAGATTCCTTTTTTTCAAGGCTCGATTTCCGGCCCAAACTATTTATGGTTGTCGTAGTGACCATTATAGCTTTCGCCTGGGAAAGTCCTATGTTGCAAATTGGTTTGGCTGTATCAATTATCTTAGCCTGTCTTATAGTGGGGGTAAATTGGAATTACATCCGTACGATCCTACTGATCATGATCCCCTTCTATGCCTTACTGTTGCTAACCCACGCCTTCTTCAATCGCGACCAGGTTATGGTCCTGAAGGGGTTCGAGTCCGTCAACGAGCTAAGCAGGATCTACACCTTCCCGGAAAGTTGGCCCTTGATCGGGGGCGGTTTTGCTACCTGGGAGGGGCTGAGCTATGGCTTCAACGTGATCTTCAAAACATTGACCTTAACTTTAATCATCCCATTGGCTGTGTTCACTACAGAAGTCAATAACATGATCGTAAGCATGGTGCGGACCAAAATTCCCTACAAGATCGCCTTCATATTCTCCTCGACCTTGCGCTTCTTTCCGTTACTGATCGAAGAATTCAGTATGATCATCGAGGCCCAACGATTACGCGGCCTAGCTCTGGATAAGATGGGTCCCTTAAAACGGGTGAGAGTTTACGCCAAGGTCGCCGTACCATTGATCCTGGGTGCGCTAGTTAAATCACAACAGCTCGAAGTAGTGCTGCAATCCAAGGCTTTTTCCGGTAATCCAGACCGCACCTACCTGCACGAATCCATCTTGCGCCCGGCGGACTATGCCTTGATTATTTTCTTCGCTTTATTTTTCATTGTGGCTTTCTACTTGCTGATCGCCTACGGAATAGGCACTTTTGGAGGTCCAGTTTAGTTGGTCACTCTTGAAGCGGATTGGGCTGGGAATAGGGGGTGGGGGCTACGCTCCCACCCCCTATTCCCAGCCATTTTCTCGCTGAACTGCGTAAGCCCTAAGATTAATAAGCCGATACTTTCGCAATATTTTAAAAGATAAAAATTGGAGGCACTACAAAATGAAAACATTTGGATTCAAAGGTCGAGATTTTTTGGCTGAAACGGATTTCACCCCCAAGGAGATCAAGCGCATCTTAGAAGTCGCTGAAGAACTAAAGCTGCAAAACGACATGGGCGTCTACCATGATGACCTGCTGCGCGCCAAGACGCTCTTCATGATCTTCTATAACCAGTCGCTGCGTACCCGCAATTCCTTCGAATGCGGCATGACGCAAATGGGAGGGCATGCTCATTTCCTAGACCCCAGCAAAATATACACTCCCGCCCTAGAGGGTAAGGAGGTGGCCTACAGCACCGAGCGCGTCTCTGATGTGGCGCGCGTGCTGGACCGTATGGGTCATGCCATCGCTATCCGCTGTTATGGCGATCCTGTGGATTGGGAATATGGTGGAGCTCATGCCTTGATGCAAGAGTTTGCCCGCTGGTCAGATGTCCCCATTATCAATATGGAATGCGATATCTACCACCCCTGTCAGGGGTTGGCCGATATGCTCACCATAAAAGAGGAGTTTGGCGGGTTCCAAGGCGTCAACTTCACCATGTCATGGGCATATTCCCCTAGCGTTCACAAACCCCGGGCAGTGCCTCAGTCTGCGATCCTGTATGCTTCCATGATGGGCATGAATGTCACCTTAGCCCATCCCGAAGGCATTGAACTTGACCCCGAGATCGTCAAGCAGTGTCAAACCTATGCCGAGGAAGAAGGTGGTTCATTCCGCATTACCAACGATTTCAATGATGGCTTCGAAGGTGCCGATGCAGTCTACCCCAAGGCCTGGTGCCCGACCGTCTTCTTCAAACCGCCCATTGGTAACGATTCAGAAGCGGAGGCACAAACCGTATTCGACCAGCACAAAGATTGGAAGACCACCGCGGAACATATGGAGCTTTGCAACAAAAATGCCATCTACATGCACTGTCTTCCCGCAGACCGCGGCCACGAGGTCAACAACGATGTTATGGACAAAACCGAAGGACCCGGATGGCGCTCCGTGATCTTCGATGAAGCCGAGAACCGCCTGCACGCTCAGAAGGCGATCATGAGTCTGGTGATGTGAGACCAGATAGATGATCGCCAATGCTAGTGGTCCCTTGGGGTGGTGGTAGTGAAAAAAACTGGATAATCCCCCTCCAAATACAATGCTAGTTTTCTCCCCCGTTTGTTACCAGGACAAAGAGACCCGTGAAATTGACCTCAACCGCGATGCGCTGTTCTGTGCCTACTGGAGCAGGCACTTCACCCAGCAGAGGTGACATAGAATTCGTCCAGCCTCCCAGGCCATTGTTGAGGCTTGGATCCCATGCCATCTTGGTGATCTCTAACTCAACCCAGTCACCCTGCCCATTGTTGAGTGTCGGGTCCCAATACAGGATCGAGAATTCGTCTCCCTGCATATTGGATGGAACCACGAACGAGACAATGAAGGTCTCATCACCAGCGATAACATCGACTGGCGCAGCGCCATCTAACAGCGCAACCGACAACGCAGAAATAATCTCCGTATTTTGAGGGATCACTGGCAGATTCGTCGGCAACTCTGAAACAATGCTGGCCGCATCACCAATCCCCGCGGGGAAGATCACCATATCTCGATCTCCGTTGGGTAGCGCTGAACCCAGATTGGTGATGGGAGTGCTGACCAAAATCGTGGGTTGATTTTGGTTGAGAGGCACAGGGTCTGTTCCCGTCATGGGGATTATGATCGGCTGAAAAACAGGCCCGATTTGAATGAGTTGAGGAATGATCGCTGGACTGCCCGTCCCCCCACCACCACCGTCCCTGTGGCGCCAATATTGGGAGCAGGGCTGTCTTAAAGCCACATTTCAAGTGTCTTGTGAGGGCGTAGCCCGAAGCAATCTCCTGCTTTCTGGGAGTGAGATTGCTTAGTCGCCCAACTCAAGTCATCTCAGGATTTGGAGTTCAAATTAGATTTAGCGTTTTTGCTGAGTTCGGTTGACGAATCTACCCCATCCGGCTTCGCCCTTGAATTCGCCATCTTCAACTAGTACTCTGCCCCGGCTGATGGTCACTTCTGGCCATCCCTGAAGGGTTGTTCCCTCGTACGGCGTCCAATCGACCTGCTCGTGCAAGAATTTTTTCGATAGCGTGACTCGTTTTTGAGGGTCAAAGACAACCAAATCAGCATCAAATCCAATGGCGATATCCCCTTTACGTGCAAAGCCTGCAAGGCTTGCCGGAGTTGTGCAGCAGATATCCACCCAGCGATTTGGCGACAACAGCCCTCCAGTAACCCCTGCGGAATAAACGGCCGCCAAGCGCATTTCGATTGAAGGAACGCCACCAGGAATCTGGCTAAAATCTTTTTTCCAACCCTTCTCTTTCTGTGCTAACGTAAATGGGCAATGGTCTGTAGTTACCATCTGCAAGTCATCATTTGCCAGAGCCTGCCACAAAACATCCTGATGTTTTTGCGATCTGAGAGGGGGCGAACAAACGGGCAAAGCCCCTCGCACTCCTGGTTCTTCAAACGCATCCGTATTTAGGAAAAGGTATTGGGGACAGGTTTCGCCGGTAACAGGCAATCCCTTTTGACGGGCCAGCATAATCTGCTGCATAGCATCTTTACAGGAAACATGAAAGATATGAATGGGCACACCCAAATAGGTTGCTAGATCGATCACCCTTCCAGTTGCCTCTCCCTCCAGAATTGCAGGCCGGCTTCTGGGGTGCCACTGGGGCCCCGTATTGCCATTGGCGACGTTCTCTTCAATCAATGTGGTAATAACATCCCAATTTTCAGCATGGACGACTGATAAACCTCCAGCTTTGCCTACCGCCTCAAGAGCCCGCAATAGTTGGCCATCGTCTAACCGATAGCCATAGGCCATGTACAATTTAAACGTGCTGCAACCGGCCAAATAAGCTCCTTCGACCTGATCCAATTTTGCAATTTCTGCTGGACCTAGAGTCATATGCAACCCATAATCGATCACCACTTCAGGATCGGCAAGTTTTCGCCGCGCTGCCAGCGCTTCGAGCAATGGCTCATCAGGTTTGGGATCGACAAAATCCACAATGGCTGTGGTTCCCCCATAGGCAGCCGCTCGAGAGCCTGTATAGAAAGTATCGCTGGAAACAAGATCTCCTGGCAGTTCCAATTGCATATGCACATGGATATCGACAGCGCCTGGAACGACATACTTCCCCATGGCATCGATTTCATTGGCGCCATTCAGGCGATCTCCTATCGCCACGATCTTACCTGCTTGCACCGCCACATCGGCTTTGTAGGAAGTTTGTGCCGTTACAACTTCACCATTCTTAATTACCAGTTCATATTCCATACCAAGAGCTCCATAATATTCAGGGTACCTAAGTTAGCGCAGCAGTATATTTTACTCCCAAAATATTAAATAGTTCTTGTCGAACGGGCGATTCTCTAGGAATCGCCGTGAAAGTTGGCAATTTTTGGGGGATGGAAATTACGATAGCGACCATTTTAATATAAACATAAAATTCGGAGGGGCAAACACTCCTACCGAATTTTATGTCTACCTTGATTTAATTCAAGCGATCCCAACGAGTGTGCGTGCTCTTTGTCCCTTAAGAAACGAAACCCCGAGCCAAATCTGCTGCAGATGCAGCGTTCGATGCGTAACCATCCGCTCCGATCTGATCGGCAAAGGTTTGAGTGACAGGCGCGCCACCCACCATAATTTTTACTCTATCTCGCACGCCAGCTTCTTCTAAGGCCTGAACCGTTTGCTCCATCGCGCGCATCGTTGTGGTAAGAAGGGCAGACATTCCAAGTATATCCGGCTCAAACTCTTTGACGGCTTCAACAAAGGCAGATGGCTCGATATCTTTGCCAATGTCTTTGACTTCAAAGCCAGCTCCTTCACACATCATGGCTACCAAATTTTTGCCGATATCGTGTAGATCCCCTTTCACTGTCCCCAAAAGCACCTTGCCAGCCAAGTTGACACCAGTTTCTGCCAAGCGCGGCTTGATAAGACTCATCGAAGCCTGCATGGCGCGAGCTGAACGCAGCACCTCGGGAACGAACATATTGCCAGCTTTGAATTCGACCCCCACATGCTCCATGCCAAGCATCAGGCCTTCATCCAGGATTTTTTTAGCGGTGATCCCATCGCTGAGAGCGTCTTGGGTCAGATCGACAGTATTTTCTAGATTTCCTTCGATAACAGCCGTTGATAGTTCAGACAATACTTTACTCATTTTCTTTCTCCAAAAATTTATTTTATTCGATACTTGTAGAACATTCGTAATCCTGCGATGAAATATCTGGGAATAGGGGGTGGGGGCTTCGCCCCCACCCCCTATTCCCAAAAAACATTACATTACGTCTCCACACATATGGACATTGACACCTAATGAATAAAACATCGCCGCCTTGACTGCAACCGCTTTATCAGCGGATTCAGCATCCGGGACATATGCCACTTGGATGTGGTTGGCTTTGTGTCTGGCCATGAATTGATCGCGGGTGATACCATGCAAAACAGCATGCATGATTGGCCATTGGGGCGTTGTAGCCTGCCAGCGACGATGTGTCTCTTCTTCGGGAAGCGCTACAACCGTTGCCCTTCCTAAATCGACATGCAACTCCCCATCCATCACAAACACTCGACTCCAGACGATTTCGCCTGGCTTGCTGATCCCCTTGAGAGTACCACCCCCCAAGGGAAAATACATTGGCGGTTGACGCTCTGAAGAAGCACCTAAATATCCTCCGATGAAATGCGAAGGCGGCGCCGAGCCCGAGATTTCGAAAACCCATACAAAATCATCAATCGTTTCATCTGTGTACCATTCACCCCAGCGCACATCGTGGAGGGTAGTCGCTGGATCAAATCCCATGGCCGTCCAAATACGATTGGTTACCAAAGCATCGACCGCTGCCCCTTCGTCCACTTCGTTGAAATGTGGCAGTGCCTGGCCCGCATATAGCTCGTAGCCCTGCTCAGCATTGTACGCTGGAGGGCGTTGGACATTATTCAACAAACCTTCAACCAAATCTGATGCGGGAACCATGTCTTTGAGACCTTGTTGGTATTGGATACCAATCGCATCGCAACCAAAGTCATCTGCGATGCGCAACGCAGCAACATACATTTTGCATTGATCTAGAATTTGCTCATCTGTCAAATCCGTTTCTGGGTTAGTGCCGGTCACGAATTCCATCCCGTGCTCTTCAAGCCACAGGCGTACACCCAAGGCTTCATCGTCGGAAACTCGTTTCATTCCCGCAACCAATGCCGATTGACTCAGGCGTTCTTTATACATACCCAACGGGTTGAGCATCTCATCGTCGATGATGGCGTTATACATTCCCATGCAGCCTTCATCGAATACTCCCAGCACAGCCTTCACATGTTTGAGTTGGTTTGCTAAGGCTTCGCCAAGCTCGAATTCATATTCTGGCAAGGAGGTTGGGACAAGGTCGCGGACATGGCTGGTATCATGACTGATCTCTCCCTCCGTCAACCATTGCTGGATGCTTTTCAGGAAAAATTCATCATTAAAATCCTCGCTCCAAATCGTACAATATTTCACCCCGGCTTTGGTTAAACAACCATTCAAATTAAGCAATCCCACGAGTCCAGGCCACTGCCCAGACCAATTAGCAACTGTCAGGATAGGGCCTTTATGATCACGCAGTCCAGCCAAAACATGATAACTGTACTGCCAGACAGCCTCGGCTACCACGATAGGAACATCTTTTGGCAGTCTTTCGAATATGTCCATCCCCATCCGCTGTGTACTTATAAAGCCGTGACCCCGCTTGGAATCGTAAGGATGGGCACGGCGAAGGCGATACCCTGCGGAGGCAAAGGCTTCTTTTAGCTTTGTCTCCATTTCCTTCTGAGCAGGCCAGCAAATTTGATTTGCACTTTCTCGCAAATCTCCACTTGCAAACAAGGCAATTTCATCTGATTCGTATGTATCAGGAGGCTCAATTTGTGGTATTTGATAATTCGACATAGGTTGTCTCCACTCTATATTACCGACTTAGCATTTCAAGTCCAATCTTTTCTAGTTCTACTAAGGGGATATGGCAGGCAATCCGATGACCTTCCTCAGGCTCTCGCCAGGGTGGTTCTTCCTGAACGCATAATTCAGCTCGCTCGCCCATCATTTGCATCCGCAGATGACAGTTGCCGTGGAATCGGCATCCACTGGGAGGGTTCAAAGCGCTGGGCACTTCTCCGCTCAAGCGGATCTGCTCTTGCTCAACATCAGGGTCTGGAATGGGCACTGCCGACAGCAGGGCCTGGGTGTAGGGGTGATAAGGAGGTGCGTAAACTTGCTCCACTTTGCCAAATTCGACAATCTTGCCTAAGTACATGACACCTACTAAATCGGAGAGATAGCGCACTACGCTCAAATCGTGGGCGATGAAGATCAGGGTGGTGTGCAGCTCGCGCTGGATATCCGTCAACAAATTGAGGATGGCCGATTGCACTGAAACATCCAGCGCCGAGACGGGTTCATCGCAGATGACAAGTTCAGGACGACCTGCTAGGGCACGCGCAATCCCAACACGCTGCTTCTCTCCCCCACTCAGCTGGCGGGGTAAACGCTCAAAGTAATGTTCACCTAAACCAACAGCCTTCAACAAACGCATCACCTCCGCTCGCACTTGATTTGGCGGAACCACCTTGAAACGGCGGATAGGTCGTGAAATTTGATGACCTATCGTATAGGATGGGTTGAGCACGCTATCAGGATTCTGGAAAACGATCTGTAGCTGCTGGATGATCTCCAGGCTACGTTTATGCACTGGGATATCGATTTCCACATCCAGGAATCGTAAGTCTCCGTCGATGGGTTGTTCGAGGCCAATAATGGTTTTGGCTAGAGTAGATTTCCCACAACCTGATTCGCCAACAATACCTAACGTGGTGCCCCCCGATAGGGAAAGACTGACCTCATCGACCGCGCGCACATATTTCTTTTTACCCAATCCCAATAATGCCAATGGCGAGAATCGTTTGTGTTCGTAATATGTTTTTAGGTTCTCGATTTGTAAGACGTCAGTTGCGGGTATCTCGGCAGAATCAGCGACAGATGGAATCCATTCCATCATTGGGCCTTCTTGTGCGGTGATCTGCTCAGAGAACAAGCAACGCGCAAAATGATCCGCATCGAGAAGCCGAAAATCGGGGCGCTCATTCTGGCACTCTGGCCTGGCATGTGGACAGCGTGGTTCGAAGGCACAACCAGGGGGCATTTCGGCTGGAGAAGGCACTCGGCCCGGAATGGAATATAGTGTCTGAGATTTAGAGCGATCCATTTTCGGCAGACACCGCAAAAGGCCCTGGGTGTAGGGGTGTTGAGGGTTCTTGAAAATCTGTCCACAGGCACTGCTTTCGACCAACTCTCCAGCATACATCACGCCCAGTTGATCCGCCAGCCTGGCCATAATTCCCAGGTTATGGGTGATGAACAGGATGCTCATCTCGAAATCCCGGCGCAGCTCGCTGATCAAGTCGATGACCGCGGCTTCGACGGTTACATCCAGAGCTGTGGTGGGCTCATCCAGAATCAGCAGCGCAGGGCGATTCAAAAGTGCCATGGCAATCACCACGCGTTGCTGCTGTCCTCCAGAAATTTGATGGGGGTAGCGATCTATGACCAATTCAGGGTCAGGCATATAGACGCGGGCTAACATCTCCAGACAGCGCTGGCGCGCCTCTCCAGAGCGCAAGCCTTGGTGGTCGATCAGCACTTCGCTTAGCTGCTCGCTAATTTTCATGGATGGGTTGAGGGACTGCATAGGGTCCTGATAGACCATCGAGATGGCATTGCCGCGCAACTGCTTGAGTTCTTCCTCGGTTCGATTGAGCAGGCTGCGCCCCTGAAAGCGTACATCCCCGCGGTTCACCTGGCCGTTTCGCCCCAAAAAGTTGACGATGCCGAATGCCACGGTGCTCTTGCCACATCCCGATTCGCCCACCAGCCCAAAGGTTTCCCCAGGCTGGATGACGAAACTGACATCGCGCACGGCCTGAGTAAATCCGGCGCGGGTCTTGTAGCGGATGGCAAGATTTTCAACTTCTAATGTAGGGATTTGTGCGACTTCGGTCATATATTTCTTGGGCTATTGTTGATAACGCATGGAGGCTTCCCGCAGGCCATCTGCCAGCAGGTTAAGGCCTATCACCAGAGAAGCGATCGCTAGAGACGGCCAGATCATGGCAGCGGGATTGAATGCAGCCACCTTGCGTGCTTCGTTGACCATGCTGCCCCAATCAGGCGTGGGCGGTCGCAAGCCCAACCCCAAAAATCCCAGGGTTCCAATGGCAAAGATGGCGTACCCGACGCGCAGCATGCCGTCGATGATCAGAGGCCCACGCGTGTTGGGCAACACTTCCACGAACATGATATACCAGGAGCTTTCACCACGTACGCGCGCCGCGGCCACATACTCACGGGTGCAAATATCTAGAGCGAGACTGCGGACTAGGCGGGCGATCCCCGGCGCACCGGCAATGGTCACCGCCAAAATGATATTGAGAGGCGAAGGTCCTAGCAAGGCAATAATGATCAGGTATACCAGAATAACAGGAAACGCCATAATGGCATCCACCAGCCGCATAATGATCTCGTCAACCGCGCCGCCAAAATAGGCTGCTGGCAGGCCCAGCATAATGCCGATGGCCATGGAGACCAGCACTGCGATAGGTGCCAGGATCAACACCGGGCGGCTGCCATAAATCACCCGTGAGAGCACGTCGCGCCCAAAAATATCAGTGCCCATCCAATGCTCTGAGGAAGGCGCCTGATTCATAATATCCTCATTGCTCGTAATAGGATCATAGGGAGCAAGTAAAGGCGCAAAAATGGCAATCAACACCCAAGTCAGAGTGATGATGAAACCAACCAGGGCAATTGGGGAATCCGAGATCAAGTTCACTAGGCTGCGAATCCCTTTGGGTTGCTCGGCGCTTTTAGGGGAGTCTTGTTCTTGGGCAGATGTCATCACGATCTGGCTCCTCAGGAATAACGAATGCGCGGGTTGAGCAGTGTGTAGGCGATATCGGCAACCATCTGCGTGGATACGGCCAAAATCACCATAAACATGGCCCCCGCTTCGATGGCGAACACATCGCCAAACATGGCCGCGCTCAAAAGATATGATCCAACACCAGGGAAACCAAAAAGAGCTTCGACAACCACTATGCCCCCAACGAGCCAATTGACATGCAGCATAATTACCGTGATGGGTGCGATCAGTGCATTGCGCAATAAATGACGAAAGATAATGCGTTTCTTAGAGATGCCTTTCAAGTAAGCCGTTCGGATATACTGCGCATTCATGACCTCGACCACGCTAGTGCGCGTCATACGGATCACATATCCCAATTCCACCATGGTCAGGGTCAACACCGGCAAGATCAGCATCTCAGGGTGGTCGAGCAGGCCTTCCCCAGGCATCAAAGTCACAGCGCCGGGGAATCCGGTATCGAAGCGGAGCACAAGAAAGTAGATTAGCACGGCACCAATCGTGAACTCTGGTGTTGCAGTGGCAGCCAGGCTGGTCAGCGAAATAAAGCGATCCAACCCTTTCCCTTCATTGAGGCCTGCAAACACTCCCATTAACAACGCTAACGGCATGATCAAGACAAAGGCGATTCCGGCCAGAATAAGGGAATTTCCGATACGCGTCGGTAGGATTTTGGATACGGGTCTGCCTGTCAGGAAAGAGACCCCCGGATCACCTCGCAGCAAACCACGCTGGATGGGGCGATAGCTCACGCCACCAGTTTCGACAACTTTGGCCCGGCCTGCCGAGGTGGGACCCTGCGCTTCGACTTCAAAATCTTTCTGCCACTTGACGGCCCGATTTTCCGTATCAACTCCCCAAAAGATTTGATGGCCTGCATCATCTTCACGCCAGATAGAATCGTCCGCCGGGTTTTGTTCCGCTTTATCGAGCCAACAAGGCTCTTCCAGGCAATCATCCGCCTGGCGACGGCGCACTTCGATCAGTTGGCCAGAGACCATTTTCCACTGGTACAGATCACCATCCCACCCACGCGCCCACCACTCGATTTCCTCTGTGCGAGGGTTTATCAATCCTTCTAAACCAGTAATTACCTCAGGGTACCACACGCTGTTCAATCGCCAGTCGTTGCCCACCAACCAATCCAGGTAACGAGTAACGGGTGGCAGGTTGAGGCCATTACGTTCCCGCCAGCTTTCCTTTTGCTCTGGCGTGGCAAACTGACCGAGAACCTTGTTGGCCAAGTCGATTGGGGTGAGCTCGATAACAGAGAAAATAACCATGGAGGCAATGAACATGGTTACGATCAAATTGAAAAAGCGCCTGAGGAAAAATTGGATCATCGTAAATAAAAGAGCAAAGGGGAAGCGCATTTGATTGCTTCCCCTTTGGCATCATTTATGCGTTATTCGGCATCCGGATCATACCAGATTGCAGCGAAATTGTTGAACGTATTTGGTTCGAAAGGCACGTCCTGGAATTTCTTATTGGTCACGATCCAGGCGTTGCGCCAGAACGAAACACCGACAGAACCACGTTCGATTTGAATGTCCATCAGCTTCGAAATGATCTCACGACGTGCTTCGACATCCAGGGTCTTTTCGGCCTGAGCCAAGAGGTCATCGAATTCCTGGTCGACCCATTTGGACTCGTTCCAGGACACCGGGTTGCCATCAGCATCCATGGTGTACGCCAAACGCAGCGCCTGGGTGTCCAGGGGGCGGTGGCCCCAAACGGTTACACCGAGGGTGAGTTCGGTCCAATTCTCCCAGTATTGGCTTGCAGGAACCAAGTCTACGATCATATTGAAGCCACCCGCAGCCGCGGTCTCCGCCAAGGTGGTCGCGATGATGCCCTCCGGGGTGTTGCTCATGGCGGTGATGGTAACATCTAACCCATCGGGATAGCCGGCTTCGGCCAGCAGCGCCTGAGAGCCTTCAGGATCGTATTCTGGTATGGGCTTCTCTGCATAGGCAGGGTGTGCCGGTGAGACATGTGCATCGGTCGAGAGAGCGCCTTCGCCGTAGTGGGCCAATTCGAGGATCTTCTCGCGATCCTGGCATTTTTTGAGTGCCTGTCGGACCAGGTTGTTGTCAAACGGAGCCTGGTCACTGCGCATGCGCACAACATAGGTGGCAGCCGTAGGACCGGAGATGATCTTGACATGGTCCATGCGGCGGAAAGCTTCCAGTTGTTCGGGAAGCGGGTTGAATACTCGATCAACCTGATCAGCTTCCAAAGCGGCCAGCCAGGCTGACTGGTCTTCACCGAGGTCGAAATAGATCAATTCATCAAGATAGGGCAGGGCTTCGCCATCAGCACCCATACGCCAGTAGTTGGGATTTCGCTTGAGCACGGCTCGTTCGGTTTCTTGGTAGGATTCCAACAGGAATGGGCCGGTTCCAACAGGGGCTTCGAGGATATCGCCTTCGAAATTACGCGATACGATCTGGGCCGAGTAATCGTAGACGTGCTCGGGGAAGCCGATATTGGGCGCATCGAAATACAGTTTGATGGTGAAATCATCGACTAACTCGATATTATCGGCTGACAGGTATGAACCCAGTACACCCATCATGGACGAACCAACTTCCTCATCCAACCAGCGCGTCAGGTTGAAGATGACATCATTGGCATCGAAGGGGCTGCCATCGTTAAACTGGATACCTTGGCGCACATTCAGGGTCCACTCGTCGACATCATCATTTGCAGACCAGCTCTCGAGCAACCAGGGATGAGTGATGCTTTGAGGATCGATATAGGTCAGATATTCACAGACATTGCGTAAGATATTGGCGCCTTCGACCCAGGCAAAGCGGGAAGGATCGTCTACACGGGGAACGCGCGTGGCAATACGATACGTTCCACCGCGTTTGATGTCAGCTGCGGAAAGGGTTTTCGCAGCCGCAACCATGGGTTCATCGAGGGCTTTGGAAGCCATAAAGTTGGCCGTCGCAGCAGAAACACCCAAGAGCGAGGAAACTCGCAGGAATTCTCGGCGAGTGATACGGCCTTTCTCTAGTTTGGACTGCATTTCTGGAACGATAGGGTGAAGCTTTTTTTTATTCATTTTCTAGTCCTTTTTACGAGCTTTGGTAGAGTATTGCTAAAATTGGTTCTGAATAAGCGGTTAGTGAAAATTTTTAGTGATCGACCTCCTTATCGACACGGTCAAAGGGAAGACGTATTACTCATTGAGAGATGATTAGTGTTCAAGGTTTTCTCCTGCAACCCATCGCGAGCATTCGCAAGAATGCATCATGATCGACCTGAAAAATAATCTCGATCTTGTTAGATCGATGGGAATAATCGCGCAAACTGAACCAATCGACTACCGTTTGTCCGCGCGTCAGCATCCCTGCCAATTCGACATCGATGAATTTATTGGATTTTTCCAACACGATGTTGGGATCAATTGCCACTGCAATCGCGATCGCATCTGGCTCGAAAACGGCAGAACGACCAGGAATTTGTTCAATAAAACGCTTGGAAATTGACCTCTTGAAAAATTCAGCCTCTGGTGTACCAGAGGATGTTATTTCTTGAATTTCCTTACTATCGAGGCCATGATGCAATGCCGTTTCCCAGGGAACAAGGGTAAAGGAATCCCATTGGCTGAAAACAATGTAAGCGGCCTCAGGGTCGACAAAGGTGTTGAACTCAACTGGAGGATTCTGTGTATTGCCCTGACCATGAACCGCACCCCCCATAACTACCAGTCGCTTGAACTTACCTGGTAATTCGGGGTCTAGTCTGAGAGCCAAAGCCAGGTTGGTCAGTGGACCCAGGGCTACCAACGTTAGCTCACCTGGAGATGCATTCGCCAACCGTACGAGGGCGCGAGATGCCGGTTCGCCCTCAAGAGATCGAGAAGAACGAGGCAAGTCGACATCCCCCAGGCCATCAGAGCCGTGCGAAGTAGCTCTGTGAGTAGTTGGGACGACGATGGCGTCACTGGCTCCTTGATACACGGGGACAAGACTACCTAACAAATCGAGGATGCGCAGCGCGTTTACGCTGCCCTGCTCCACTGAGACATTGCCTGCCACGGTGGTAATCGCTTCGATTTGTACGCGTGGATCGGCCCAAGCCATCATGATCGCATGAGCATCATCAATCCCGGGATCCGTATCGATAATTAAACGCTGTTCAACAGACATATGTTTTAATTGAACATAAAAGTAAACCGAACTTTGGTGTTCACAAAAAAATTGTAATCGATTACAATTTACTCGTCAAGTACAGGCTAATTACTCGGGCATGATTGCCGTAATCATCGCGAAATAGACCCCAATTTGGCCTTAATGTGCTTGATTTGCTAAAAATGGATCTTTCATGAAACCGAATTACTGGCCAAATTGTTGTAATCGGTTACATATTCTTTAGATAACAATATCAATTCCTGCTCATGATTTTTTCGAGGAGACGATAATATGGCTCAAAATAAGAAGATCGATCTCGGTGGTAACTGGCTCTTTCGTCAGGATCCAGAGCGTATGGGCGAGCATTATCGCGGGCAGCTCGATATTCCTTGGCAATATGATGCTCGTTGGATGAACTGGGCCCAAGATGAGCGCCAATGGACCTCGATACGCGTGCCTTCGTGTTGGCAAGAAAGCGGCCATGCATATAATGGCGCGGCCTGGTATCGCACGACTTTCCCCACCCCAATAGAATTAGAGAAAGATGCTCGCGTTTGGCTGCAGTTCAATGGTATCGATTATTTCGCTGATATATGGCTGAATGAGCGTTACCTGGGCAGCCACGAGGGCTATTTTTCCGCATTCGAATTCGAGGCGACCCCCTATTTAGCCTCTGACAACCTGCTGGTCGCTCGGGTGGATGCACCCAACGATATCAATGCCAAAGAAGCCCAACCAGGGCAGCTCAAGGGCATGCTCAAAGGAGCCTTACAACGCTGGGATGTAAACAATCCCCAGGTCAACCCGGGGGGCATTTGGAATGATGTTACGATCAGGCTTACCGGTCCCGGCGCAATTCGAAATTTGCAACTTACACCACTCATGCTCGATCTACCTGAGAGCGATTCACCCGCGGAAACTGCCCCCGCAACCCTTTATATAAATTTGACCCTAGCTGGCTTTCAGCAAAATCAGATTTCCAGAAATGCAAAACTCAACGTACGTTTGCGCAAACTCGATGAACCCACAATCATCGCCGAAACCAGTCAATCAATCCCTGCGCTACCAACCGAACAGACTTGGCCACTGCAGATCGAGCTTGATGAGGCCGAATTGTGGTACACCTGGGATTTGGGTGAGCCGAACCTTTATACGGTTGAAGTCGCACTCGAGATCGATGGCAAACCCTCTGATGAAGTTGAAAAAACATTCGGTTTTCGACAGATCGATAGGACGAGTGGTTGGGAAACGTACTTGAACGGCATACGCTTCTTTCAGCGCGGAGCCAATTACCTATCTGACCAGTATCTTTCCTCTATGACCATCGACCGTTATCGCCAAGATGTTGAACTCCTGCGTGAAGCCAATCTCAACACAGTGCACCCCTTTGCCGTGGTCGAAAAACAGGAATTTTATGAACAGTGTGACCGCCAGGGTATTCTGGTATACCAGGATTTCCCCATGTGGTTAACGATGAGCAACCAGAGCGATCTGGTACGCCGGGCCAACATACAATTGGAGGAATTAATCGATCAATTCGGTCACCACCCAAGCATAGGAATCTGGAATTTTGGCAGCCAACCCAGTGTGGCCAATTTCGAAAAATTGGGGGCTTCATTGGTGCAGACAGCTCGAAGATTGGATCCCAGCCGGATAGCACATCAGGCCAACTCAATGATCGACCGCCATGGACGCGAAATGCACCCCCTAGATGATTATAAATGGCACCGAAAACGCCTTGACGAATTTCAGGCAAAATACGATTGGCGCGTGGATACCCACCAATATTTTGGTTGGTATTGGGGTGATCTGCCACTGCTGAAAAATGTATCCTTGGATGATTTGCAATTGATCACTGAATATGGCGCGCAGGCTCTTCCTGATGAGGGCATGCTCAGAAAGTTCATTCCGGAGGATGCGCTTTTCCCTCCGGCTTGGCCTTATTACGCCCAGCGTTGCTTTCAGCCGGATATGCAGTATGATTACATTCCCCCCTCAGAGAACCTGGATCAAATGATCACCGATTCGCAAGCCTATCAGGCGCGCTTCATTCAATATCACACGGAATATTATCGCCGCCATAAATTTGCACCCACCAATGGCGCCCACTATTTCTGCTTCAACGACTGCTGGCCAGCCATCACCTGGTCTGTCGTGGATTATGAGCGCCAACGAAAGCCCGGTTTCCATGCTCTGAGACAGTCCATGGCTCCCTTACAAATTTTGTTGGATTACCCCGACGAATGCTTTGCCGGTCAGGATAACGCCCCCACAGTGTGGGTTGTAAATGATTTCCCCAATGCTTATCAAAATTTAGTGGTAAAGTGGAAAGCGCTGGCTCAGAATGAGAAAGCAATAGTCGCCCAAGGCGAGCTAGTCATCGATGCAAAGGCAAATTCGCTGGCACGAATTGGTCAACTGGATTATTCTTTTGAGCAGGCAGGCAAATTCACTGTAAAAACTGAGATCTGGTTCGATGATTCTGTTTTGGCGGAGAACTCCTATCAACTAAAAGTCGATTGAGGCAATCATAACAGAGTTAGGACTTACGCAGTTCAGCGAGAAAATGGCTGGGAATAGGGGGTGGGGGCT
>CAYWIC010000022.1:0-41690 GCA_964458115.1 uncultured Anaerolineales bacterium | reverse complement strand
TCAATGAACATGGCGAAATCCTGTCTTTTCAATTGACGCCAGGTAACGTTGATGACCGAAAACCTGTTCCTGCTCTTTTCGCAGGGCTTTTTGGCAAAGTCTTTGGTGATAAAGGCTACATTTCAAAAGACCTGTTTGAGAAGCTTTTGCAAGAGAACATCCAATTGATTACCGGCTTGCGCAAGAATATGAAGAACCAACTCATGGATTTGCAGGACAAGCTTCTTCTCCGTAAGCGCTCTATCATTGAAACGATCAATGACCAATTGAAGAATATCTCTCAGATTGAGCACTCAAGGCATCGAAGTTTCACCAACTTCTTGATCAATCTCATCTCTGGCTTGATCGCTTATGCCCTGCAACCAAGCAAACCGGCTTTGAATTTAGCACCGGCCTTGTCTGCTATCGTCTGCCAAACAAAACTCAGGTTACTTAGCATGACGCGATCTGAAAGCGATGACCACTCATAAGCTAGCCGCTCATAAATTTCTTGAGGGGTTTCTTCATTGGTTGAACCGGATGAACTAAAGTTGTCAGCCATGATCAGCTCCTGATTTTATGGATTATTATGGTACGGTTTATATAGTATAGCAGCATTTTTTGTAACCGAAAAGTGATGGTCTCCAGGAATTGCCGGGGTTATTGCATTGTGTCTCAGCTCACTCAATCAACCCCCAAATAATATGGGTATGCCGGAAACTTTATTCACATACACTAGTAGCGACCATCGGTCGGTTATAAGGACAACACTATGCCCAAAGGAATTCGTCTCACAGAACAAGAAAGGGAAGATCGCCGCCGCGAGATCGCCCATATCGCTGCGGATATAATCTTCGAAAAAGGATTTTTCGAAACGTCTGTCAGCCAGATTGCCCATGCCGCTGGGATGGGGAAATCGTCACTGTATGATTATTTTTCCACCAAGGATGAAATCGTGCTCTACCTGCTCGAAGAGCCCCTCTCTGAGCTCAATCAGCGTGCGGATGAAATCATTGCGGGGGGCGGAGGCGCAATCGAGCGGTTGCGAGATGTAATGCATATGCATCTTGAAATCCTTCTCCGCAATCGGGCTTTTATTCTGAAATTATTCCTGGCAGCTCAAAGCCTCAGTGTAGAAAGCCAACAGCGCTACCAGATCAAACGCTATGCCTATCAAGATCGGTTGAAAGGGCTAATCGAAGAAGGCATTTCTCAGGGAAGTATACGCCCTATCAACGCCGCGGTAGCCATGAAATCACTGCTGGCGATTATGACCCCGGTTGTATTCACCACTCGGCCAGCAGGCAGTCCCACTGAAATGCTCGATGATGCATTGGATATTTTCTTGAAAGGCATGCAGGTTTGATTTTTTTGCCACCAAACCGACCATCGTTCGCTTCATTATGATTACTGGAGATAAAAATGACAAACAATTATATTCTCTCCCTCGATGACAAAAACGCCAACCTAGAATGGGTTGGCGGCAAAGGGGCATCTCTCGCCCGTTTGATCAGAGCTGGCTTACCCGTTCCTAACGGATTTCAGATCACGACGAAGGCCTACCGCAAGTTTGTGGATGAGAATGCTCTTCAGTCTGGAATTCTAGCGGCTCTCGATCCCGTAGATTTTTCCAGCCCCCAAACGCTCGAGGTGGCGTCTCAAGCCATCCATAAACTGTTCATGGGTGGAGAGATTCCCTCGTCCCTAGCGGAAGACATCGCTGCTGCCTATGCGCAGCTTCATAGAGATTCTCCCGCGGTGGCCGTCCGGTCATCAGCCACCGCCGAAGATTTGCCTGAGGCTTCGTTTGCTGGTCAACAGGAGACCTTCCTAAACATTCGCGGCACAGATGCCCTGCTAGCTGCCACAAAGAAATGCTGGGCTTCCTTATGGACGGCGCGCGCCATCGGCTATCGCGCCCGACAGGAGATTGATTTCGAGGGCGTGGCTCTGGCCGTGGTAGTGCAATTGCTGGTGCCTGCCGATGTAGCCGGGATCATGTTCACAGCCAACCCGCTCAATGGCAAGCGTGATGAGACAGTCATCAACGCGGCCTGGGGGTTGGGTGAGTCCATCGTGGGGGGTCAGGTCACGCCGGACATCTTCACAATAGGTAAATCGTCGGGTGCAATGATCAGCCGCGAGGTCGCCCCGAAGCTCATCCAAACCGCGCGCACAAACTTCGGGGTCGAGCAGCAGCCCGTCCCCGAGCATCTCCAAAACACACCTGCTCTCTCCGATGAGCAGGCCACTGAGCTTGCTACCCTGGGCACGCGGATCGAGGAAATTTACGGCATGCCCATGGACATCGAATGGACGCTCACCGAGGGCGAATTCGCCATCGTTCAGGCGCGGCCAGTGACCGCATTACCCGAGCCGCCCATCGAATGGGCGCCGCCAAAACCCAAAGGTGTCTATATGCGCGCCAGCGTGGTGGATTTGATGCCCGTGCCGCTCAGCCCACTTTACATTACGCTGGGTATTCCGACCAAGAGAGAACAAATGAAACCCTTGGGGGAACGCTTGACTGGAGGAGAGCCCATTTTGGCGGAGGATTATTTCACCAGCATCAATACCTATGCATACATGAATCACTCCATTCCCTCGAATTCATGGCGTTGGATTCTGTTTCACCTGCTGCCAACGTACCCCAAGATGCTGAAGGAATTGGTGCCAATTTGGCGAGATGAACTATTGCCAGAATATAAAGCGATAGTTGGTGATTACGCCGGCAAAGCGCCCAATGAGATGTCTGTCAAAGAGCTCTGGGGCGATGCGCAAGAGCTCGTTCGGGCAGTGATGTATTACATCTGCGGGCTGATGTTCGCCACCATGGGGGCTTCGGCAGGCTCGGAAGGGCTGCTCACCCGAGTGTATGACAAATTCGCAAAGGGGGAGGGCGATCCCGATGCTTCTGTTCTGATGATGGGCTGGGACAATATTCCTGTGCGTTCCCAGAAATCGCTTTTCGATCTGGCGATGTGGGCCAAAGAGCAAGATGAGCTAGCCGATTTCTTATTGGAAACCCCAACCGAGGAATTGTCAGAGCTGACGTTCCCTCATCTGAGGGGAGGGCAGGGCGCAGTGAGGGGCTGGGATGATTTCGCATCTCGCTTCCAAGCCCATCTGGAACAATACGGGCACATGGTCTACCAATTGGACTTTGCCGAGCCGTTGCCACGCGATCACCCAGAGCCGATGCTTGAAACCATCAAGATGTACCTGCGCAGTGAGGGCAGCAACCCACACGAACGACAGCGCGATAGTGAGGCGCTGCGCATCCAGACTACAGAAAAAATGCTCAATCGTCTCAAGGGTTTCAAGCTGTGGGCCTTCACAAAAGCACTCAATTGGGGCCAATCCATGGCCGAGGTGCGCGAGGATGCCCTGGCCGAGATCGGTCTGGGATATCCTATCTTGAGAGCTATGCTGCTCGAACTGGGCAAGCGCTTGACGGATGCCGGTGCTATTCAAGAGCCCGACGACATTTTCTGGCTGGAGAAAGTCGAAATCGATGACGGCGTAGCGAACCTAGAGAGCAGCAAAAGCGTAGAAGATATGGACGGGCGGGTGGTAGAGCGCAAAGCGTTTTGGAAGCGAGCCAAGGCGTCCACACCGCCACCGATCATGCCGGAGAAGAAACGGGTTATGGGTTTCAAGACCGAAGCTTTCGTCCCTCATGCCGCTGGAACGCAGAGCGAAAACTCAATTTCTGGTGTGGCGACCAGTTTGGGCGTTGTCACAGCCCCAGCGTGCGTGCTGCACGGCCCCGAAGATTTTGGCAAGATGCAACCCGGTGATGTTTTGGTAGCCGGCACAACTACCCCAGCCTGGACCCCGCTTTTCGCCATGGCCTCGGCCGTGGTCACCGATGTGGGTGGGCCGCTCAGCCACGGCTCGATCGTGGCACGCGAATATGGCATCCCCGCCGTGATGGGCACCGGTATAGCCACCAAACGTATCCAAGATGGACAAATGATCACTGTCGATGGTAGCGAAGGCACCGTCGAAATCAATAGGAATACACAATGACCACTGAAGCTTCAACCACAAAGCAATACAATCGCAAAGTTTCGAATTTGGAGCATCTATTTTCTCGCTCCCCCTTTTCGATCGTCACCATGGTGGCGCGCATCAAAGGCGATGTCAGTGAAGGCGCATTGAGAATGGCTATTTTCAAAGTTCAGCAGAGACATCCGAACTTACGCGTGAGGATCAAAGAAGACGAGCACCACCATCCATGGTTCACCACAGAGGGTGCCGGTGAAATTCCGGTCGAAGTTGTGCCGAGGGAATCTGAGCATCATTGGATCGACATCCATCATGAGGCCAGCAAAATACCCTTCGAATTCGACCAACGCCCTCCAATCCGTTTCATTCTGGTTCATTCTTCCCAGGTCTCTGAGTTGATCATCTTGTGCCACCATATCATCTGCGACGGGATGTCGTTAGCCTATCTGGCGAGGGATTTGATAGTCCACCTGGGGAACCCGGAGAGTCAAGTTGATGTATTACCAGACCCGGTGATCGTTGACCAAGATTCGATACCTGAAGATGTAACCCTAAATGGCGTAATCAAGTACTTCTTAAAGAAAATCAACGCGCAATGGGACGGCGAGAGAATTCATTTCGATTGGGATGACTACCGCGACCTCAACGAAACCTATTGGTCGAAATTTCGACATCAAGTGATCCCGGTTGAGTTATCCGAGGAAGAGACTACGGCTCTGGTTCAACGCTGTCGAGACGAAAGGGTTACGGTAAATACCGCGTTGACGGCAGCCTTTGTCGGTGCGCAGTATGCCGTGCAGGGTGATCAACCCTACCATTCGAAGATAGGGGTTGCGGGCGACCTGAGAGGTCGCTTGAAGACACCCATTGACGAAGTTATGGGGTTCTATGCTGGGATCGTGATGCCTAAATTCAAATACAAGTCGAAATTGGGATTCTGGGAGAATGCCCGTAAGTTGCATCGCAAACTTACTCCGCTCTATACCAATGTGGGTCTCTTCAAGCAGCATCTCATGTGGTGCTATCTAGAGCCAGATATATTAGAAGCCATCAACTTCAAAAAACTCGGTGGACTCGTGCCGAAAGCTCTCCCCCGATATCAGAAACTTGCGGACTTCAGCAAACGGGATGACGCTGTCCTGGGAATTCTCAAAAGAGGCAAAATGGACTCGCTTGAGGACGTCATCATGGGAACCGCGGTAACCAACCTGACTCGCCTGGACTTCCCTCGGAATTATGGTGACCTGGAACTAGACCGCCTGATCATGAACCCTGGGGGCGCTTTCCCTTTGGTGACGGTCAATGTCGTCGTAGGCGCGGTGACTTGCGCTGGGAAGTTGAGCTTGCTCCTGGAATTCGCGGAGGAGCGGATTGATCCCAGCACGATGGAAGAGATCAAAGACCAAGCCATACAATTCTTGTTTGAGTAAATTCAAGAACGAATGCGGTTCCTGGCAGGAACCGCATTCTTACCTCGGGTGATAAAAATGAATTGGGAAGGATTCGAAGAGCGCTCTCCAGAGCTCGCACGGATAGGCCGCGAGCGGCTAAACCGCAAAATAGCCTATCTGGCCACGATCAAGAAGGATGGCTCACCGCGCTTGCACCCGGTGACGGCCTTCATTGGGAGCGGGATGCTGTTCATCTTCACAGAACCCTCCTCCCCTAAGATCGGTGACCTGCAAAATGACGGGCGATACACCCTGCACAATTCAGTAGAATGGCACTCAGATGAACCGCTGATCGAATTCCTTGTATCGGGGCATACAGAAACCATTACAGATCATGACATCCGGCAAAAAGCTACGCTAATCGCCGATTCCCCAGTTGTCACTGAGGGATACTACCTGTTCGAGTTCCACATCGCTTACGCTTTGGTAGTGGAATACGACGCTGATTGGCAGCCGGTTGTTCGACGTTGGAAGAGAGGCGTACGCAAATGAAGAATTCAAGCGTTCGGAACATCGTTCAGAAAAGCCTGGCCTGGTTGATGCGCCCATCTGTCCTGGCCTTTATCCTGATCTTCATTTTGGCATTCCGAATTCGAAACGAAGAACTGTCGAAAATCCCCAGCAGGTATCTGGCCCCTACCCCTAATTGGGAACTCAGCGCCATCGCTATCTCTTTGTACAATGGAGAGGGCTTTGCTAACCCCTATATGCTCGACACGGGACCCACGGCCCACCTGCCGCCGATCTATCCATACCTGATTAGCTTGATCTATAAGATCTTTGATCTAACGCCCAAAGCCGGGCTGATCAGTATGCAGGTCATGGTGGTTGCCGGAGCGTTGATATTGGCCCTACTCCCCTGGATTTCGAAAAAATTCGGGCTGGGAGTGCAACCTGGGATTATTGCCGGCACAGGCGGTGCTCTCTTGTTAGGGTGGTCTGGTCATGGTGAGTTCATCACCGCTATTCTGATGGGATTGATCCTGGTGGTTTTCGTGCGTAGATGGACAAATCAGCGATATTCTTGGGGTTCGTCTGTTCTATTAGGATTCGCCATTGGGGTGGCCTTCCATGTACAGCCAGCCTTGCTGACGGTTATAGCCGGGTGCCTGATCGTAGAGTTGTGGTGGATCAAAAACCACAAAAAATGGACGCATGTCGCTGTATTGGTCCTCGGGATTATGCTGGCTAGCATCCCCTGGGGTTGGCGAAATTACGCCACCTTTGAGTCGGTCTTTTTTATCCGCAGCAACTTTGGACTGGAGTTGCGTATGGGCAACCACGAAGGGGCCGCAGCAGCCATGGAAGTGATGGATGCTCGAGACAACGAACACCGCCACCCTGCGGCGCACATTGCTGACGCAAAGCAACTGCGTGAAATTGGCGAGATCGCCTACATGCAAGCCGCTAAGGATGAGGCCCTGAAATGGATCGAAGCGAATCCGGTGGAGTTTGCCCGCCTGACAGCCCTGCGAGCTGCCAATCTCTGGTTTGGACCTCTCCATAATCCCGAAGCTATGCTTGGGATCAGCGCGCTGACCCTGCTGGCGATCTTGGGGGCCTGGCTCTCATTTCCTGGGATCACGATTCCCCAGCGAGCTGCTTTACTGATTCCCTTAGCGACCTACCCATTGGTTTATTATTTTACGGCCTATATGCCCCGATACCGCTCACCCATCGACTGGGTCTTGTACCTGTTGGCGGGTACAGCCGTCTGGGAACTGATCAAACGTACAAGTAACATAACTGGGCGCCATCAGGAGGAGACATAATGCTCAACGTTGCAGGTTTCAACCCCACAACTGGTGAATGGAATGATTCTTTCTTGGGAGATTTCTTATGGGATAACACCAATATTGGCGAAGCTATTCCCAATGTGATGACGCCATTTACCTGGTCGATATTAAGTTTTGCCTATGGCCTTCTGAATATCATCCCCGGATACCATACCGTGGGAAATATTTGTGGTAGGCCTTATCAGAACGGATCAGTCATGTACGCCTTACTTGTGGCTCTGGGCAAAGACCCAGAGGAAATGATCAAAGATTTTGGCGGGGGACTTGATATACCTGAAGATCTAACCATCCCGATGATATCTGTTCCCTGGCAGCATAAATTCTCGATCCTCAGCAGGGGTATTAGCATGCGGATCAGAGACAATATGGCCTTTCGAAATATTCCAAAATTTCTAAAGGGCAACCAGGCTTGGTGCCAGGGGATACACAGGCGTATCGAATCAATGGCATCAAAAGAGGATTTCTTTGCGCTTTGGGATGAGTTGGTCCCTTATACGATGCAAGCATTTATACAAGTGGTCAGCTCTGCCTGGAAGAATGCTGAAACGGTTGCCAAACTGCGCAAAGAATTGCAACCCATGATCGGAGAAAATGATACGACTATGCTGCTCTCGGCCTCTAGCCATAGTGGGAAATTACTAGCCAGTGTGGCACCCGTTGCTTGCATTTCCAAAGTTGCCAGGGGGGAAATGTCCCGCCAGGCGTTTCTTGCACAATATGGACACCGAGGACCATACGAAGGTGAATTATCTAAGCCGCGACCGGCCGAAGACCCTGCCTGGATTGACCAACAGATCGAAGCCCTGAAAGACTCAGATATCAATGTAGCCGAAATGGTTGCTGAACAACAAGCAAATTTTGATGCTGCCTGGCAACGCTTCACCAGCCAGTATCCACATAAATCCGCATCGATAGAACGCAAACTGACCAAGGCCAGCGAAATCCATCACTTGCGAGAAGCCGCCCGATCTGAGTCGTCTCGAATCTTGTGGGTGACCCGTTCCCTGGCGTTGCGAGCAGGCCAGCTTACGAAGGTAGGGGATGATATTTTTCAACTCACATTCGACGAAATGGTTGATCTTTTGGATGGGAACGATGAGCCGGTGCAATATATCCCTACTCGCAAGGAGACCTATGCAAAGTATTGTGCACTTCCACCGTTGCCGCGCCTGATCAGTGGACAATTTAATCCCTTTAAGTGGGTTTCAGACCCCTACAAGCGCAATGACTATTTCGACTCTTACCTTACTCATCAGACTGCTACCAGCGATCAAGAGAGCGATCACCTTATCAAAGGAAATACGGGAGCGGGAGGAATATACGAAGGCTACGTTCGAATTGTTCCCACAGTCGAAGAAGGAATTTCGCTCCAAACTGGCGAAATCCTGGTTTCCAATCAGACGAATGTTGGTTGGACACTGATCTTTCCTCGTGCCGGAGCCGTGGTCACTGATGTCGGCGCAGTGCTATCTCATGCAGCCATTGTCGCACGCGAACTGGGCATTCCAGCCGTCGTAGGCTGCGGGAATGCAACAACAAAACTCATAACCGGTGACCGCGTGCGTGTAGATGGAGGACGTGGAGTTGTCGAAATCTTAGAAAGAGCTCCCAAATAGATCCATACCAAAATAATGTGGCGACTACTCTAAAGATCATATTACTGTAGAAATGAGGATTGGACATACATGCAAAGTTCTCAAACCGCTCTGATCACTGGCGCCTCCAGCGGCATTGGCGCAGCCTATGCCCGTAGGCTGGCTGAAGATGGATACAACCTGATCGTCACAGGCAGAAGAAGAAATAAGATTCAGGCCCTGGTGGAGGAGCTCACCCATACCCATGGTTGTGAGGTCGAGGTGATCCTTATCGAACTATCTGAGCCCAAAGAGGTCGCTGAGTTCATCCATAGCATCAAGGGACACCAAATTGATATCCTGGTCAACAACGCTGGGTTTGGCACCACGAAGCTATTTCATCAGGAACCGCTCGAAATCCAGGAAAAGATGATCAGCGCTCATATCATCGCCCACATGAAGATCGTCCACGCCCTGTTACCTGAGATGATCGAGAGGGGATCAGGCATCATCATCAATGTCGCTTCTTTGGGAGCTTTTCTGCCATCTCCCAATACGGCCGTTTACAGCGGGACAAAGGCCTTCCTGCGCGCTTGGACAGAGTCGTTACACATGGAGCTGGTCGGTACAGGCGTCCAGGTTCAAGTGGTCTGCCCAGGGCTGACCAAGACAGATATGCACACCAGACTAGGCATCCCTAAGGAAGCAATCGTCGACTGGGGACCCTTCCGGTGGATATCCCCGGACAAGGTGGTTGATAGTTCGCTGCGCTGTCTAAACAAGAATAGGGTGATCTGCTTTCCTGATTGGCTGACGAAAATGCAGATCTTTTTCCGAAACCTTGTTCCTGGGTCACTGTACTACAAAACCACGCGCTATTTCTTCCGTGAATATGGTTGGAGTGATGGAGAGGGTTCATGAGCCTACAAGCTGTGATCGCTTCCTTAGTAATGCGATATCAGATGGCAGATTTTTACAAGGATCCTTCCATTGATGTGCAGCGTGCCAAAATGGAAAAATATGGCCAGGCGGTTAAACTCGCCGGTGATGTACTCTGTGAACCAATTCGAGTGGGCAGCAGACCTGCAGAATGGATTAGCACACCAGGGGTCAATCGAGAACAGGCCATCCTTTATCTTCATGGAGGCGCTTACTATCTAAATTCTGGCAATCCCCACCGCGATCTGATTTCTCGATTGGGGCGGAAAGCACAGATGCAGTGTCTTTCGCTTGACTATCGCTTAGCTCCAGAAGATCCGTATCCAGCTGCATTGGAAGACGCAGTACGCGCGTATCAATGGCTGTTAGATGAAGGGTACTCCCCAAAGAGCATCGCCATCGCAGGAGATTCTTGCGGTGGCGGGTTGGCTCTGGCGACTGCGCTGAAACTTCGTAACCAGGGATCACCACTCCCTGCGGCGATGGCATGCATCTCTCCCTGGACTGACCTGACAGGCAGCAGCAATTCGATGAGAAACAAAGAAAAGGACGATTTCATAAATTCTGCCGATTTCATGCGAACAACAGCCCGGAATTACGCAGGTGAGTATGATCTTAAGACCCCACATATTTCCCCACTGTATGCTGACCTTTCCGGATTGCCACCCCTGTTTATTCAGGTAGGCACAAGAGAAGTTTTACTCGATGATTCAACTGGTCTTGCAGAGCGCGCTCGTAGCACAGGAGTGGAAGTCAAACTTGAAATTTGGAAAGGGATGTTCCATGTTTTCCATTTAGGCGCAGCGTTCATCCCAGAAGCCCGTCAAGCGATCGCAAACCTCGCTACTTTTATTCAACAGCAAGTGACCATCAAGCCATTCGGTCTGCGCTAGACCGTCCCTTGCCAGATCAACGCAATAGGAACATCATGAACATTACAAACAACGAATGGAACGCTACCCTCACAGGTGACTACCTGTGGTCCAATGTTAATTTTGGCGAAGCCGTCACCGAGGTGATGACGCCACTGTCCTGGTCGGTGATCCAGTTCACGCTGGATGAGTGGGTCTTTTTGCCAGGCTTCCCCACAGTCGGCAATATCGGCGGGTTTCCTTATCTCAATATCAGCATTATGGCGACATTATTCAATGCCGTAGGGCAGAAGCGCGCACAGATTCTCAAGAACTTAGAGAGCACATTGTATATGCGCATCCCCGACGAGATGGAGATCCCACTGATCCCAAAATCTAAACTTGAGATCCTGCGCAATTTGCCAAATCTGATGCGGGTGCAAGGAAAACAGAGTGCTGGCATCAAAGGGCTCGATTCATATCTCGATAGCAATCCCGCTTGGTTCCAGCGCACGCGAGAACAGCTTCAAGCCGTGCGTAGTGGAAAAGAATTGACCCAATTATGGAATGAGCAGATCAAACCTCATGTAAAAGATGCTGTCTGGATCGTACTCGGTATTGCAGCAAATTCGGCAGACTATACCTTGAATTTGCGCCGTGAACTGAAGCCGCTGGTTGGGCGCGATGATGCCAGCATCTTGATCGCTAACTTGAACGAGGACACATCCGGCACGGACATGCTGGCCTCCTTGGGTCCCGTGCTGGGACTCTCCAAGGTTGCTAACGGCGAGATGCCTCGAGAGAATTATCTTGAACACTTCGGCCATCGCGGACCACACGAATTCGAGCTCTCGGTAGCGCGCCCTATGGAAGACCCATCTTGGATCGATCAGGAGCTGTCCAGGCTCGCTGAGAATCCCATCGACACTATCGAGCTATTGAACATGAAGAAAGCATCCTATGCAGACGCCTGGGACAGGCTAATCAGCCGACACCCACGCAAAACGAAATCGCTCGCCCGAAAACTCGCCGAAAGCGCTCGCAGAGCGCGGCTGCGGGAGCGATCCCGCTCTGAATATATCCGCGACCGCTGGATAGTGCGCCTGTTCGCACTGAGGGCTGCAGAGCTGACCGACCTGGGAGAGGATATCTTCTTCCTCCACTTGAGTGATGTTTTGGATGTTTTGTCTGGAGATAATGCTCCCATCCAAAATATCCCCCAGCGCAAAGAGAAATATCAGAAATTCAAATCACTGCCAACCTATCCTTCGGTGATACGCGGTCGCTTCGATCCTTTCCAGTGGGCTGCAGACCCTGATCGGCGCAGTGACATCTTTGATCAATCTTTTTTACATTCAAAGAATGGCAGCAAAATCATCGAAGGCTCACCGGGATCAGCTGGTCAGATCGAAGGAATCGCCCGCTGCGCATTCACCCCCGAAGAGGGCGCACAACTGCAACCAGGCGAAATCCTAGTCACCCCGCAAACTGACATATCCTGGACGATGATCTTCCCGCGCGCCGCTGCCGTGGTCACTGACATCGGAGCGCCGCTCTCTCATGCCGCCATTGTAGCCCGCGAGCTGGGCATCCCTGCCGTAGTTGGCTGCGGTGATGCCACTATGCGAATCAAAAGTGGCGACCGACTACGAGTGGATGGTGGTCGGGGATCGGTTGTGATTTTAGATTAGAACTTTCGGATGACCGAGGATAGAGGACAGGGTGCCGGTCTTCCGTCACCTGTCCTTCGTCGAAATTGAATCAAACATGTCCACCACGAATCGCCGCAACATCTACATCCTGGCCTTAACGCTGGTAGTGATCATGCTCGGGTTCGGCATGGTCATCCCCATCATGCCCTTCTACATCGAGAACCTGGGCGCGGGCGGAACTGAGCTGGGCCTACTCGTAGCATCGTACGCTACCATGCGGTTGATCTTTGCTCCCATCTGGGGGGGCCTATCAGACCGCCACGGCCGCAAACCCATCTTGATGATCGGCATCTTGGGCTATGGGATCGCAATGGTCCTCTTCGGTCTCTCCACAAGCCTGTGGATGCTCTTCGTCTCGCGCATCCTTTCGGGCATCCTCTCCTCAGCCACATCGCCCACCACCATGGCCTACATCGGCGACAGCACCAGCGAGGAAGAACGTGGTGGCGGCATGGGTCTCTTGGGCGCTGCTATGGGGGTTGGGACAATCCTCGGCCCCGGGCTGGGAGGCTTGTTGGGGGGCGAATCACTCTCGATGCCCTTCTTCATCGCTGGCGGGATGTCCTTCCTAACCCTAGGGTTAATTGCCGTTTTCTTGCCGGAATCTTTGCCTCCAGAGAAACGCCAGCCTACGAAGAAGAAGCTCTCGTCCAACCCCCTGCGTGATCTAAGGGATGGCATCTTGAGTCCCATCGGGGTCCTGCTCCTGATGGCTTTCATCTCCACATGCGGGCTGATGATCTTCTACGGCATCTTTGGGTTGTACGCCGCGGAGAAGTTCGGCTACGGTCCCGAAGAAGTTGGTTGGGTCTTTATGGTATTTGGGTTAGTTTCGGCGATTGCCCAGGGGTTGCTCGTAGGTCCATTGACCAAACGCTGGGGCGAATCCCCGTTGATCAAAATCTCTTTGCTGGCTACAGCGGTGACCTTCTTGCTGATCTCATTAGCGGACACAGTCTTGACTGTCATGCTGACCATCGCCGCCTTCACCCTGACCACGGCTCTGCTCGCCCCAGCGGTGACTTCGCTGACTTCAAAACGAGCCACCCTGGACCAGGGTATCACGATGGGAATGAGCAATGCCTTCATAAGCCTGGGGCGCATCGTGGGTCCGTTGCTGGCTGGGGTGCTCTTCGACATGCACATCGAGTATCCATATTACAGTGGGGCGCTGATCATGTTGTTAGGTTTTGTAGTCGGTGTGATCTGGATTCCAAAATCAGAACGTTGAATCGAAGATGGACCTCCAGCCAGCGAGGCGAGCGTGGCAGTCTCCAGGTTGAAAGAGGAGATTGCTTCGAGCCTTCGCCACAGGCGCTCCTTCGGCGAGAGTGTCCCTATGCCTCAATCACGTTAAGGGATCTCTCGTTTATTCAATTCCTAGAGACCTATCAAAAGAGCAAGAGATAAACCTTGAAGCTGCTATATAATATTCAAAAGAGAACGGTAGTTGATGAAAATAGTTTTCTTTTACATCTCTGGGACGATTTTCTTTTTTTCTGCGACAATATTTGCTTATATCGCCTTCATCAACGCGCGCATGATGAGAGGAGGCTTGGGGCGGAAATTCATGGCAGTCGGAGGCTGCCTGATCTTAGTATCAGCTTTGGTGGGTGCAGTAGATCATTTCTTTCTTGCTGGCTCAGGTGTAGTTTATGTCGAATTCGCCCTCTGGCTGAGTGGGTTAGTCTGTATTGTTACAGGCGGTATTCTGAGGTCCAGAGAAATTGTAAGGATATGGCAAATTCCATTGTCGCGCATTATTATGGAATTTCCATACGCCAAACTCAATCTGGCAGGAATTTGTTCGCTCGTATTCATCGCGCTCCCGATATCCATATTTAGCATCACATCAACACTAAGAACAGAGCCTCGCTGGTATAACATCTTCAACCTATTAATATGGGGGTTTGCTTTTATAGCTATGGCAGTATCAGAGAGGGGGCTCCATGCCATGGTGAAACCCACGTTAACAGATGCGTGGTCTTTTGATAGAGATGCCTTACTGCGCCTACGCGACGATCAGTTGATCGCAAGAGTATATGCATACCTGATCAACCAAGTTTTAGGAGTATTAGTCCCCACAACCGGACAGCAAATGCTTAGCGATATCCTGCAAGGATGTGTTGAGAACCACCCCATTCTAAAAATGTGTCAAATCAAAGAGGATGGTATCTTATCGATTACTTTGCTCTTGGAAGACATGATAGAACACCAAGGGGAAGAAGGAATACAAAAGACACTGCTTGCATTCTCTGATCTGATCTCAAAGTATATCGATCGCTACACAGCAATCGCTTCGACCCAAATTACAAACCAAATCTTATCTAATGCCTACCAAAAGATTAGAGATACGCTTATGGATGTCGATGTACCCCTGTGCATTCTTGAATCCATGCCCCAAGGATATCTCGAACAAGAAAAATTATCATTGCTAAGCAAGCAGGATCTAGAGATCAAAGTAAAAGAACGTACCAGCGAATTGGATGCTGCGCTCAAAAAAGCAGACCAGGCCATTAATGAGTTGGAGAAAAGCAGGGCCAGCTTCTACAATATTGTCGAGAAAAGCACAGATGGCATTATCGTCGTTGACCTACAGGGGAAAGTTAAATTTATCAATCAAACAGCAGCTTCCTATTTAGGGCGTAATTCGAGTGAGCTAAAAGGGAATAGCATAGACATTCCCCTCGATCAAGATAAAACCCCCGAACTGAACATTATTCTTCCCGATAAAAGCCGAGGCATAGCAGAGTTGCGAATAGTAGAAACTGCCTGGCAAGATAAGCGCGCATATTTGGCTCTGCTGAGAGACATTACCAAACGCAAGCAAGCAGAACAAGCCTTGCTTGACAGCGAACAAGAATTATTGGGGATTTTCAACGGCGTGAGTGATGGGATCGCAATCATTGATAATACCGGCAGGCTTACTCGGATAAACAAACGCATTATCGATGTAGGTGGATATCCCGAGAAAGCAGTAATCGGCAAGAGGTTCAAATTTCTGCGGATGTTCCCTCAGCGTAGTATCGCTACAATGGTAGCCAATTTCGCCAAACTACTTGCTGGCAAACCCATCCCCACATTTGAAGTTGAAGTAAGTACCAAGGCTGGCAAAAAACTGGATGTGGAAATGAGGGGGAGCGTGTTACGGAAAGGTGGCAAGGTTGCCGGCATGATTGGTGTGATGCGAGATATTACCGATCGCAAACGTGCCGAAATTGCTCTAATAGAAAGTGAGGAAGAGTTTCGCGCCATTTTCGATGGGGTGGTAGATGGGATTGCACTGCTTGACCTAACTGGCAAAATCGTACGGATCAATAAACGCATTCTCGATGTCTCTGGGTATTCGGAGCAAGAGATCATCGGTAGCAGATTTCAGATCCTCAAGATGTTCACCCCTGGAAGTCTGGCGAAGATGGGATCGTTATTTCCAAAGATCATCAGTGGGCAAGAGATTTCCCCTATTGAAATCACAGGACATGCTAAATCAGGCCGCAAGTATGTGCTCGAACTATGGAGTTCGCTTTTCAAAAAGAGTGGGAAAACTATCGGAATCCTTGCTGTGATGAGAGATATCACCAACAGAATAGAAGCAGAAGAGAAACTAAAAGAATCATTGAGCGAAAAAGAAATGCTGCTTAGGGAAATCCACCATCGAGTAAAGAATAATCTGCAAATTGTAACGAGTTTACTAAGCTTACAATCCAAATCGGTCGAAGATGAAAACACCAAGGATATCCTGCACGAAATTCAGGGGCGCATTTATTCCATGGCAACAATCCATGAGGTTTTGTATCAAACCGAAGATCTGGCGAAGATTGAATTCGATGATTATATTCAGAAGTTGACAAAACACCTATTTAAATCATACGCTATCAATCCCGACAAAATAGGACTGAAGCTTGAACTTGAAAACATTTCCCTTAGCATCGATAGCACCATATGCTGTGGAATGATCATCAACGAATTAGTATCGAATTCTCTCAAATACGCTTTTCCGGCCAATCAACAAGGGGTAATAAAGATATCCGCAAAAACAACGCCAGGAGACAAAAAAGTTTTGATTGTTAGCGACAATGGTATTGGCTTACCCTCCCAAGTCTGTCTTCAAGAATTAGACACATTGGGCCTAAAGCTGGTAAGGATATTGGCAGAACAAATTAACGCTGAGTTGGAGTACGATCGCACCGATGGGACAAAGGTAACTATCAGTTTCGAGGAGTGAATTCGCGACCCCACCTACGACGCGCCCACGCCAGGGTCAGGACCACCGCAATGGCCATCACGCCTGCTAGCGCATTGGTGCCAACATCGCGGATGTCATAGACCCGGTTGGGTAGCAGCGCCTGGATCCCTTCATCAAGCCAGCCTAAAAGAGCCGTGATCAACACCGCCAGAATCGCGGGTGAGGGCACTTTGCGTCCATTGCTGGCGCGCTCACTCAAAGCTTGGTAGATGAGCGTTGCGAGAATACCGTACTCGAACAAGTGGGTGCGCTCCTCCGGGGTCAGCGCGATCCTTACCATCACCATCCCGTAAACAGCCACGACACCTAGAAGCACCCATATCTCTCGCCACTCGGATCGCCTCCCTATACCACTCCCAATGATGGCAATGATCACCAAGAGAAAGCCAACGACAAACGAGATATCCAGCAAATTGCGTTGGCGCAGTTCAGCAGCCAGCTTCCATGTCAACCCCAATGTGGAATAAATAGCCACAACAGTGATCAGCGACCAGAGCCATAATCGTCGTTCACGTTTGGATGCAAAGAATGGCATAGATAAATCATACCGGAAAAGGGCGAATTATCACAGGGGGGTATGGAATAACGTTCGCGGATTATAAAATATAAAGGACGAAGCCCCCGAAATCGGGGGCTTCGCGTTACTTCTTGAACTTAAAACAGATTACTTGGTGAGCAGCACTTGAGCGTCGGTCTGGAAGCCAGTTTGGAACTCGATGCCTCCCAGGGACTCGGTGTATGGGAAGTTCACCCGGCTGTGGGCCAAGTCATGGGTCTGCTTGTAGAACAGGGTGATATACGGACGGCGGTCCGCAAGAATCTCCTGCGCCTGGTAGATCAGCTCTTGCGCGCGCGCCAGGTCACCAGTCTCCATGAACTCTTCCACGACTGCATCGTACTCAGCATCTTTGAGGCACGGAGTGTTGTAGTTGCCCGTGTCCGCGGTGCACTGGCTGCTGTGCCAGAAGTCGAAGTAGTAGTTGGGGAAAGCGACGTTGCCCAGACTCCAACCGAGGATGTACATATCGTAATTGGCGTCGATGAAGACGGGACCGAGGATCGTGTTGAAACCGGTCAGCTCAGACTTCACGGGGAAACCAAGCTCACGAGCCCACTCAGAGATCCACTGGTTGAAAGTGGCGCGGATGGGGTCGTACGCAGGGCCAGGACCGAGGATGGTCAGTTCGGGAACTTCCTTGCCATCGGGTCCGAGGATGCCTTCGCCAGGAGTCACATCTTGCAGATCTTCATCCCAGAAGGGTTCAGCAGTCCAGCTCCAGCCGGCGTCCTTGAGAACCTGAACGGCCATGTCAACGCGCTCGGCGCGAGTCAGCTCAACGTAAGGCTTGGCAACCTCAGGGTTGTGCCAGAAGCCATTTCCAGGAGGCATAGTGGAGTACATCGGGAAGACAACGCCACCCAACACGCTGTTGACCACGAAGTCCTTGTCAATGGAGATATCCATTGCGTGGCGGAACTCGTAGTTGGACATGGGGAATTTGTTCATGTTGAAGGCCAGGTAGTACATACCATAATCGGCGTTGGTGTAGGTCTGAATGCCTTCGCCACGCTCGGCCTGCTCGCGCAAACCACGTGCCAGCCCCAATGGGTTGATCACGTAATCCACCTCGCCATTGGCCAGGGCCAAGAAAGCAGCATCCTGTGAGCCATAGATGGAGAAAACAATGTTGGGGCTGAATGGACCCTGGGTGAAGCGCAGGGTTTCTTCGCCTTCAGCATTGCCGTATAGCTGGTAGTTGGTGCCATCGGGCATGGTCAACTGCCAGGTGCCATCTTCAAACTCAACAACTTCGGCGCCCTTGAAATAGTAGGACTCGTTGGCAGAACGCTGAACGAAGGCGCCCGGCTCCCAGGTATCGGTGGTGTAACCACCATATACCGGAACGTCGCTGGCGTCGGCTTCGTACAGTGTGGTGCGGGCGTTGGTGAAAGCCTCGTCGTAGACAGCTACTTCATCTGCATAGGCATCACAAGCAGACTGGAAGTCTTCAGGAAGACCACCTTCAGATTCGCAGGTCAGCTCGACTTCGACATTCTCTGCATCTTCTCCAGCTTCTTCCAAAGCTGCGGTGCAGTCGGGGTGCATATCGTCGCCCTCGCAGGCAACCATGATAGGCTCTGGGGCTTCACCCGGTGCTGCAATTTCTTCTACAAAGGCGTAACCTTCGGCAGCTTTCTCTGCCCAGTAATGTTCTGGGAGGATCGGTGCCAAGGCCAAACCCGCCTGCCAGTTCCCCAAGGAGGGGGCCTGGTTCAGGAAGTGGAACTCAACGGTGTAGTCGTCCAGTGCGGTTACTTCGACTTCAACATCATTGGGCGTACACTGGTTGGGCCAGTTCTGAGTCAGCTTGAGATCTTTGCAGGTGTTGAACGTAAAGACATAGTCCTGAGCGGTAATGGGCTCGCCATCGCTCCAGACTGCGTCCTGAACCAAATCAACGGTGATCGTGTAGGTGTCATCGCCGTTATCGACGGGTTCGGGAATCTCGAGCGCCAACTGGGTCACAAAGTCAAAGCGCTGGTCTGAAAGTTGGAACAACTGCGCCTGACTCTGGGAGATGACATAGCTCGTCCAGACAGAGCTGCCTGGGCCAAGGTAGTTCCAGTAGTTCAGGGAAACAGGTTCCTCGAAAAGGGCAATGCGGTACGCATCGCAGCACTCAGCTTCAGGAGCCTCTTCTGCGGGGGCTGCCTCGACTTCCTTCTCGACCTCTACAACCACCGTCTCGACAACGGTGACAGTTTCGGGCTGGCAAGCGGCTAGCGCCATGCTGGCGATGACCAATAAGCCAACCATAATAATTAGTTTTTTAGAACTCACGGTTCTTCTCCTTAATTTTAGTTGGATTAAGTTTTGGGACGAATACTAAACTAATTTGTTCTCGCAACCACCCCCTTTCCAGAACCTATGCTCCCTGCTATTTCATGGGAAAAAGGCAAATTTGGGGATGTGTGGCGTGCCTGGCACACCCTACATCCCCAAATCTGGATACATCTATTCCGATAGGGAGAATAATCAGGTATACTAATCATAGGAAAGTCCAACACGGTCTGATCGGGCCATGTACTTTCCAGTCGTCGCCCCCGCACCTCCGGGGCGATTTCCGTTACATATATACCGATCATAAATCAAAATCTATGCAGCGCACATAACACTGTAGTAGAGTCTTTCCCCCTACTTGAGTAGGGTACTGGGCAAAACGGGTTAAACCAAATGGGGGATGGTACCAAACCCATCCCCCGCCATTGGAGGAGTAAAAGGCTTTCTCTTACTCGACACAATATTAGTAGAAAAACGAACAATTTGCACCACTCCTGAGTACAATTTAACACAATACTAAAGGATTATCTTTCATGCCTCGGAATTACCATAGGAATACAATGGGTCTCTGGAATTCCTATGGTGAAATCCAGATTTTGGGGGTCCCAAAATCGGCCACCTTCGACGGAGATTCCTAAAGAGAGCCAATACAATTAGGACTCACCCAGTTCAGCGAGAAAATGGCTGGACCAGCCCAATCCGCTTCAAGTGCGCAACTCCTTCAAATGTCATATTTGGACTTCGAGAAAGCCGTATCATCTCTCACATTGTCATGGCCGCGAGGCTGTTGTATAGTTAAGACATGAACCTCTGGCAGTTGATTCGAGATCAATTTGGAAAATTGCGCTGGAAGTTGACACTGAGTTACTTCGGGATCACTGTAGCCGCCTTGCTGCTGACCAGTACGATTGTCATTATGGGCGTGTCGGCTTATATCGTCTCCAAAACCAGAGTGACCCCCGAAGAGCTGTTCCTGGATATCACAGCGGGCTCCTACAATCGTTTGGGAAGGCAGTTTTTATCTACGTTCCCGCCAGATGTGGAAGGGTTGAAGGATTTATTGAGCCAGTTCCGGGCTACGGTAGCCGAAATCACCCCCATAGAGATCGGTGATTTCATTCTCAATGTGACCAGCACCAACGTCCTTTACGTGCTCTACACCGATGGCGAGGGCAATCTAATCGATGCAGTGCCGCACGATTTCATCACACAAACGCGCGCTGGAGATCCTCTCGATCCTGATGAAGTTCCTGGATTACGCGCCCCGTTCGAAGCTGCCCTCAGAGGTGAGATCGGTTCGGACAAATTAGTCAACAAAATATCCAACGACATCATCGCTGGAGCGATTCCGATTTACCACAACAATGGTTCCGGCGAAATCGTAGGTGTCTTGGGGTTCATGCACAAATCGCAATTGCTAGAAGTTCTGCGCTGGCCACAAATATCGCGCCAGGTTGGGTTTGGACTGCTCTTCATCACCTTGATCGCCGGTGTCTTTGGAACCCTATTCGGCTTCCTGACTGCGAGAGGGCTTACCTCACGCCTAAACCGACTAGGAAATTCAGCGAAAGCTTGGAGCCAGGGCGATTTCTCTGTGTTCGTCGACGATCCGATCAAAGACGAGTTGGGCAATTTGGGTGGCACGCTTAACCATATGGCCGCACAACTAGAGAACTTGCTCGATGAACGCCAGGAGATCTCGGCCATCGAGGAGCGTAATCGTCTGGCCCGCGATTTGCACGATAGCGTGAAACAGCAGGCCTTCGCTGCCTCAGCCCAGTTGGCCACCGCCCGCACTCAGATGAACCCTGAGCCCGAGCAAGCGGTAGATCACTTGGATGAAGCCGAAAGATTAGTCAATGAAGTTCGCCGTGAGTTGACAGACTTGATCCAGGAATTGCGTCCTGTCGCCCTACAAGGTGAAGGACTAACCACAGCTATTCGCAGATATGCCAGGGAATGTGAACATCAGACTGGTATACCGATCTACGTCCACGCACAAGGCAACCGGGGCATCCCGCGCGATGTCGAACAAGCGCTGTTCCGCATCGCCCAGGGCACTATTTCTAACATTGCCCGTCACAGCCAGGCCACCGAGGCAAAGATCCATCTGTCATTCCACCCCAATCAGGTTGTCCTGACTGTTTCCGATAATGGCGTTGGGTTCGACCCAAATAAGAGGTATAGCGGGATGGGATTGCGTTCGATCCGCGAGCGTGTCGAGTTGTTAGATGGAGAACTCAAAATTATGAGTAAAAAAAATATTGGTACCAAAATCATTGCCACCTGCAAAATGGAGCAATATTCGAACCGGAGATATGTGAATGACTCAACCAATTACCGTTCTGATCGTTGACGATCATGAAGTTGTCCGCAGCGGAATTTATGCTTTTTTAGAGGCACAACCTGATTTGACTGTTGTGGGGGAAGCCAAATCGGGGGAAGATGCTGTAGATATGGCCTTAGAACACATCCCCGATGTGGTCTTGATGGATTTGGTTATGGATGAGATCGATGGGGTCGAGGCGACCCGCAAAGTAAAGAACGCTAGCCCGAGAACGCAAGTGGTCGTGCTGACCTCTTATCATCAGGATGAATTCATCTTTCCCGCTTTGCAAGCGGGCGCTATTTCGTACATCCTCAAGGACATCAAGATGGACGAGCTGGCGGAGGCCATTCGGCGTGCTGCACACGGTGAGGCCACTCTACACCCCAGGGTAGCGTCGCGCGTGATTCAAGAAATCCATGGAGCCAAGAGCGAGGAACTCAACCCCTACACTGAACTAACAGACCGAGAGATGGAAGTCCTGAAACTGATCGCCAGCGGCCTCTCGAACAGCGAGATCGCCGAGCAATTGGTGATCAGCGAAAATACCGTCAAAGGGCACGTCAGTAACATCCTCAGCAAGCTGCATCTCGCCGACCGCACTCAGGCAGCCGTTTATGCCTGGCAGCAAGGCATCGTGCGAAGAAACCGTTGAGCTGATCCATTGACGAGTCGCTATCACTTGAAATAGGAAAAGGATCATGAGTGGAGAATTCAGTTTTGAACACGTTGAACAGCCAGAATGGGGAATTATTGGTGGTGGGATTCACGAATACAACATCCAAAAAGCCGGCGATGACAAAGGACAACAGCTTTGCATCGTACTGCGCGCGGCTGATCAAGATATTGTGGGAGGTGTGATTGGCGCAACGCACTGGGATTGGTTCAACTTGGATTTGATGTGGCTAAAAGAAGAATATCGCGGTCAAGGCTATGGACGCCAATTACTTGCTAGGGCAGAAGAGGAAGCACGAAAGCGCGGTGCTAAGAATGCCTACCTGGACACGTTCAGTTTTCAAGCGCCTGAGTTCTACAAAAAACATGGCTACAAAATCTATGGCGAGTTGAACGACTTCCCACCCGGACACCAGCGCTACTATCTCACAAAACAACTCTAACCGTTGTCCTCGATAGGAGCCGATAACCTAAAATAAGAATGCCTGGGAAGAGCTGTACTCCCAGGCACATTTATTTTCAATAGCCTTCGGTGACATTTTTATTTTGAGCCGTGCGAATTGGGAGAAGATAGAGCCATGAGTACACGAAAATATCCATTCAAGGTGGGTGAGCTTCATTGCTTTGTGATCAATGATTTTTCCAGCACAGACACTGCCGAAGGATTGATTGTCAACTCAAACGCAGAAGAACTCGAACAAGTTGCCCATGAATTTTCCTTCGATCCGGAAAATATTCCTGTGGATTACAACAATCTCTTTTTGCGGATAGGAGAGCGGAATGTGCTGGTTGATGCAGGGATTCCCAGACCGATGGGTAATTTATTCCGGGGTCTTGAAGAACTGGAAATAGATCCAGGTGAGATTAACGTTGTTGTCATAACGCACTCGGACAGGGATCATGTCGGGGGACTGCTGGATGAAGATGGAGAAATATCCTTCCCAAATGCCAGCCACATAATGATGGAAGATTTCTGGGAATTCTGGACTACACAGAAGAAACGCGCTGAACTCACCCAGCTGAACAATTGGACAGAAGACAAAGCCCAATCTACCTGGGATGCGTATACAAAGATCAAACATTTGATATCGCTTGTAAAGCATGGGGAGGAATTCCTTCCGGGTTGCCGGCTATTATCGGCTCCGGGCCACCGCCATGACCATAGTGTCCTAAGCCTCACTTCGTCTGGTGAACACTTGATGCATATCTCTGATACGATCGCGCACCCTTTGTTCATGGCAAAACGAGATTGGTATTCATCGTATGATGCCAACCCAACCCAAACCATCGCTACAAAAGCGAAACTCTTAGATAAGTGCGCGCAAGTGAATGCTTTGGTATTTGCAGCACACTTCCCATTTCCTGGGCTTGGATATGTACAAAAAGCTCAGGCAAACTGGAAATGGCAACCGAAAAGCAAAATTAATGCAGAAGAGGGCTGAAAAAGGTGTCCAAAAAAAGCGATAGGAGGACAACATGTCAGAAAATATCCTAATTTTGAAAGGAAGTCCGAGGGCAAATGGCAACAGCACCACCCTTGCTGACCAAGTTGCAATGGGGGCCAAAGAATCGGGTGCTCAAGTCGATAGTTTCTATCTCCACAGCATGGATATCCAACCCTGCGACGCCTGTAATGAGTGCTACGAAACTGATGGTGTATGCATCATTAAGGACGATATGCAAACGTTGTATCCCAAACTTCGACAGGCAGATACGATTGTCCTCGCCAGTCCCATCTACTGGTTTACGATCAGTGCACAATTAAAATTATGCATTGACCGCTGGTATGCCTTTGAGGCAGATTCCAGTAAACCTATGCATGGCAAAAAGATTGGTATCGTTTTAGCCTACGGGGACACGAATCTGGAAACATCAGGCGGTATCAACGCTATCCATACCTTTGAATCGATGTTCCGCTATTTGCATGGAGAGATCATTGGCGTCGTCCATGGCACTGCTATGGACGTTGGCGATGTCGAAAAACAGCCCAACTTGATGGAAAAGGCTTACAAGCTAGGTCAAAAACTCGCCACCCACTAGAAAAACGGAGAAACCTGACATTTATCAGGATAATCCCTACACAATTTCACAGTATTGTTTTGACGTTTGTGATAGAATTCAGTCAAGTAGAAAGCTTGTTCTTTATCAACTCAATAATCCGATCTTAGTACCTGAACCCCCCGGATGGGAAGGTTCGGTAGAGTCCATCTACCGAGGCGAAGCCGGTGAGCGTTGCACATACGTGCATCCAAGTCCGGCGCTGTCCCGCAACTGTAATGGCCAGTTTATCAGTTCCCAGTAATCAGTAATCAGTTGATGAAAATCACTGACCCCTGACCACTGACCACTGTTCACTGTTCAAAGCCAGGCCGCCCACTACGATCGCGATTTCCACAAACCTCGCGGATAGGAGGTGGGAATACCATTAGAATTTGCACTATATCGAATACTACCTCCCCTGTCATTGCGGCAGGGGTTTTTGATTCTACAAGTACATCATTTAGAAGGAGTTACGAACATGTCAAAAAGACACTTCATTTTTATCGCCTTAGCCCTATTGATCTCAGTGTTTTTATTGAGCGCCTGCACACCTGCAGCAGAAGTTGAACCCGAGACACTCGAATTGGCTTTGGAAAATGAGCCAGTTGTTGAGCAAGAGGCCGCTGAAGAGCAGGCTGCTAAAGAGCAGACTGCGGAATCCGCCGTAGATTCTGAGGAGAGCAGCATCGAAGTTCTCGAAATCGAAGACGGCCTTGGCCGAATGGTGAGCATTACGCTGCCTGCACAGAAGATCATCTCGTTGGCGCCCTCGAACACAGAAATCCTTTTCGCAATTGGCGCCGGCGGTCAACTCATCGGGCGAGATACCGTCTCGAATTACCCTGAACAAGCCCTGGAGATCACCGATATTGGTGGTGGCTGGGGTGATCTGGACACTGAGACTATCCTCACGATGGAGCCTGATCTGGTTCTGGCCGCAGGTTTAACTGCCCCTGAACAGATCCAGACCTTAGAGAGCCTGGACCTGACAGTCTTCGCGGTTGCAAACCCAACGGACCTCGAGGGAATGTTTGAGAATTTGCGCATTGTCGCTCAGATCACGGGTCACGAGCAAGAAACTGAAAGCTTGATCGCTGATTTTGCGGCGCGTATGGCAGCTGTGGAAGAAGCTGTCGCTAGGGTGGAAGAACGCCCCACGATATTTTACGAACTGGATGCAACAGACCCCAATGCGCCTTGGACCCCCGGTCCGGGCACCTTCCATGATACACTGATTGCGCAAGCTGGAGGCGTCAATATAGGCGGCGTCCTTGAGAGCGCCTGGGCGCAGATCAACCTGGAAGAACTCATCCAACAAGATCCCGATATCATTTTATTGGGTGACAACTTCTACGGCGGAGTGACCCCAGAAACTGTAGCCGCCCGCGCCGGATGGGACAGTTTGTCCGCGGTTCAGAATGAACAGGTGTACATTTTCAATGACGACATCATAAGTCGCCCTGGTCCGCGTTTGGTTGACGGGCTGGAAGAACTAGCCAAGTTCCTGCACCCTGAACTGTTTGAATAAAATTCATTCCTCCATGTGACCCTATGGCGCCGCTCTCCCTTAGGATCACCCAGCATGAAAACCTAATCTGAATAGGATAGGATATGACACTCCAAGAAATTATCAAAAAAATACAACCCCTGGATGAAACCGCCATGCAAGGTGCGCGGCTTCGCCAGGATGATCTGACCAAACCGCGCGGCAGTCTAGGGCAACTTGAAGATCTTTCTGTGAAAATTGCCGGTATCACTGGCAAAGTTCGGCCTACGATCACAAAAAAAGTGGTCACAACCATGGCTGGGGATCATGGCGTAGTCACTGAGGGAGTCAGCGCGTACCCATCAGAAGTCACCCCTCAAATGGTGATGAATTTCGTTCTTGGAGGCGCGGCGATCAATGTGCTGGCGAAGCACGTCGGTGCGCGTGTGACCATTGTGGATATGGGCGTCGCCAGTGAAATCGGTCACCCAGATATCGTGGATAGGAAAATAGCCCTTGGGACTGGCAATATTGCCCAAGGCTCAGCCATGAGCCTTGGGCAGGCCATTCAAGCCATCGAAGCGGGCGCTCAAATCGTCAATGCAGAACTCGAAAAAGGACTCGATATCCTGGCAACCGGTGATATGGGCATCGGCAATACCACGCCCTCGGCAGCCATCGCCGCGGCGATCACTGGGCGCTCTCCTAGCGAGATTGTAGGGCGCGGAACCGGTGTCGATGATTCTGGGTTGCAACGGAAAATTGCTGCTGTCGAAAACGCGCTCAAAACCAATCAGCCCGACCCGAACAATGGCCTCGATGTTCTAGCAAAAGTCGGTGGCTTCGAGATCGGCGGGTTGGCTGGGGCAATCCTTGCAGCCGCCGCCCACCGGGTACCCGTGGTCATCGATGGATTCATCTCAACTGCCGCGGCCATGATCGCTGTCAGTTTAGCCCCTCAGACAGCAGAATACCTGATCAGCGCACATCGATCCCAGGAACAGGGTCACCAGATTATGCTAGAATGGTTAGATCTGGAACCCCTGCTCGACCTCGGCATGCGCCTGGGAGAAGGCACTGGCGCTGTGCTGGCGATTTCATTGGTCGAAGCTGCCTGTAAGATCCTCGACGAGATGGCGACCTTCAGCGAGGCCGGTGTATCCGATAAAGAATGATGCATGTAGAGACGCCCCGGCGGGGCGTCTCTACAAAAAATTATGACCCCATTTCTCGCTGCTCTGCAATTCCTCACCCTTAGCCCGCCGCTGGTCAAACGCGCCTTCACCGAAAAAGAACTCGGCCAAGCTGCTGGGTTCTATCCCTTAGTAGGGGCGCTGATCGGCGCGCTGCTTTATGCCACCAACTACGGCTTAGCGATGATCGTACCTGATGGATTGCGCGCCGCTCTGCTGGTTGCGTTGTGGATTTTGCTGAGCGGGGCACTACATATGGATGGATTGCTGGATGCTTTCGACGGCATCTTGGGCGGCCTCACCCCTGAGAAACGCTTGGAGATCATGCAAGACGAACGCGTTGGAGCCTTCGGTCTCAGCGCGGGGGTGATCCTGCTCCTGGTGAAATACTCTGCCCTGAGTGGTTTCCCACAGTCTGTCCCAGCGCTGATCCTGATCCCTGTGCTGAGTCGCTGGGGAATGACCTTGGCCGTGTTCGCCTTTCCCTATGCGCGATCCCAGGGGTTGGGCAGCGCCGTAAAATCGCACATCACCAAGCGACAAATCGCTATCGCCAGCCTGACAGCCATCATTGCCACCTGGCTATGTGCCGGCTGGATCGGTCTCATTTCTCTCGGGATAACGCTCGTACTTGTTTGGGCAATCGCTTTGTTCGTGTTGCGACGCATCCCTGGCCTGACGGGTGATATCTACGGCGCGATCAATGAGTTAATCGAGATGGCTCTGTTGTTATTCTTTGTAGTGATCTAGCCTCACAAAAGAAGTTAGTCGATAATTTTTTGGGTGGGCGAGCGGGTTGTAACCCGCTCGCCCACCCAAATATTCGCAAGGAAAGGAGAAACGATGCTCAATATCGGTGATAAAGCCCCCCATTTTTCCCTGCCCAACCAGGATGAGCAAGTCAAATCACTGAGCGACTTCGCGGGTCAATGGCTGGTGCTATATTTCTATCCCAAGGATGACACCCCAGGCTGCACCAAAGAAGCCTGCGACTTCACCGATGCGCTGGATGAGTTCCACGGTCTCAAAGCCGTAGTGCTGGGTGTCAGCGCCGACGATGGCGAATCGCATCGCAAGTTCATCGGCAAGTACAGCTTGGGATTCGATCTTCTCAGCGACCCAGACAAAAGCGCTCACAAAGACTATGGAGCCTGGGGATTGAAGAAGAACTATGGCAAAGAATACGAAGGCACCATCCGCTCAACCTTCATCATCGACCCAGAAGGAGTCATCGTCGCCAAATGGAGCAACGTGCGCGTGCGCTCCAAAACAAAAGCCGGAGAATCCAAACACGCCGACAAAGTCCGCCAAAAACTGGCTGAATTGCAATCCTAAGAATACTGATTACACTAGCGCGAAGACACATCGGGCCACATGATTTTTTTCCGATGCCTACGAGTCTTCGTGGGAAGAATTCCTAAAATATGCTCCAATTATTCATGGTTCGCCATGGAGAAACGGACTGGAACCTCAAAGGTCGGTTTCAAGGTCACAGCGATGTTCCCCTCAACAGCATTGGGCGCCAACAGTCAGCGGCCATCGCGCGACGCCTGGCAGGTGAAGACCTTCATGCAATCTACGCCAGTGACCTGAGTCGCGCCTGGGATACAGCCGTGGCCATTGGCAACCATCATGAATGCGAAATCATCGCAGATCCTCGTATTCGTGAAGGGAATTTTGGGCAATGGGAAGGCATGACCTATGCTGAGATCGAAACCCGCGACCCACAGGCAGTCAAAGCCTGGCACGAAGATCTTTTGAACTTCGCGCCCCCGGCAGGCGAGACGCCTCTGCAAGTAGCCGCCAGAGCAGCAGCTTTCAATGACGATCTCCGAGCGAACCATCAAAACGAGGCGCTCTTGTTGGTCGCCCATGGAGGCGCTCTCCAAATTCTGACTTGCCTCCTGTTGGGTATTCCGATTGAAAAATTCTGGCAGTTCAACCTGGATCACTGCTCCCTTACCAAGATCTCGGTTTACGATGAAGGTGCTATTATCAACCTCCTCAACGACACCAACCACATTATTCACAAACTCTCGAGTTCACATTCGGAATAAAACATCTATGACAGCCAAAACACTTGCCATTTTGGGAACCTCTTCCTCGGCGGGAAAGAGCCTGTTAGTTACCGCGCTGTGTCACAGCTACGCCCGCCGGGGGATCAAGGTGGCGCCCTTCAAAGCACAGAACATGTCAAATAATGCCGCGGTCTGCCCAGATGGCTCAGAGATCGGGCGCGCCCAGGCCGTGCAAGCCGCAGCTTCGGGGCTGGAGCCTAGTGTCGATATGAATCCTATCCTGATCAAGCCCGAAGCCGACTCGCGGGCTCAGATCGTGGTCAACGGCCAGCCCTGGCAAACGCTGGACGCCCGTGATTATTACCCCAAGAAAGATTACCTCTGGGAACAGGTTACCGGTTCAATCGACAGGCTGCGCGCCGATTACGATCTGGTGATCATCGAGGGAGCCGGCAGCCCGGCGGAACTCAACCTGAAAGAGGGTGATCTCGTCAACATGGCAACCGCCTTATACGCGGAAGCTTCTGTGCTGCTGGTTGGGGATGTGGATCGCGGCGGGATCTTCGCTCAACTCTTGGGGACGTATTGGCTGCTCCCTCCGAAGGAACAGGATATTCTCAAGGGATTTGTTGTCAACAAATTCCGTGGGGATATCACCCTGTTCGAGGACGGAGTTAGCATCATCGAAGAGCGGAGTGGCGTGCCTGTGGTTGGGGTGGTCCCTTACCTTTACGATTTGCATATCCCCGAGGAGGATGCTGTTGCTCTGGAGGCTCCGGATCCGATCACACCAATCCAGAATGCTTCCGTAGATATCGTCGTCATCCACCTGCCGCGGATCGCCAATTTCGATGATTTCGACCCCCTGATCGCAGAACCCGGTGTGCGCCTGCGCTACGTGGACTCACCAGAACGGTTAGGCAATCCCGATGCGATCATTATCCCCGGCACCAAGAGCACTGTTGGAGATTTAAGCTGGCTGCGCTCACGAGGGCTTGAGAATGCCATCCAAGCTCATGTGCGCAGTGGTGGTTCCCTGGTAGGCATTTGTGGGGGATACCAGATGTTGGGGACTGAAATCCTCGACCCCCATCAGGTTGAATCCAGGGAGATCCAGACTCAAGGGCTGGGTATGTTGCCAATATCCACAACCTTTGCTGGAGCTAAAGCTACCTATCGGGCGAAAGCGCGCATTCGCCCAAGCAGTCTCTCCAACTCAAATTGGCTATGCGCAGTTGATGGGAGCGAAATCGAGGGTTATGAGATTCACATGGGCCGCACAAAAGGGGCCCATCCCTGGTTGGAGATCCACGAACGCAACCAGGCAGCAGCGCAAGTGCTTGACGGTGCTGTCAGCCAGGATGGGTCGATTTGGGGTTGCTATATCCACGGGATTTTTGGCAACCAGATCTTTCGGCAAGCGTGGCTGCGCAGTTTAGGATGGATTGAGACAGACCAAGAGCCTATTCAAGACGACGTCTTCGCTGCTTCATTGACGTATCTGACCGATTCAGTAGAATCAGCGCTGAACATGAAATACATTGATTCGTTGATTCAAGGTTAACCGATTGGTTTTACCCGATAAAAGGGAATCGGCAGCTATCTTCGCAATTTTGATGGAAAAGAGAACATGGGAAAATTAACCTTTCTTATCGGCGGCGCGCGCAGCGGCAAGTCGGCCTGCGCTGAGAAAATGGCCGTCCAGCATGGCGGGCAGGTACTTTATATTGCTACTGCCCAGGCACTGGACCCCGAAATGGCCGATCGCATCGAGAAACATAAAGGTCAACGACCCGGGCATTGGCAAACGCTCGAATTGCCCAAAGATGTTTCTGTCAGCTTAAAAGAACAACCACTCCTGGCAAATCTCGTCCTGCTGGACTGCCTGACCATGCTGGTCAGCAACCTGGTGCTGACTGCCACGAATGAGGATTTCGAGCCTGACGAAGCCCGCGCTACAGAGATCGTCGATGCCGAAATTGAGTCTCTGCTGGCGCTCATCCAAGAGGGCAAATCCGATTGGATCATCGTCTCCAATGAGGTTGGGATGGGTCTGGTCCCACCTAATCCCTTGGGACGCGTCTATCGCGACCTGCTCGGATGGACAAACCGCAAAATCGCTGAAGCAGCAGACGAAGTATATTTTCTCGTGGCAGGGATGTTGCTGCCGTTGCACGAAATGGGGACCCATTTATAGGCAACGCTGCGGCTATGCGCAAATTTCCAGGAGAAATTCTCATCATTCTGGCCGCGGTGCTTTGGGGTACCACTGGCACTGCTCAGGCCTTCGCCCCAACCGAAGCTGATCCCCGAGCGGTGGGCGCTATCAGGCTGGCCATTGGAGGGCTGGCCTTGTTGGTCATCACCCTGGCGCGCGGTTATTCAATCCGAAAAACAAGCTGGTCGCTCATCCCCACACTCGTTGCGGGTATCAGTATGGCAGCCTACAATCTATTCTTCTTTGCCGGGGTTGCCAAAGCCGGGGTTGCCATCGGCACTATCGTGACGATTGGAAGCGCACCCGTGCTTGCCGGTTTGCTAGGGTGGCTCGTTCGCAAAGAGCGTCCCATTCGGCGCTGGTATATCGCGACCGGTCTGGCAATAGCAGGTGGGGTCTTATTAGTAATTCCAGGTGAAAAGCTGACTGTGGATGTCTTGGGGATTTCTCTCGCCTTACTCTCGGGTCTTTCGTATGCCATCTTCTCTGTATCAAGTAAAGGCATGCTCGAAAACACCCCACCTGATGTGGCTATGGCAGTTGTTTTCACATTGGGTGCCATCCTCTTGTCGCCGATCTTGTTTACACATGATCTGAGCTGGCTTGCACAGCCTAGCGGCTGGGCCTCTGCTTTGTTCCTGGGCTTGCTATCCACGTCCCTGGCATATATCTTCTTCGCCCGCGGCCTGGTGAACGTGCCCGTCTCAAAAGCGGTTACACTCACACTGGCAGAGCCACTTACAGCTTCTGCCTTGGGAATCATGATCCTAGGAGAACGCCTATCGATTATGGCGGTTTTGGGGATTGGCTTGATATTTATTGCGCTGGTCATGCTCTCCGCAGAGAAAAGCAACCTTCGTGTATAATTGTTGCAGATACGATATCCCAATGATCAACGAGAATATGGGCTTAGCCTTCTAATTCTACAAATACTCATATGCGCAATAAAGTGATCGTCACTGGCGCCACCGGCGCCATAGGTGAAGCCATCGCTATGGGGTTGGCTGAACACGAAAATCTCGAGGTCGTTCTCATCGCTCGGAACGAGACCAAAGCGCGCAGAGCTGTGCGAAGGATCATCCAAGATACGGGCAACCAGCGGGTCAGCTATTTGATCGCCGACCTCTCTCGCAAGTCTGAAGTAATTCGTTTGGCTGAGGCTTGGGAAGACCCACTGCATGTGCTGGTGAACAACGCTGCGGCTTCGCCCAGAGTACGAACAGAGACCCCCGAGGGAATCGAGTATCAATTCGCCGTCAACGTTTTAAGCTATTTCTGGATGACTGAAGCTTTCACGCCACATCTCAAGATTGGCGCGCCATCTAGAGTGGTCAATGTAGCCAGCTATTGGGCTGGTGATCTAGAGCTCGACGATCTAGAATTCAAACGCCGCCCCTATCGCAATGGCACAGCATACCGCCAATCCAAGCAGGCCAACCGCATGTTGACGGTTGCTTTCGCTAATCGGCTTAAAGCCGACGAGATCTCTGTCAATTCGTGCCACCCCGGGGATGTCGATTCCAAGCTTAGTAACGATCTGGGGTTTGGGGGACACGAATCTCCTGAACAGGGCGCGGCTACTCCGGTTTGGCTGGCAACGAATCCCACTGGCCTAGAGAAAACCGGTAAATATTTTTCTCATCTACGCGAAGAGCGCTGCCGGTTTGGGGAAAATAGTTCTCAAGTAGAGGCACTCTACCAGACTTGCCTCAAATACGATCAGGACTGAATGATAGTGGCTCATCGGCTAATATGGATTGCCTTGAGTCTAATTTTTTTGGCGGGTTGCTCGAAATCGCTATCAAAAGACACACCATCTAGATCCAGTTCCACTTTGTCAACTCATACTCCAACCGTCAATAGCCTCTCAACTGCTACGCGTGTAGCGAACGATCAACAATTCCAACAACCCAATTTCACAGCGGAAATCCTTTTTTCAACCGCGCCAGATGCGTCTAAAACTCAGCGCGTCTTCCCAGTCGGAACACAACAGATCTACGCAATCTGGGGGTATGCGAATATGGGCGAAGGATTAATTATCCGGAGAGAATGGTATCGCGATGGTGCGCCATGGCTGTACAAAGAAGAGCCTTGGAATCTCGATCAATATGGCTCTGATGGTCAAATTAACGACATATCTATCTTTGACTTCGATCAAGGCATCCAAGCTGGTACGTATGATCTACAGCTATATATTGATGACCAACCCCAATCAATAAGCGAAATTGGGCATCTGAATTCTTTTCGGGTCGTTGACCCCTGGCCTGTAGACCCTCTCCCTTCCCCAGATGGAATGTCCATCGCTCTGGTCAAAAATCTGGGCACGCTCATCATTCAAGGCCCAAACGGTCAGGAATAAGAATTATTCACTACCGACGAAATCTCATCGATGGCCTGGATTCCAACTACCAATGCCATCGTCTACAGTGACCGGGATCGCACCCAGCAGCTAATAGAAGCCCATACCGTTGGTAGACGAGATGAACTCTGGATTGTAAACACAGAAACGAAATCGAAAAATAGGATTAGTGAGGCTGAAGAAAACTTTCACAGCGCAAATGCATCTCCTGATGGGCGTTATCTTGCCTTACTTTCTGGAACAGGCTATGGAGATGCACTATTTGTAGATCTGAACTTGGTCATCATGGAGTTGGATCAGGACCTCCAGCGCGCAGCGATCTATACCCTGGTCGATTTTACTGGTTTTCAAACGAACATCAACAAAGATGATCTCAGGGATTATGTTATTCCCGTGAGTTCTGAAGATGCAGAAAGACCAGGTCGCTGGCTAAATGCAACGCAATTGCTTGTCGGGTTAGAATGGCTAGGCGTTGGCCCACAGGACGAATTCACTGGCCTCTATCTTCTTGATATACGCACTATGAAAGCTGTACGTATTAGGGATTTATTCGAAGAATCCCAAGGATTATAGAAATTCCCAATTTCCTGCTAACTTTATTAGAAACTTGCATTTTTGCTTGACTTCCAAAACGTTTTGGAATAGAATGATTTTATATCCAAAACGTTTTGGTTGTTTTTAATCGCATTCACCTGGGGCAAGCCATGTCCGTTACACTAAAAGATATTGCCGAAAGAGTGGGAAAATCTGTCACAACAGTATCGCGCGCCTTACACGGTTATGATGATGTCAGCCCCGAAACCAAAGCGCTTGTGAATCAGGTAGCCGAAGAAATGGGCTACACCCCCAACATCATCGCCCAACGATTACAAAAACAACGTACCGATACCATTGGCTTCATCCTGCCCACCTTTGGTCCTCGCTTCTCCGATCCCTTCTTCAGCGAATTCTTGGCGGGCATCGGAAACAAATCTGCAAAACTTGGCTACGACCTACTTGTCTCCACTCACCCCCCCGGAGAAGAAGAACTACGCACATATCGCAGAAAAGTCCAGAGCTATCTGGTTGATGGATTTGTCATTGTGCGCACAAGACGTCACGATGCCAGAATTGAATATTTGTGCCAGGTCGATTTTCCCTTTGTCGTTTTTGGGCGTACAGAGAGCGAGCGCGTATTTCCTTATGTAGATGAAGATAGCGAATATGGCATGCGCTTACTCGCCCATCATTTGGCTGACTTAGGACACCAACGCATTGCATTTATTGCTGCTCCTGAAGAGCTTATGTTTGCTCACTATCGACGAAAAGGATTCAGAGAGGGTCTAGCAGAAAAAGGGCTTCAGCTTGATGAGACAATGATCGTGGTTGGCGATCTCACACAACGCGATGGCTTTCGGCAAGCAACATTATTATTAGATCAACCGAATCCGCCCACTGCCATCGCGGCCTGCAATGACCTGATGGCTTTGGGGGCCATCAGCGCTGCTCAAAAGCGCGGCCTAACTGTTGGCAAAGATATCGCCATCACAGGCTTTGACAATATCCCTCTGGCAGAACATAGCCATCCCCCACTCACAACCATTCACCAGCCAATCTATCAGATCGGCGATATGGTATGCGAGAAACTCATCGGTCTCATCAATGGAGAAAAGGGGGGAGCAGATCAGGTATTACTGCAACCTTCGCTAATTATCCGCGAAACATGCGGGGGAACACCTTGATCCCCCATAGAAGGAGGTGATGTTATCGACAAGAAAAATACCTTATGAAGTCACAAATGTAAATCGAAAGTCACTTTTTATCTATCTGGAGGATTAAGATTATGAAGAAGTTTTCAATATTTATGCTGGTCGTCATGATTAGCTCGCTCTTGGTGGGTTTTGCCCCCCGACAAGACAAAACTGTGATCGAGTTCTGGACGACCGATAATGAGGAACAGCGAGTCGATGCTTACGAAGCCATTGCGGCTGCCTTCATGGCAGAACACCCCGAGATTGACTTGCGCATTGTGCCCATCGATGAAGGCACAATATCTCAGCGTATCGCCACGGCGCAGGCTGCCAACCGCCTCCCCGACATCGTTCGTATGGGCGTGGAGCGCGTTTCGGCTTTTGCTGCTGATGGCATTCTCGATGAGGATGCTGCCGTTGCCACCATCCAAGCCATCGGCGAGGATGATTTCCGCGCCGGCCCATTGGCCATGGTCACCAACCCAGAGACCGGCAAGTACTCCGCCGTACCTTTCGATGGTTGGATCCAGGCTATTTGGTACCGCACGGACTCGTTTGGTGAAGCTGGCGTCAACGCGCCCATCACCTGGGATGACATCAACGCTGCCTGTGATGCTCTGCCTGGCACCGGGAATTTGCTTTACGGTCTCACTTTGGGTACTGATCCTGGTCAGAACTATCCCCATCAGGTGTTCGAACAGGTCGCGATGTCGAACGACGCCTGGCCTTTCGCTGATGATGGCTCAGTTTCCATGAATACCCCAGAAATGGTCGCCGCTCTTGAATTCTACGCTGGCCTGCAGCGCTGTGCTCTGCCTGGCCCGCAGTACTGGCGCGGCGCCCGTGAAGCCTATGAGCTCGACCAATCCGGTATGCTCTTCTACAGCACCTACATCATGGATGACCTGGTCGACGGCTCCGGTTTGGAAGGCGGCGGCAATGTTGAGATCCCCGTTGAGGATCTGCCCGGTGTAACCGGCTTCGCTGCCACAATGGAAGGTCCCAATAGCGCAGCTTCCTACGGTCAGTTGGTGACTTTGGGCCTCCTGGCTGGTGCTGATCCTATGGCCCAGGAAGTGGTCCAGTTCTTCATGACCGGGCAAAACTACCAGGATGTCCTGGCTCTGGCCCCCTTCGGCAAGGTCCCCGTCTTGGAGAGTGCCGTTGAAGGTTGGTCTACACTCAGCGATTACTTCGCGAACTACTCCGAAGACACCCTGGCACAGATCGCCAATGGCTTCGAGACCATGCAGCGCTGGCTCTTCAAGCCTGGCTATGACGCCACCCAACGTGCTGTCATCGGTGATATCGAAGGCCGCTTGCTAATCCCACAGGCCATCAGCAATATCGCCCTCGAGGGCATCATGACCCCCGAAAGCGCGGCTGAATGGCTGCAAGGTGAAGTTGAATTGCTCCTCGCCGAACGGCAAGAGTAAACCCATACAATTGGGGACGTAGCTGAAGGCTACGTCCCCAATTTTTTATTTCAAGGAAGGAGGCGAGAATGTCTGTCTCGACCAAATCAAACTGGAAATCTCTGCAAGCGCGCGAGACCCGCTTGGCCTGGTCACTAATCCTTCCAACTGCAATTATCGTTTTTGGATTAGTCATTTTCCCAGCCGTATTCAGCGTTTGGGTCAGCTTCCACGATGTTGGGCTACACAATCTCAACGATGTTTTTAATGCGCCTTTTGTAGGGTTCGAAAACTATAAAAAGGTTTTCCAGGATTTCGCATTCAAATTTCAAGCCGGGCAAAGTTGGGGAGCAGCTGTTACAAGTGTTGTTTATTCATTTGCAGCGACTTTCTTGACTATCGTGGTGGGTTTAATTGCATCCCTCTTATTGAATCGACCCTTCAAAGGACGCGGCCTGGCGCGTGCCGTATTTCTGTTCCCCTATGTGGCACCCATTGTGAGCGTGGCATTTGTATGGCGATGGATATTGGACCCGCGCCCCTCGGGAGTCATCAACGACGTTTTGATGAATTTAGGACTGATCGAACTCCCCAAAGCGTACCTTGCAACCCGGGGCTTATCCTTGCTCCTGGTGATCATCTTCGAAGCCTGGCGCTATTTCCCCTTCGCGATGTTAATGATCCTGGCCCGGTTGCAGGCCGTAGACAACACGATGTACGAAGCTGCTGAGGTTGATGGCGCCAGTACCTGGCAGAAATTCTGGAATATCACCATCCCTGAGTTACGTTATGTGCTAGGGGCGATCTTCCTGTTGCGGCTCATGTGGACCTTTAATAAATTCGACGACATATTCCTGTTGACTGGAGGAGGGTTTGGCACAAAAGTCTTGCCGGTGCTAACCTACGAATTCAGCTTCAAACTTTTCGACTTTGGCCGAGGTTCAGCCACCGCCATGATTCTCCTGCTAATCCTGGTGATCTTCATGGCGTTTTATATTGGCGTAGTGATGCGCAACGTGGAGGAGTGAGAATCATGAATAACGAACCTAAAAATTTCTTAGGGCATATGGCTGATTGGCTCAACTGGCCGCGATTTATCTTCTCCTTAGGGATGATTTTCTTCCTTACCAGTATCCTTTTTCCATTTTATTGGTTGGTGAGTTCATCCTTCAAAACTCGGGCTGAAATTGCGGGCAGAGAACCGACCTATATCCCAGAGGCGTTGCGTCTCGATGCCTACCGCGAGTTATTCGATCCCGAACACGAAAGCTATCAGGAGTTTGGGACCAATATTATAAATACATTCAAGGTATCGGTTCCGACAGCGATCATTGCCGTAATTCTGGCAGTGTTAGGCTCATATGCTATTGCTCGATTAAAGTTCAAGGGCAAGAATGTGTTATTGAACAGTATCCTGCTGGTGTACTTGTTTCCTGGGGTGCTGCTCATCATTCCACTGTTTGCCATGTTGGCCCGAATTGGCACCCAGCTAGGGTTCGAGATTCAGGACAATTTAGGCGTGCTCATCTTCACGTACCTGGCTCAGACGCTGCCCGTCGCTCTCTATATGCTGACCAACTACTTCCGCACCATCCCCGATGAGATCGAGCAAGCTGCTCTCATCGACGGATGCACCCGATTAGAGGTAATTTGGCGGGTTACCCTTCCCTTGGCAGTACCAGCCCTTGTATCTGTCAGCATATACACGTTCATGATCGCCTGGAATGAATTCTTATACGCCCTGGTATTCCTCAACGATCATGGTATGTTTACCATGCCCATTAAGATCAACACCATCTTCAACGACCCCAGTCCACGCCCGCATGTTGTTATGGCCGCATCTACCATCATGACTGTGCCAATTGTATTGCTCTTCCTGTCTATGGAACGATTCCTAGAAGAGGGATTGACGGCTGGTGGTGTGAAGGGCTAAAATCCTTCTGGATTGCGATCCAGAACATTACGAACAAAAACCCCGGAGTATGCATCAACACTCCGGGGTTTATGGCTAAGCATCAATGCGACATCAAATCCGTTGGACATCAAAAAAAATCTCTGCTCGCCTGGGGGAGATCGAACCCCTGGCGCTTCGTCAACGTCACGTCATCCCCCCTTTCCGCTTCCTGGAACTTGAAAGCCCCAAAGTATCCCCTCCTATTGAGATAGATGTGGACGATACATACTGGGAGGAAATCTCACCCCATTCATACTGGGGATTCCCAAGGGCGAACTTCGTCTTAAGGACAAGGTTCAACGTTCCCACCTCCTGGGTGGGTGCCGGACCCATAGCCTTGTACCTGCCAATTGGCGAGGCCGGCAGCTTTTCCCATCCCGAGGCGTTAGCCTATATCGATGGCAAGCCCTATGCCACCTGCGACCGCCATCACCAAGAAATCATCCTCCCCGAACAATTCTGTGAAGGCCAGGAGCACACCCTGGCACTGCACGGCTGGACTGGCATCGGCGGGTTGAGCGAACAGGAGATGACCAACAAGCTGAAAATGTCCCCATGCCAGGTGGTGCAGATCCACCAGCCGACACGGGATTTCATCGCCCTGGTTCGCGTTGCCCTGGGTATCGTTGAGCACCTCCAGGAGCGCGATCCCGCCCGGCATCATTTGCTCACTGCCCTTGATGAAGCATTCAAGGTGTTGGATTTGAGATTGCCAATTGACGATCGGTTTTACAACAGCATAGCAGAAGCTCATTCGGTATTGAAAGTTGGGATTGAGAGAGCTGGCCCACCCCTGGATGTGAATATTACAGCCATTGGGCACGCCCACCTCGACGTGGCCTGGCTTTGGACGCTGGCGCAAACCCGTCAAAAAGCCGGCCGGACATTTCACAACGTGCTCAGGTTGATGGAGCAATTCCCTGAATACGCGTTCACCCAGAGCCAGCCGCAGCTATATGAATACGTGCGCCAGGACTTCCCCGAACTCTTTCAGGCCATTAAGGAGCACATCGCAGAGGGGCGTTGGGAGCCCATCGGTGGGATGTGGGTCGAAGCAGATTGCAATCTCTCTGGGTCCGAATCATTGGTGCGGCAGTTCCTCTTGGGTCGAGAGTTCTTCCGCCAACACTTTGGCCCGGAGGCTGAAGCACCCGTGCTCTGGCTTCCAGATGTGTTTGGATATGCCTGGAATTTGCCGCAGTTGATCAAAGAAGCCGGCCTGGAATATTTCTTCACCATCAAGATCGGCTGGAGCCAGTATAACCGCTTGCCATACGACTCCTTCTGGTGGCAAGGCTTGGATGGAACGCGCGTGCTGACGCACTTCAGCACCGCCAAGGACGCAGACAGCCCCCACGCAGCTACCTACAATGCCGCTGCGTCTCCGAGCCAGACCCTGGGAACCTGGCTCAATTTCCAGGGTAAAGATTATGGTCCACCAGGCGAGACCCCGCCACTATTGATGTCTTATGGCTGGGGCGACGGCGGCGGAGGCCCGACACGCGAAATGCTCGAGAATATCCGCGTGATGAGGAATTTTCCCTCGACACCCCAAATCCATACGGGCATGGTGGGCGAATTTTTCAAGCAGCTGGATACCGCCAGCGAAAACTTGCCCACGTGGAATGGCGAACTCTACCTGGAATACCATCGCGGCACGTATACTACGCAAGCGAGGAACAAAAGAGCAAATCGCAAATCCGAATTCATGCTTCATGATGCCGAATTCTTGGCAACCTTTGCATCTCTGCTCGATTCCAATTTCCAGTATCCAACATCCAAACTCAATGAAGCCTGGAAACTTGTTTGCCTGAATCAGTTCCACGATATTATTCCCGGCAGCAGCATCGCACCGGTCTACGAAGAATCGCTGGAACAGTATGAGCAAGTTCGCCAACTCACTACCGAGATTCGTGATCAAGCATTAGAAGTTCTTGCTGCCAAATTGGGAGCCGACCAACTCGTCATTAATCCGACATCTTTTACGCGCAACGAGATTGTAGACGTCAACGGCGAACTGATAGAAACAGGGAGCTTGCCTCCATATAGTATTACAACCTTGACGGAAGACCGAGGACCGGAGACCGGTCATCTGTCCCCAGTCGCCTGTCATCCATCATTTCTGGAAAACGATTATATCCGAGTAGAACTCAACCCCGCTGGCGACATCACCCGCATCTATGACAAAGTTGCCCAACGCGAAGTGCTCCCTCCAGACGCGCTGGCGAACCAATTCCAGGCGTTTGAAGATCGCCCACTCAACTGGGACGCCTGGGACATTGATATTTTCTATGATGACAAACTCTGGCTCGCAGAACCAGCCACCAGCCTAGAGGTCGTCAAAGAGGGCCCCTTGAAAGCCACACTGGAGATCAAACGTCGTATCTTCAACAGCCCATATACCCAACGTATCACCCTGACTCATCACAGCCCGCGTCTAGATTTCGAGACCCACATCGATTGGCAAGAACGCAAAACCCTGCTCAAGGTGGCCTTCCCCGTGGATATTCTGGCACCCACCGCAACGTACGAAATCCAGTGGGGCAATGTCCAACGGCCGACTCATCGAAACACCAGTTGGGATTGGGCCCGTTTCGAGACCGCGGCCAAAAAATGGGTCGACCTCAGCGAGGGAGATTATGGCGTCAGCCTGCTCAATGATTGCAAATACGGCCATGACATCCATGACAATATCATGCGCCTGACCTTGCTGCGCGGCACCACGGCCCCCGATCCTGAGGCTGACCTGGGCGAACACTCATTCAAGTACAGCCTGTTCCCACACGCAGGGGGCTGGGATGAGCGCACAATTGCCGAAGCGTATGCATTGAATGATCCGGTGATGGTATGGACGGACGATGGACGACGAACGACT
>CAYWIC010000021.1:0-42805 GCA_964458115.1 uncultured Anaerolineales bacterium | reverse complement strand
TCTTTTCCCATCTCAATCAGGGAAACCCTCCTGAGATTTGTCAGTCAATCAGCCCGAACTGCTTTAAGAAATCCTACGAACAACGGATGCGGGCGCGTTGGGCGTGATAAGAATTCGGGATGGAATTGAGTCCCCAACATGAAGGAGTGGTTTTCCATCTCGGCGATCTCGACCAACCGTTCATCGGGGGAAAGGCCCGAGAAACGCATTCCCTCTCTCTGCAACACTTCACGATAGGCATTTTTGAATTCGAAACGGTGCCTGTGTCGTTCATCGACACTGTCTGTGCTGTACGACTTTGCAGCCAGCGAGTGAGGTTGAAGCTGACAGGGATATAGTCCCAATCGCATGGTGCCGCCCATATCGGTCAGGTCGCGCTGGTCGGGCATCAGATCAATGACAGGGTGGGGAGTAGAGGGGTCGAATTCCGTCGAGTTGGCTTCATCGTCATTGAGCACTTGCCGGGCAAACTCTATCACCATCACCTGCATCCCCAAGCAAAGGCCCAAGTAAGGGATGTCATTCTCACGGGCATAGCGCGCCGCGTGGATCTTGCCTTCAACGCCGCGCTCGCCAAAACCCCCGGGAACAATAATGCCATCAGCATCACGAAGCAACTCAACCCCCCGTCCTTTCTCCAGGTCAGAGGAGTGGATCCACAATATTTCCTCATCCAACCCTAGGGAGAGGGCGGCATGGCGGGTTGCTTCCCTGACACTCATATAGGCATCGTGTAGTTCGACATACTTACCGACAATGGCAATTTTAGCCTTAGGCTTCTCTCGACGCATCTCGTCAACCAGCTTTTCCCAGTCACCCCATTTGGGTTTCCTACGCGGCTTCAATCCGAGACGTTCCAAAAGGATATCTCCCAATTGGGTTTTCTCAATCAACAAGGGGATTTCATAAAGCAACTCGGCGGTCACCATGGGGATCACGGCGCGCGGCTCTACATCGCAGAAAAGTGCGATCTTATCGCACAATTCCTGATCCATCTCATAATCAGAGCGTGCGATGATTACATCAGGTGAAATACCGATAGAACGCAGTTCACGAACAGAGTGTTGAGTGGGTTTGGTTTTCAATTCACCAGTAGCGCCAATTCGAGGCACCCAAGTAAGATGGATATACAAGCTGTTCTCAGGGCCGACATCGCCACGCATCTGGCGCAACGCTTCGAGGAAAGGCAAGCCCTCGATATCACCAACTGTACCGCCAACCTCGACCAATATGATCTCTGCTTCCGTGGTCTTGGCAACCATGCGGATGCGACGCTTAATTTCATTCGTAATGTGGGGGATCACCTGTATGGTGCCCCCGAGGTAATCTCCGCGCCGTTCTTTGGCAATCACCTCGGCGTATACCTGGCCCGTGGTCACATTGCAGACCTTATTCAGGCTGATATCCACAAAGCGCTCGTAATGGCCTAAATCCAGATCGGTTTCGGCGCCATCATCCAAAACATAAACCTCACCATGCTGATAGGGGCTCATCGTGCCTGGATCAACATTGATATAAGGATCAAGCTTCTGGATCGAAACTTCAAAGCCGCGCTCCTTGAGCAATCGACCGATGGCAGCCGCGGTGACACCTTTGCCAACTGAACTGACGACACCACCTGTTAAGAAAATATACTTCGTGTCCACTTTTTTCTCCTAAATCTATAATCCCTTCTCCAGTGCCCTTGCACTGGAGTGGCGAAGGGGCAGTTTGACTGCGCCCCTTCGCGCAGAACTGACAACACCACCGGTCAAGAATATAAATTCCGTATCCATTGCTATCTCCTACGAACCACTAAATGCTGTAATTAAAAGAACCGGGGAGGGCCGTTTCCGGCAGCCCTCCCCGATGACTGTCTTCGAATTCTCAGGTTTTTCGAACCATGAGCTTATCCAACAACACGCGCTAAGTCCTCTGCAGCCCTGCGCATCTCCAAAAATACCAAGCCCAATTTCGCACCTTCACGGGCTAAGGCAGTCAGGACGGCCTCTTCCCCCACGGCAGCCAGGAGTACGTACCCTTGGTCGCCATGGATGTAGACCTGATCAAGGGCACCGCGGTTCAACTCGCTTGCGATGCGCTCCCCCAGGCTCAACATGGCAGCAGACATGGCCGAGACCCGGTCTTCTTCCACTTCCACAGGCAGTGCAGAGGCCATGATCAAACCATCGACGGAAACCACTGCAGAAGCCTCTATCTCTGGAGAAGCTGCCTGCATTTCACGCAGGCGATCAACCATTAGTTCAGTGCGTGACTTGGTCATTGCTAATTTCCGTCTCTTTTTCTTTGCTCGGGCGATTTTTCAAAGTCTACCATATAAATTGACCAAGTGCCAGTTGACCCCTCAAGGCGTCCATGTTAGACTGAGGGATTGCTATGCGTGGCCATATTTTGAGCAAAATCATCTCGCTTGTCTTGATTATTTTCAGCCTGTGGGGAAGCATTTTCTCAGCGTATGCGCAGGAGGAAGATGAACCCCCTCACGAAGGTTTCAGCGCGCCTTTAGAAGGTGAAGCTATTCAGGGTTCGATTACAATCATGGGTACCACGGCTATCGAAGGGTTCGAAGCCTGGGCATTGAGTTTTAGCTACTTGAATGATTCGACAGGCACCTGGTTCTTGATCGACGAGGGCACCAATCTGGTCGAGAACGATGTCATCGCCCAATGGAATACGACCACGATCACCGATGGCAGTTACAATTTGCGGTTGGTCATTGACCTGGACAACGGGCAGGCACGTGAGTACATCGTGACCAATCTACGAGTCCGCAACTACACACCCATCGAGACCAGCACCCCCACGCTGACACCCACGAAGGACCCCGCCAGCGCATCAGCCACACCTACCCCCACCACGACGCCCATTCCTCCTACCCCGACCCCATTGGGTACAAACCCCGTCGAAATTTCTGATGCTGACTTTACCAACGCGCTGACACGCGGCGGCATCACGGCACTCGTCCTTTTCCTGATCGTTGGATTATACGTTTCGATACGCAGAACGCTTCGATAGCCATATATCATGATCTACCCTTTAGAGTCGTTGTGAACGATCAGTTTAATAGAATTCACCTACCCGATGAAACTCTTCCAACGAATTCGAGATAAATCGATACAGAACGGCGACTCAAATACCTACCTGATCGTCGGTCTGGGCAATCCCGGAAAACAATATCGGGAGAACAGGCACAATATCGGCTTTATGCTGGTGGACAAGCTCGCTGAACGCCTCGATGTGAGCTTTTCGCGCGTGCAACACAAAGCCCTGGTTACAGATGGACGCTACCAAGGCAATAAGATCATCCTTTCCAAACCCCAAACATACATGAACCTCTCCGGGCAGTCGGTAGGCGCGCTGATGAGATTTTTCAAGCTACCCCTCACAAACCTGCTGGTCGCTTTCGACGATGTCGACCTGCCTTTTGAGACCATCCGGATGAAATCATCCGGTGGTTCATCAGGGCAAAAGGGCATGAAATCGATCATCCAACAATTGGGAAGCGAAGAGTTCCCCCGCCTGCGCCTGGGGATTGGACGCCCCCCAGGACGGATGCGCACGCCAGATTACGTGCTGCAAAATTTCTCCAAAGCTAATGCTGAAGATCTGGCCATTTTCTTGGAAAGGGCGGTCGATGCTGCTTTGCTCTTCATTAACGAAGGGATCGAACCCGCGATGACGCGTTATAACCGCATTAATTAATTAAGCAATGGCCAGTGATCAGTTGATGGAGTATGAGCCAATATCTGTCTGTTGATCAACGATTTCTGGTCACCGAAGTTTGCTAACTGTCTCTAACCACAATGCTGACTAGCGTTCTTAACATAATCAAGGAACTACCCGCCTTTCAAGAACTGCTTGAAGCTGTGCAAGCGCGTACCTCACTACCCAATCTGGTGCTGCCTCGTGCTACACGTCTGCCGGTACTCTCCTCTCTCCATCAAACCTTGAGAGTACCGATCCTTTTCCTGACACATCGCAGCGACCATGCTCTGACCCTGGCTGATGAGCTTGCGTTGTGGGCCCCTGAAGCCACACAGCTCTCGTTTCCAGAACCCAACCCCCTCTTTTACGAAAACGCACCCTGGGGAACGAACACCCGCCGCGACCGGCTGATCGTGCTCACGGGACTTGCAGCTTCTCAGATCCCAGGAAATCTATCAACAACCTCAACGACCCAATCTCCGATTATTATTGCCTCAGCCCGCGCCGTGATGGCGCGCACATTGCCGCGCCGTGAATTCATCAAAGCAACCAGGAAACTGAAAATCGGCGACACTGCCAGTATGGACGATCTAACCCGCCATTGGGTCAGCCTGGGTTATGAATCTGTCAACACAGTGAACATGCCAGGCCAATTTGCCCGACGCGGCGGCATCCTCGATCTCTGGCCGCCAGCGGATTCCTTCCCATCACGCTTGGATTTCTTCGGAGACGAGATCGACACCCTGCGCCATTTCGATCCAGCATCCCAGCGAACAACCGGGAAAATTGATTTGCTGCTCATAACACCGGCAAGAGAATATATCAGACCTTTAGGGTCTTCTGAGACCCTAAAGGTCTCTGATGAATTCTCTGAATTCCACATTCCCCTGCTTTACTCCCACGCGGGCAGGATCTTCGACTATATGCCACGCGATGCGCTTGTGATCATTGATGATAAGGAAGCCTTTCAGGAGACGGTGCAAACCGTCGAAGAGCAGGCGCTGAATTTGCGAAAAGATTATGTGGATGAAGGGATCTTAGATGAAGATTTTCCCGTCCCTTATTTGACCTGCGACCAGATCGAAGACTCTCTACCTCCGGGCAGGGTTCTGTTCCTCGGGCCTTCTACTGCCTCCGAGGGATCGCCACCTCCACTGGCGAAAAGCTTCACACCCAATCCGCGCTTTGGTGGGCGGTTGAAGCCCTTGATGGAACAACTCGCTAGCGTCTCAATTCAAGGGGAAGATGCCCTTGTGATCTCCCGGCAAGCAGCCCGCCTTGAAGAACTCTGGGAAGAGAATTATCGCCCTACGTCGGGAATTATGAGCCCGCCAGCGTTCACCAAAGGCTCGCTGACCGAGGGCTGGGTGCTTGCTACCAACGAACAACGCTCACTGCATTTGCTCACCGATGGGGAGATTTTCGGCTGGCAGCCGCCCAAACCACGCCGACGCCACCGTCCCGTAGCTGAAGCCCCAGAAGCAGAATACGCCGACCTACAGTCTGGAGATTGGGTAGTGCACATCGATCACGGGGTGGGCAAATTCGTTGGGCTGGTGCAGCGCGCCATCGAGGGCGCCGAGCGTGAATATTTGTGCGTAGAATACGCCGAACGGGACCGACTCTTCGTCCCCGTCCAACAAGCCGATCGGCTGACCCGCTACATCGGTCCAGACAGCCGACTGCCCGCACCGACCCGCCTAGGTGGCCCGCAATGGACAGTCATACGAGGGCGTGTCAAAGAAGCGGTAGAGGAAATGGCCGAAGATCTGCTCGACCTCTACGCCAAACGACAATGGGTCAGCGGATACGCTTTCAACATTGACACGCCCTGGCAGCGAGAACTCGAAGCTAGCTTTCCTTACATCGAAACTGAAGATCAGTTACGCGTGCTCTCAGAAGTCAAAACTGATATGGAAACACAGCGTCCCATGGATCGCTTGATCTGTGGCGATGTAGGTTTCGGTAAAACAGAGATCGCGTTAAGGGCGGCCTTCAAGGCCGTGATGGATGGCAAACAAGTTGCCATGCTGGTGCCTACGACGGTGCTGGCGCAGCAGCACTTTCACACCTTCCGTGAGCGGCTGGCGGCTTTCCCTGTGGAGGTAGAGATGCTCTCCCGCTTCCGCAGCACCCAAGAGCAAAACAACATTTTGTTCCAGCTTTCTAAAGGTGCGGTGGATATCCTCATAGGCACACACCGGTTGATCTCTGGCGATGTGCAGTTCAAAGACCTGGGTCTGCTGATCATCGATGAGGAGCAGCGTTTCGGGGTGACTCACAAAGAGACCATCAAGCAAATGCGCACCGAGGTGGATGTGCTCACGCTGACCGCAACGCCGATCCCGCGCACGCTCTATTTGGCCATGACCGGGCTGAGGGATATCTCCACATTGGATACTCCACCCGAGGAGCGCCTGCCGATCATTACCCATGTGGGACCCTATTCCCCTGAGCTGATCCGACGTGCGATCATTCGCGAGCTAGAGCGCGGCGGACAAGTCTTCTTCGTCCACAACCGCGTGCAGACCATTGGAGTGATCAGAAATCAGCTCACAAGGCTGGTACCCGAAGCGCGCATCGCTATCGCGCATGGCCAGATGCCCGAAGCCCAGTTAGCCCAGCGCATGAACGAGTTCACCGACGCGCAGATTGATGTACTGTTGGCCACCTCGATCATCGAGTCGGGCTTGGATATTCCTAACGCGAACACCTTGATCGTTGATCGGGCGGACACATTCGGACTGGCTCAACTCTATCAGTTACGTGGCCGAGTGGGACGCGGGGCGCAACGTGCTTACGCATACTTCTTCAAACACAAACGCCACACCCCTACACCCGAAGGCAGGCAGCGCCTGGAAACCATCGCAGAGAATGTGCAATTAGGGGGTGGGTTCAATATCGCCATGCGCGATCTCGAGATCCGCGGGGCTGGCGACATCTTAGGCACGCGGCAGCATGGTCACATTGCCTCGGTAGGGTTCCATCTCTATACTCGCTTGCTGGCCGAGGCTGTCAAAGTCAAGCGCGAAAATCGCGGCTTGCCGCTGGATACCAACGATCTGATGCTGAAAGCCCACCGCCCCATGGTCAGCGTCGACCTGCCTTTGGATACGACGATCCCCGCGCACTATGTCCCCGAACTCGAAATGCGCTTGAAACTGTACCGCCGCATAGCCGACGCACAGAATCTCAAAGAGGTGGAAGCTCTTGCCGAGGAATTCCACGACCGTTTTGGAACGCTGCCACCCCAAGTCGAGAACTTGCTTATCCAATTGAAGATCAAAATCCTGGCCATTTCGGCCGGGATCAAGAGCATTGGTCACGAATATGGGCAAATCGTCGTCAGATACCCTGAAGGGGTAGACCCACCAATAATTGCTCGTACCAGCCCCAAAGTACGCACAGGTAAGTCCGCTCTATGGGTCGAGGCGAATGCTCAAATCGAGGATCAGCCGGGGATGTTGATCGACCTCATGGACGAGATCATCTCCACCCAAAGCAAATAATTACATTCTCCTATACGCAAAAAACCAATTGCCTTTGACATTAAATCGCTTGGACGGTATAATCGTCGGTCGGCTTTGTGAATAAGAAATCGTAAGGAGAGTAGTATTATGGCCAAACAACCGAAGAGCATTGAGGAACTTAACCCCAAAGATAAGCTTAGCGGTACGGTGGTTAAGACAATGCTGGCAGGCGTTGTTGTGGATATCGGCCTGGAAGTACCCGGCGTTGTCCACATTTCTCGAATTCAAAAAGAACCTGTCAACCGAGCAGAGGATGTTGTCGAAATCGGACAAGAAGTTGATGTCTGGGTTCGACAAGTATTCACTGAGCGCAAACGCATCGAATTGACCATGATCGAGCCACTGGGGTTGGAGTGGCGCGAGATCAGAAAAGGCATGACCGCCGAGGGCAAGATCACGCGTTTGGAGAAGTACGGTGCGTTCGTTGATATCGGTGCCGAGCGACCCGGGCTTGTTCACATCAGCGAACTGGCCCACGGGTTTATCGATGCCCCCTCAGATGTCGTCCAAGAAGGCGATGATGTCGAGGTACAAGTTCTCAGCGTAAACAGACGACGCAAGCAAATCAAGCTAAGCATGAAAGCCCTCCAGGATCCGCCTCAAAAAGCAGCTAAGAAGATCAAAGAACTCGTCGCAAATGAGGAACCAGAAGAACCCGTTCCCACCGCCATGGAAGCTGCCTTACGGGAGGCCATGGAACGTTCGCAGAATGGCGAAAGCAAGAGCAGTACCAAGAAAAACAGGAAATCTTCATCGATCGATAACGAATTAGAGGATATCTTCTCTCGCACACTCAAACAGGACAAGTAGAGCCGCACGCGGTTTACTACAGCTCTCCTAGATGCGAACAAAACCCCGCCTGAAGGCGGGGTTTTTGGTTGGGTGATACCAGTGATAAATGGATGAACAATGAGATCATCGGTATTACAAGAGGAGCAGAATTTGGTGGTGAGTGGCTCGCTCCGCAAGCCACTCACCACCAAATTCTGGATTGTCTTTCAGCGATTTCTGGAAAGCCGGACAATCTAATTCTGCAAAGATTTATTACTCGGTGGTAAATGGCAATTCAATGACCTCAGCTTGAACATCTTCCACATTCACATGTGTCCCAGCCTGATCGTAGGGGCGTTTCAACACGGCTAAGGCGATCACACCAAATCGGGGTGAACTGGCAATCGAGGTGATTTGTCCGGCAGGTTTGCCGTCAGCTCGCACCTGGACACCGGGATCGACGGGCGCACTGAGGCGCAGGCCCACCAGTCTACGGGTAACCTTGTCGTAATTGACCTGACGGGCGATGATCTCCTGGCCGGTGTAGCATCCTTTGGTGAGCGAAATTGCTGCTTCTTGAAGACCCACCTCGAGAGGTGTGAATGCTTCATTCAGCTCTCCTCGCGCGCTGGGAATCCCATCTTCAATGCGCAATAGCCAGAAAATTTCCTCACTAATTTGGGATGCTCCGGCACTCTTTAAAGCGGAGATCGCGTTTTCGGTGAAATCCTTGGGAATAAGAATATGATTTTCTGGCTCACCAGCACCGCGAACGCCAATCACTGCTATTGATATCCCATCGAAACTGCCACGTGACACCTCCCCTTCACCAGGGGGGGGCATGCCTAAGGATGCCAGCGTATCGGAAGCTGTTGGACCATATATAATAACTTGATCAAACTCTGCACTGAGATCGTCCAGGCGAACATCATCATTGAAGAAGATTCGGCCTCGCAAAAAACTAGCTGTGTTGTCAGACCTGCCCGAAAGGGTCAGCAACCCAATTTGATCTCCCTCTTCTAAGAGCGTGAGCACGTCAAGAATGCGCGCAGTGGGGGAGGTCAGGACGCTGGTCAGCGCGTGGGTTGGGTCCAACAGGCGAATGTCATTGGTCGTCTGGCGCTGTAAGAAGTCAACCCGGTCTGCACCGCTGAGGCGCAGATATCCCGGATCAGGTAATCGATAGATCCCTGCACCCTGTAAGGTTGCATGATAAGCTGAGATTTCGATCATTCCTAATTCTCAATTAATGCTTTTATATCTTCGAGGTCTTCTTGCATTGCCTTTTGGGTTGCGTTCTTGAATATGAAGCCTGTTGCAAAAGCCATGATTTTGGCAAAAACCCCTTGTGGCTCACCCTCGAATTCCATGGTCAGGAAGGTTTCACCCTCCTGTTCATCGATATGAAATTTCGATATATACACGGCTCCATGACTCTCGGCCCTGGTCTGATAATACTCGTTTTCTTTGGCTTCTGTGATCCACATCACTTCAGTCGCCGACTTTCCAAACATGGTACGAGTTTCACGCCATTTCAATCCAATAAAGCCAGATTCTGGCTTCTCGAGAATTTCAATCTCTTCAATTGCTTTAATCGTATTGACAGAGTCTTCGATATTCGTTATCGCACTCCAGACCTGTTCCTTTGTTCCCTTGATACCGACTTTTGCTTGAACCTTCATCATGTTTCTCCTTTGCAAATTGTACACGAATAATTTTGCTCACATTATGCAAGCGTATGAACTGTTCCCCGGATGGGGGGGGCGCCTCCCCAATTCGGGGAAATTCTTTTTTCGTTCCGTCAAATCAATTATTAAACATCAACCGAATTTAAGCCGCTCGTAAATTAAATCAAACCGGGGTGTGCTTTTCTTACCACACCCCGGTGAATGTATTGACTAGGCAGCCTGCGGCATCGGCGTGCCACCACTCTTTTCTACAGGCGGCGGGAAGATCTCTTCGAACTCCTCACGCGAAAGCGTTTCGACTTCCATCAGCTTATCAGCGATCTCGTCCAGCTTGGCGCGGTAATTTGTCAGGATCTCCTTGGCTCGCTCGTAGGCATCGGCAACGATACCCCGGACTTCGACATCGATCTTTTCGGCAACAGATTCCGAATAATCACGTTGTTCAGAGATCTCGCGACCAAGGAAGACCAGCTCTTCTTTTTGACCGTACACCATAGGTCCAAGACTCTCACTCATCCCCAGGCGTGTGACCATGGTCCGAGCCAGACGAGTAACACGCTCGAGGTCGTTAGAAGCCCCCGAGGTGATATCGTTGAAAACCAGCTCTTCAGCGGCGCGTCCACCCAATAGACCGATCATATCCGCGACCATCTTCTTCTTGGCCATCAAGGTGCGATCCTCTTCGGGCAAGATCAAAGTGTAGCCTCCAGCCTGTCCGCGGGCAGTAATGGACACTTTGTGGACCGGATCACCCTCGGGCAGGGCATTGGCAACCACGGCGTGGCCAGCCTCGTGATAGGCAATGATACGCTTTTCACTGTCGCTGATCAAGCGGCTCTTGCGTTCGGGTCCCGCGATAACACGCTCGATGGCTTCTTCGAACTCACTCTGACCGATGACCTTCTTGTCACGTCTAGCAGCCAGGATGGCGCCTTCGTTGACCAGATTTTCAATATCTGCGCCGACAAAACCGGGCGTCGCACGAGCCAGAACGGTCAGGTCGACTTCGCTATCCAATGGCTTGCCGCGCACATGGATCTTGAGAATAGCCTCTCGGCCGCGTAAATCGGGACGGTCAAGAACTACGGTGCGGTCGAAGCGTCCGGGTCGCAGCAGCGCCGGATCGAGAACATCGGGGCGATTGGTAGCCGCAACAATGATCACATTGGTGTCGGTGTCGAACCCGTCCATCTCTACCAGCATCTGGTTGAGGGTTTGTTCACGCTCGTCGTGGCTGCCGCCCAATCCAGCGCCTCGCTGGCGGCCAACAGCATCGATCTCGTCCACGAAGACAATGCAGGGCGAGTGGCGCTTAGCCTGATCGAAAAGGTCGCGAACGCGGCTGGCACCCACACCCACGAACATCTCTACAAATTCCGAACCGGAGATTGAGAAGAATGGTACGCCAGCTTCTCCAGAGACGGCCTTCGCCAGAAGCGTTTTACCTGTCCCAGGAGGGCCAACCAATAACACACCTTTGGGAATGCGAGCACCCAAAGCGATGAATTTTTCAGGTTCCTGCAAAAATTCGACGACTTCTTCCAACTCGACTTTGGCCTCTTCAACACCGGCGACGTCCTCAAAGGTTACCGTTGGCTGGTCACCAGAGAACATGCGCGCTCGTGACTTACCAAATGCCATGGCTGCATTGCTGCCACCCTGCGCTTGCCGGAAGATGAACCAGAACATAGCGCCCAACAGGATGATGGGTGCCACATAGCTAAGCACTGTAATCACGCCAACCCATTGGCTAGGCGGCTGAACTTCGATTTTTATGATTTCTGGGTTCAATTCTTCGGTTGTAACACCAAATTCTTTGAGCTGCTCAACGAGGGTAGAAGCAGGCTCCTTATGAACGGTGCCTTCCGTAGTTCCCTCACGATAGATAACTCGAATCTCATTGTCGTCGCTTACAATCCTTGCCACATCTCGATTTTTGATTTGCATGGCAAGTTCGTTGATCGTCAATGGCTCTTGAGCAGTCGCACTCTGACGGTAATTGAAAAACAACAGAATCGCAATACCGATGATAAAAAGTATGTAAATAAAGGAAGATCGATTTCTAGATGAATCCACTGATACCTCCAAATTTTTTCTGAAAGCCAAAAAGGCGACCAGATTTTACCATTCTATCACCTTAGAAGGTAGTTTTTATGAAAAATATGCTAAATAATTAACATCCTTCTTACGTTAGCGATTCGACTCTCCCTAGGCTGTGATCTTACCCCCAGAGATTAGAAACCTTAGACATTTAAAATGGCTAGAACATACACATTTCGGCGAGGAAATTGCAGGGAATAGGGGGTGGGGATGAAACCCCCACCCCCTATTCCCTGCAAAATACAGCTCAAGTGAGTAACTCCTAAAAGAAACAAGCATCCGAATTTTATATTAGAGGCGAGTTATATCTCCGTGTGGAAACCTTGCGATCATATTTTCCTGTCGACTCATCATCGTTACAAAGGCCAAAACATTGGCAGGATCAATAAAGTCACGACCATGACAACAAGTGTCAGCGGGATTCCCACCTTCAGGTAATCACGTAGATGGTATCCGCCTGGGCCTAAGACGAGGACATTGGAAGCATGTGCCACCGGGCTTAGAAAAGCAGCTGAAGACGAGATCGCCACTGTCATCATCAAAGGGTAAGGTGAAATCCCTAAATCTGCTGCGGCGTTCAAAGCAATTGGAGCCAGCAAAACTGCGACGGCTGCATTTGGCATAATTTGAGAAGACAAACTCGCCAAAATGAACATTGCCGCCAGGATCGCCATCGGGCCTAATGGGCCTACCAAAGATATTACCCCTTCGGCTAGAAATTGCGCTGTTCCGGTCTTTTCCATTGCAATGCCTAACGGCAACATACCTGCAATCAAGAAAACTGCATTCCATTCGATAAAGCGATAGGCTTCATCCATGCTCAAGCAGCCCGTCAAGACCATCAACGCCGACCCGACGATGGCAGAAATATAAATGGGAAGCCATCCCAATATCGTCGGAATTAAGACCCCAGCCAAGATCAGCAGAGCCAGGGGAATCTTTTTGCGGTTCGGCTCCTCTTGGATCTCTTCAGCCAAGACCAGGAAATCCGCGTCCAATGCCAGCATCTTCAACTTACTGCGAGGGCCATGCAAGAGGAGGGCATCGCCAAGTCGCAGTTTGAGATCACGCAGACCCGAGCGGAAAGGCCTGTCGCCTCGCCAGATCGCCAGAACATTCAAACCGTACTTCTCTCGAAAGTGAAGTTGATGCAGCGTTTTACCAACCAGAGTGGTATGTGGAGAGAGCACCGCTTCCACTAATCCAACACGAGGAGATTCCAATTGTGAGGGTTCGGGGGTACCATCCCGAGATAATTGTAATTCCTGCAAATCATATAATGTCAAAAGATTTTCGGTGTCGCCACGAGCGAAAATGATGTCATCAGCCTGGAAAATTTCATCGGCAGTAGGCATCAAGAGCGTATCATCATCCCGCATAACACACAGGACTGCCAATCCAAACGCCTCAGCCAGGCGACTCTCTGCCAATGATTTGTCCACTAATGTGGATTGGGCGGGTATGCGGATGGTCAAAAGATGATTGTTTAACCAGGATATCCGATCATCTTCCGCTCTAGAAATTTCAAGCCCCCTGATTTCTTGGAGTGCCGAAATTCGATTTCGCATTCCTTGCACAAGCAAGATATCTCCAGCTTGTACTGGAAGGTTTTCTAACTCAGTTGATAACGCTTCATTGCGGCGCCAAATGGCGATTACCAGTAAATCATACTTCTGACGAAAAGCCAGTTGCTGCAGTGTTTCCCCCAAAGATTCGAAACCATCGGTGAGAGTGAGCTCTGCGAAAATGACCTCAGGGGTTAAAACTTGATCGAGGTGCAGCTCCTGGCTTTCGAGCTGCAAATGGGGTTGTTTCTGTAACCCCATTAGTTGATCTGTCATCCCGGTCACCAAAAGTTGATCTCCCTCTCTGAGGATATCTTCTGGTTGAGGTGCTAAATTGGGATGCTCATCGCGAATGATCGCTGTGACATTCAAGCCCAATACTGCTCCAAGACGGCATTCTGCCAAAGTCTGGCCATCTAAAGGAGAACCGCTGGGTAATCGCAACAGAAATAAATTTCCTTGGAGATCGTACATTGACCCCAATTCAGCAGCCGAGGCGCCTCGCAGTGATTTAGCTGGATTCCGGTTGGGTAAGATGTGGCGCCCAATTACGGCCATAAATATGATGCCCGTAAGCGTGACAAAAAAACCAATTGGTGTGTAATCGAACATCCCAAATGAATATAATCCCTTCTCTGCTAGGGCGCTGCTGATGAGGATATTTGGAGGCGTCCCTATCTGGGTCATCAAGCCCCCCAATAAGGAACCAAAAGCCAATGGCATCAACAGTTTCGAAGGGGGGCGATTCGTCCGACGGCCGATATCCATGACTACCGGCAAAAGCAAGGCCGCCACGCCAATATTATTCATGAACGCAGATAACACTGCCGTGGTCACCATGATCAACACGATCAGGCGGATTTCCCCTGATCCTGCCAGTCGCATCATCTGTCCACCAATGATATTGCCTACACCTGTCCTGGAAAGTCCCCCTCCAATGATGAACACCGCCCAAACAGTGATCACCGCGGGGTTGCTGAATCCAGATAATGCCTCACTGGGAGTTATCAGGCCAGATAATGCTAACGCACTTAATACTAATAGAGCAATCAGATCGACGCGTAAACGCTCACTGACAAATAACACCAGTGCAACACCCAAAATGGTAAGTGTGATAGCGATATCGGGGTTCATGAAGATCTATCCCTTGACCAATGCATCCATGATACGAGCCATCTTCTCAGAAAGTTGGCGTCTATCGAAATGTTCTCCGATGTACTCGCGTCCATTTTTGCCCAATCTATCTGCCAGATGGCGGTCAAATGCCAGAGTACGGATTGCAGCCGCGAGGGAGTCTGCATCGCCTGGTGAAACGAAGATTCCGGCATCCGCTGTCTCGACGACTTCCCGGATCACCCCATCGATGGCCAGGATCACCGGTCGAGCAGCAGCCATATAATCAAACACCTTATTGGGGTAAACGGTTTTGTACATCTCGATCGGTTTGAGAATGGCAATGCAGGCATTGGCCGCCGCCAAGGCTGCGCTCATCTCGGTTTTGGGCACGGGAGGGAGGAAGTGGACATTTCTCAATCCCAGCGCTATGGCGTGCGCCTCTAAGGCGGGTTTCTCTTTACCATCACCCAGTAGAACGATCGAAATTTCTGAGTGCTCTTTCAATTTTGAGGCTGCTTCGAGCAGCACATCCAGATCGTTTGACATGCCATGCGCCCCCGCATACAAAGCGATGAACTTCCCCCCGAGGTCATGGGCATATCGAAACTCATCTCCTTTTGCGTTGGGCTCGAACATGCCTGGATCGGCGCCATTGGGAACCAGAGCGATATCCCCACCTCCGCGTTCTTCGATGTGGGAGATGAAACCCGGAGAATTGACTAGCATTTGATCGGCACGCTGATACAGAAATTCTTCCAACCATTCTGAAGCTTTGATGATCAGATTGTTTTCGAGCACGCCAACCGCGATAGCGAATGCAGGCCATAGATCGCGCACTTCAAATAAGAACGGCACCCTTTTGATGCGCGCCAATAACCAGGCTGTCACTCCCTGGAAGATGGGTGGGGAGGTGCCCCAAACCAGATCCACATCCCGCACGCGCATTCCGATTAGAAAGGAAGATGCCATAAAACTGAAGAAACTGAAAACTCGATGCACAAAAGAGCGGTGCAGTGCGGAATATGTGTAAGCGCGATACACCCTCACCCCTTTACCATCTCCCATAGGGAGAGGGGAGTTAGATGTGAGGGAAGCAGAAGTACCCGTAAGATAGCTGACAGGGCTGGCGATCACAGTGACACGATGTCCAGCTTCCACGAGCTTGCGAGCGATTTCGTGGTGGCGAGTGCCACCGGGTTCGTCGATGGCGGCGAAGGCCTGATGGATTAACAAGATGTGCATGAATTTGGAGTTCGGTAGTTGGTTAGTTAGTTGCCATTTACGTGAGTTTCGACGATGATCGCGGGGGCTTCGAGTTGGTTGTTGTCGAAGATCACATCTGCGTGTTGTTTGGGTTTTGCTTCCTCTAAGTATAACCGCTGGCCGGGCACATACCGTTGACAGTATCTCTCAGATATGGCTTCTTTCGATTCCCCAAGACTGTGTTTTAGATCGCGCTTTACAGCTCGGGGAACAGAGGTACAAAAATCAACATCGACAAAAATGCGCAAATCCCAATGGTTGACCAGGGCAGGTCGCAGCAGAAATACTCCATCAAATAGCAAGATGGCATCAGTGGAGATCTCATGCTTAGGTTCAATGGCAGGGGCATCGACCCGATAATCAAACACACTGCGACGATATTTTCTGTTCCCGCCTGGACCCAATGGGATCAGCAATTCGTCCAAAAGAGCCGAATTGTCGAAAGAATCCTGGTAATACCCTCGAGGGGAATTAGAACCCTGGCGGTAGCGTATCGCTCTGGGTTGATGAAAGCCATCAATCGATGCCCGAATGACAGGCCGGCCCCGAGACTCAATAAGCGGAGCCATTTCATCTGCCAACATAGTCTTACCCGCCGCATCGACACCATCAATGGCAACTCTGAGCGGATGGTCATTTACTACAGCGACGATCAAATCCGCCAACTGATCCAAAACCTGACTGCGCTTATTCATCGGCAGGGAAAGTCCACTCCGTCGAGACGGTCAAAGGGAATACACTTTCAACACTCACTGAATAAGAAAGAGCCGGGATTTTCACCCCATAGGTTGGGGATACCCAGCCCCAGGTTGGATCGGCAGGCAACCCTCCGAAGAGGGTTTCTCCAGCACGAACGACGGAAGATTGAAGATTTCGGAGTGTGGATTGAATACTCAAGTTTACCCAACCATAAGGTGAGAGAAGAGTAATTTTCAATCCCGTATCATCGATCTTCCATTCCCAATCTGGGAGCAGCCAGTGCAGGCGCATACCGCGAGATGCGGAGTGTCGAGAGCGGGGTGTGGGTAGGAGATGGTCTTCAATCTGCCAACAGTCAGCTTGATGGGCTGTGACTGTGCGTTGATGAATTACACCCAGGCGGCGATATCCATTATGCCTGGCAATGATCTTTTCCCTATCGCCATCTCTCGAGCGCTCATGAGTTATTATCTCCGCTTGAGCCCAATCCAGGTAAAGAAAACGACCCGCGCGGGTCATTTGCTGGCGTCCGTCGACCATAATGGAATTGTGAACGGCGGTATGCGTGAGGGCATTTTCCCAGGGAGGCTCTGCATTGTAATGGTACGTACCTGCGTCCTGAGCTACATTTAGCCCGCGCCACCACAGGTCAAGGTGAAGCTGGTCGGCATGGCCGGGGCGGTCGCTGAAACGAGCAGCGTGCAAGTATGCCCAGGATCGTCTTGCGTGAAGGGTGGAGAGCGCGTTGGATTGTTTAACGTTTACCTTTGAATCGTGAGAGGATGAACCGAACCATAAGCCCATTTCGTCCCAAGGGCCCGGCTCGAAGGCTGGCCGATCGAGAAGAGCTTTGGATGCCGCCTGAAGGACAGGGCGATAATCTTCGAAGGGCAGCACACTCAGCGGTAGGATATTGGCACCATCGTTAGGACCGAGATTTGGGACGCGGCCAGATTCAGCATCAGTTACTGAGAACAACCATTGGGTAGCAAGTTGCAGGTTGCAGGTTGCACGTTTGCCAAGTTTTCCAGAGAGGGATCCATAGTTTTGCTGAATCGCCAAAACCCAGAGGCTGAGTTGTAGCATCAGTCGATGGTAGTTAGTGCTGTGCTGCATGTAGGAACCGTCCTCAGCAATCTGGGTTTCCAGACCGCGGTTAAACCATTTCCAACCCAGTTTTGACCAGCGCTGGGCCTCAGGATGATCGGGCAGTGCCAACGAGGCTGTGATCAATCCGGCAGCTTCACTGAGGAGGTGATTGTTATTTTGGGCGCGGGCATAGATCAAGGTGTGGGGGATTCGTGCAGCGTGTTGAGCAATTGCGCTGGCGAGGTCCGTAGTGCGACTTGCAGTGCTGTGGGTGGACTTCGAAAACACTTGTGCAGCAAAAACGAAGGCGAGAATTCTCAAGGCTACCTCTTGTGCAGAGGTCCAGTTTGGACCCATATTTTTGGGATTCGTGTCCTGGAAAATCTCAAAGTATCGCCAAAAGGTTTCAGGGTAGCGCTCATTTCCCGTCAGGTAGAAGGCTCGTGCCAGTATGAACGCCCACCCAAATCTAGCAGGCTCCCAAAGGAATTTAATATCCATGATGCCACCCTGCTCTCGGACCTCCTTTCTCCCAAGCTCATAATCCGTCCAATGAGCCAACTCACCAGGAGGAGTTAAGACCATGGGAGCTGGATCACCCCCAAACAAGCGCACTTGGCCTGCGACGATTTCATCGGCCTCTGCGATCAGTTGCGAAATCCCATCATCACCAATTGTAGTGGCTACTAGACTAGAAGGGGGTAGATTTAGAATATGAATATGTTTGCCACTGTCCACCATCCACCGTCCAGTGGTTTTTGACGAACGCATTCTAAAATATCCCGATCGAAGTAATAGCCTGTACAACGCGTAAAGCCCCAGTTGTCTGGGGCCTAATTCACGCAGGGCTTTTAATAACCAGAAAGCTCTAGACATCAAGTATCTTTTGCTATAACCACCTTCTCACCACTACGCAGCGCCTCAACTGCTGCAAATGTGGCCTCGGTTACTCCAAATAGCTGGTCGTATGGGATTGGTGGTGGCCCACCACTGCCGATAGCGCGAACAAATGCTTCCCAGACCGCGCGATGGCCCTTATCCTGGCGCAGCCGAGCGCGTTCAAGCTTTCTTCGCCCATTGTGAACTATCTCCAATGAGCGGAAATCTTCTAATGCAGCCACACGCCTGCCAGCAAACACTTCTACACGTTCCTTCGGAAACGCCTTATCGCCATTCGCCAGATATGAGACAGTCCCAATGGAACCATCGGGGAACGTAAAGGTCAAAACAGCATTGTCTTCTCGATATGTCCCTGAGTCAGGGAGAGCCCGTGCGGTTACGGAGATAGGAGACTCACCAACCAGGAACGTTAAGAAATCCACAAAATGACAACCTTCTCCAATAATCCGCCCACCACCCTCTACTGGGTCGTGCAGCCAATGAGTTAGGGGAATATATCCGGCATTTACCCGATAATGGGCTACCAAGGGTTCCTTTCGCTTGGCAATGAATTTCTTTAATTTGCTAGCCATTGGAGCGAAACGTCGATTGAAGCCAGTGGTCAAGAGACAGTTTTCAGTATTCATGAGCTGCTCCCTGACAATAGCCAGCTGCTCTCGGTTTACAGCTAACGGCTTCTCAACAAAGACGTGTTTGCCGGCTTCCAGCGCGGTCATGGCCTGGTCGGCGTGAAAATTGTGCCGAGTCAGGATGGCAATGGTGTTGATTTCGGGATCAGCGATAATTTTGGAAGCATCACTGGCTGAATATTGGAAACCGAATTTTTTCCCAGCGTGTTGAGCGCTTAGACCTGATCCAGATACGATACCTACGAAATTCACATCAGGGATCTTGTGAACTGCCGGCAACATAACAGCCGTAGCGAAATTGCCTGCGCCGAGAACACCAAGTTTGATTTGCGCTGATCGTTGCGCGGAGGGCGAATCTGATAAAGAGATTTTCGCACTTCGCTCTTCGTGCTCCGCACTTTCAGGGTATGTCAGCAAGACACCCAAAAAAGCTTCGTCTTTCTTTCCGGTGATGAGTTCGTAGGCCTCAGGCGCCTCTTCGATGGGAAAGCGGTGCGTGATGAGAGGGGCAACGTCCAAGCGGCCTGAACCGATCAAATCGACAATCGACTGGATATTGCGGCCTTCGGTCCAACGAACATAACCTATGGGGTAATCATGGCCGAACTCTTCGTACGATGGGTCGTAGCGACCAGGTCCGTAAGAGCGCGAGTTGACGAAGTTGAGCTCTTTTTGGAAATATTCTCGGCGAGGGATGTTCAATCCGACTGCCCCGACAGCGACAATATTGGCTCGATCACGTGCGATGGCACCCGCCAAAATCACGGGATCATCCGAAGGAGTATCCGCACAAATCAAAACCGAGTCAATTCCGTGGCCGCGCGAGAAAGCCAGGGATGCCTCTTCGGCCTGGTTGCGGGTGACAGCCTCGGCCCCCGCGCGCCGGGCCAGTGCGACTCGCTCGGGGTCAAGGTCCACTCCAAAAACGTGGCAACCCGCCGCGTGGGCTATGTCCACAGTCAATAATCCTAATAACCCCAAGCCGATTACCGCGATCCGCTCCCCGACCTGGGGCTGAGCCAGGCGGAAGCCATGCAAGGCGATGGCGCCTAGTGTAGCAAATGAAGCTGATTCGAAATCTACATTTTGAGGTATTTGGGCTAACAGATTCCCTGGTACCTGGGCATATTCGGCGTGAACTGCATACCCTCCACCCGCGCAGGCAACGCGGTCTCCTACTTTGAACCCCTGTAACCCTTCTCCCACGGCAACGACCGTACCTGCTGAGGAATAACCTAAAGCCATGGGCTGATCGAGGCGGTTGAAGGCTGCATCCACAGTTGTCAATAGCCCTTCCCGGCGAGACTTATCAAGCACCTGGCGGACAAGATCTGGGCGAGAGCGAGCTTTGCCAACCAAGCTCTTTTCGGCAAATTCCACGACCATGCGTTCGGTACCGGCAGACACTAATGAAGCCGCCGAACGGACCAAGGCCATGCCTGATTTTGGTGTAGGGATGGGAACTTCGGCGATAGAGGTTTCGCCAGTGCGAAGATTTTGTATTAATTGTTTCATGTTGTCAAATTGTGCTATGGTTTGAAAGGCCTGGGGCTGTGGCAAGTGAAGTTGGGCCGGCGAAGCAAATGCACGGTGACCCAAGCCACAAAATAGGTTTATTGAATCGAGTATACCGCGACTTGAAATATCACGGTACTGGCGATTGCGGGTTCTCTAGGAATTGCCGGGGTGATTCCCCAGATGTAGAGGTGCGTGGGGTGCTCCGCACCCCTACATCTGGATAGTCCCACGGCGTTTCCCAGAGACCTCGATTGCGACAGAGATCACAAATCCTTTGCCATGATATAATTTCATCTCTTTGCAAATGAGGAAGGAGATTAACTTGAAAGACAAACGCTTTCAGAAACTTGCCAAAATTCTCGTTGGTCATTCAGCAAATATTGAGCCGGGGGACAGGGTCCTCATCGAGGCCACAACTGCAGCCGAGCCGCTCATTCGAGAGCTTTATGCTGAAATTCTCGAACATGGTGGACATCCCCATTTACAACTCGCTTTCCCTGACCAGGATGCAATATTCTTCAAGCATGCAACAGGGGAACAGTTGGATTTCATCCCTACCTTTCGAAAATTGGCGTACGACGAGTTTGAGTCTCGGATTCGCATTCACTCAGAAACAAATCCTCGGGCCTTGACAGAGGTCGACCCTGCTAAGCAAACTCGCCGGCAAAAAGCTGTAGCACCCATCTTACACACTCAGATGAAGCGCGGCGCGGAAAAAGCCTTCAAATGGGTCACTACCCTCTACCCCACCCAAGCCTATGCCGAAGAAGCTGGGATGAATTATGAGGAATACACAGATTTCGTCTTACAGGCTTGTTACGCCGACGAAAAAACCACCGATCCGGTTGGCGCATGGAAGTTGTTAGAGAGCAGACAGAAAGCGATCATCGATGTTATCGAGGGCAAGGACCTCGTCGAACTGCGCGGCCCCAATGTCGATTTGAGATTGTCGATCAAAGGGCGCACCTTCAAGAACTCCTTCGGCGAACATAATATGCCTGATGGAGAAATCTACACTGGACCTGTCGAAGATTCTGTCAATGGCTGGGTGAGGTATTCCTACCCTGCAATCACTGCGGGACGCGTGGTCGAAGGCGTAGAGTTGACTTTCGAGCAAGGCAAAGTGATCCAGGCGAAAGCAAAAACTAACCAGGATTTCTTATTGCAAATGCTCGATAGCGACGAAGGAGCAAGATATATTGGGGAATTCGCCATTGGAACGAACTTCAATATCGACCGTTTCATCGGTCATATCCTCTTTGATGAAAAAATCGGCGGCACCTTCCACATGGCTCTCGGCGCGGGATATCCTGAAACTGGCAGCTTGAACAAGAGCATCATCCACTGGGACATGATCTGCGACCTACGTGAAGATTCAGAGATTGCTGTGGATGGGGAGTTGGTTTATAAAAATGGGGATTTTGTAATTTGAGATTGGAAAGCGCGAAATTTAAAGCGTGGAGCGATTTTTGCTCCACGCTTATTTTTTTAAGGATCGCCAGCAGTATCTTCCATCTACGAACGCCAGAAACCGCGGCGCACAGAGCGAATTTCTGAGGCGGTGATGAATGCTTCATCATCCACTTCGTAAATCAGTTTCTCAACCTCGCTCACCTGTTTGCGACGCACATTGCAATTGAGCATGGTTACCATGCCGTCTTTCCCCCGAGCCGGGACCTCCGTAACCGCAAATCCTTCAGCGCGCAAGCGCTCACCAAGCGCGCTTCCAAAACGAGGGCTGATGACCTGTAAATGGACGAAGCCAATTGCCAGCCTTTCTTCGATGAAAATCCCCACCACATTTCCGGTCGCAAACCCAGCTGCATACCCGATAATGTTGAGAGGATTATCCAAATTGCTAAGCACAGATGTGATCGCGATCACGAAAATCGCTGACTGGCAAAACCCCAAAAACCAGGCAATGGGTTTGCGCCCGCGCATGACGAATAAAACTCGCAACGTATCGAATGTCATATCGGTGACACGCAGCCCAAAGATCAGCAACGCACCTAACAGGGCATGAATAGATAGATACATTTCCACGATTTTTCCTCAAATTCAGCTGTGATTGGTCTCCTGACCGAGTTACGCAAGACACGGTCAGCAGAATGAAGCGATCGAATTACAAGATTCGGCAAGATTTGCTTATGAACTTAATTCGGAAAGCGGCCAGGTGGGTAGTGCGTCCATATCTAACCCGTCGCGTTGATCCGCACTGAAGCGAAAACAACCTGCACCCGCGATCATGGCCGCGTTATCGGTACAAAGATTCAATGGCGGGATGTGGACTTCTAACTGAGATTGGGCCAGAAAACGTTCTCGCAATGCTCGATTAGCCGAGACGCCCCCAGCCACGAGGATTTCTTTGGCTTTGAATTCTTTGGCCGCTTCTAAGGATTTCCCTACCAGCACATCGACCACCGCTTCTTGGAAGCTGGCTGCTAAATCAGCTACGGGGAGCTGCTGTGTGTTGGCTTCCATTTCCCGCACGGTCCGTAAGACCGCGGTCTTCAACCCGCTAAACGAGAAATCCCAGGTGCCTGGCAACCAGGCGCGCGGGAATTTCACGGCATGAAGGTCGCCAGCCTCGGCAGCACGCTGGATAGCCGGCCCACCTGGGTAAGACAATCCAATCAAGCGCGCCACCTTGTCAAAGGCTTCCCCAGCTGCGTCATCCAAGGTGCCGCCTAATCTGCGGTAAATACGGTGATCTTCCATGAGCACCAGTTCCGTATGGCCACCCGAAACGATTAGCGCCAATAGTGGGAAATTTGGCTCAGGGGGCAGTTCTCCGCCAAACTCGTGCAACCAGGCTGAATAAAGATGTCCCTCGAGGTGATTGATTCCCAAAAGTGGCAGACCACTACCCAAGGACAGACCCTTGGCAGCATTGATCCCCACTACCAATGATCCGGGTAAGCCTGGCCCGCGCGTGACGGCGATGGCGTCCACCTCTCTCAAGTCCATGTGCGCTTCACGTAGGGCTTGTTCGATAATTGGATAGATGTTGAGGATGTGCTGACGAGAAGCAACCTCAGGAAAAACCCCACCAAACTGAGCGTGCAGGTCCACTTGCGAAGCGACAACGCTCGATAAGATCACCCGGCCGTCTTCTACAACTGCCGCCGCAGTCTCATCACATGAAGTTTCAATTCCTAATATGCGAACGTTTTCCATACTTTAAGAGAAGCTGTATCGACTTGACCGTTATGCATTATTTATGGGCAATACCAAATCCAGTGGATATTCAGCTAGAATTTCCATGCCGCCATCTGGTCGTACCCAGACGGTGTCTTCCAGGCGGCAGCCCATACCTTTCTCTGGATAATAGAGGCCTGGCTCAATGGTGACAACCACTCCAGGGTCTAGATTGTCATCCTCTGTTGCAGTACTACCAGACCATGGGCGCTCGTGAACATGCAGGCCCAGCCCATGTCCGACGCTGTGGACATAGCCTTCTTGAAGCGTAGGATCATCATCTATTGAGGGATGCCCTTGTGCCTTGAAGAGTTCAGTCGTCCTCTTTTGATAATCTGGGAAGTATGCGCCCATTTCTAACTCAGCCATGATCTTCTGGTAAACATCGAAGACATCATCATATAATGCCTGAACGTCATCCGGAGCATAACCCAAACACCAGGTTCGGGTGAAATCATAGAAATAACCACCGCCTGCTTCACACGGGAAGATATCGAAGACGATCGTCTGCCCAAGCCTGAGTAAATCTTCTGGATTCCCCGAACTATGCGGGACACCAGCATCGCGCCCAATCGCAAAGATGGTACCTTCAGGGTTCTCAGCACCTTCCATCGCCAGCCATAAATTAATTCGCTTCTTGATATCCCCAATGGTGAGCGCTTCCCCACTTCGATCTACTAACACACCGTCTTTAGCGTGATGAGAGGTCAGGAAATCTGCCGCATTGCCCACCACAGAAGTTGTAATCACCCCCATCTTACGCATGTGCTCGATTTCAGTTTCATCTTTAGTGGCCATGGCTTCCTTTAACATGGAATTGCGCGCCTCTTCACCCACGATTTCCAGGTCGGGAAGCAACTCTTGCAACGCAGAAAAGATTGCATACCCCGCGCCTAACTCTACCTTGCCATAGATCGCCAATCGTCCCGAAGTAACACCTTGCTCTGCAAGCATTTTCTGGTATCGCAAAGCGAGCGCCTTGATCGAATCTCCTCCTACCTGCTTGAGCAATTCTGAAAAGCCAAACTGCGCCAGGTTTTTGGTATTCAAACCCGTGGCGGCAGCCTCATCGCGTTCCATAGGATTGTAGTAAAGAGTTGGATCTGCCCCGCGCGGCTTGATCAATTCTGCGCTGGTCATATGCCCACCACCGGTCAGGTAGTACATGGCTGGATTATGCTTGGCTGGGCCTGTTACCAGGATGGCATCCAGGTTATGTTTTTGCATCAATCGGTCGAGATCAGATTTCATTTCATTTCACCTTTGAGAAGTTATTGGTATCCAATTCTAACGCGAATATTGAAATTGACATGAATTTATTGAATGGTTCTCTTGGATCACCCGCCATTTGGATTATCAGTCAAGATTCTTCTGAAGACTTTTGAGCAGGTCTTCATCTTGTTCTTGCAAAACCGTTCGGGGATCGAACACCGCCTGGTCAGCTTGGATGCGGCCAATGATGGGTGGATTGTTGTCGCGCAACCGCTTCAAATATCGATCGGGGTGTGGAATATCGAGAGCGAACAAAAAGGTTGGCATAGATTCGCCAGGGAGACTGCCGCCTCCCACGGTCGATTGGCCTGGAATCACTTTCCCTGATTTGAGGGTGGTTGCCCAACTCTGAGCGCGGGCTTGTATTTCAGCCTGATCCGCGGAAATCATACGCCAAACGGGGATCTCACTCACGGCTTCATCTTTCAAGTAATGTAGTAGAGTCGCTGACAGCGCTGCCAGAGCGAGTTTGTCTGCTCGCACCGCGCGGGCCAGAGGGTGTTTCTTGAGTTTCGCCACCAACTCACGCCTCCCGACGAGGATTCCTGCTTGAGGCCCCCCTAACAATTTGTCCCCCGAGAAGCAAACCAGATCAGCACCTGCAGATAGAGATTCCCCCACCATCGGCTCGTGAGCCAACCCATATTGTGCCGTATCCAGCAATGTGCCCGAACCGAGGTCATCCAAAACGGGAATTCCAGCAACATGCGCGGCAGAGACGATCTCATCCAAGGGTGGTTCAGTGGTGAAGCCAACTATGGCAAAGTTCGAGCGATGGGCTCGCATCACCAACTTGATCGGCTGTTCATCAATGGCTTCCTGATAATCCCGCAGGTGAACGCGATTCGTGGTGCCGATCTCTACAAGTTTGGCACCAGACTGCTTCATCACATCGGGCACTCGGAATCCTCCCCCTATCTCAACTAATTGGGAGCGGGCAATGATCACGCGTCTTCGGTTGGCCAGCGCAGTAAGCGCTAGCAAAACCGCAGCCGCGTTGTTATTGACCACTAGGGCAGCCTCCGCCCCAGTCAACCTGGTCAGCAGCGCTTCAGCATGTAATAAACGCGAGCCGCGTCGTCCCTGGGATAAATCATATTCAAGATTTGAATACCCAATCGACACCTGAGAAGCAGCCCGAAGCGCAGCAGGGCTTAATGGGGCACGGCCCAAATTAGTATGAATGATCACCCCCGAGGCATTGATCACTGGACGTAGTGTTGGTGTGATCCAAAATTCGAGTTTCGCCGTGACACGATCGATCAATTTATCTTGAGGTGGGATTGCTTGTCCAGTTCGAAAGGCAGCCCGCGCTTCATCCAACGTTGCGCGCACGGCTTCGACAGTGAGTGGTCTGCCATACTGAGCAATCCACTCCCTGGCTATTGGAGTGTTTGTCAACGTATCAACGGAAGGGAGGCCGCGCAAATCAGACATACAGTTTACCTGCAACGTGTAAATGGATAAACATACAAACCTTTAAGGTTCCCAGCGGCTGCCTTCCCACAGCCTGACCATCCATTCCACGAACCCGATTCCAAGTGCAAGCAAAAGGATCAAAGCTGGGGTGAGAACTCGAAAGAGTTGCAGCCAGGCTAATGACGATATGAAGAACCCAACCAAAAGGGCCTCTCTCAACACTGTCGCTCGCCTGGCGGGGGGGCTGGACGGGAAACGGCGATTCAGGAAAGCCGTCACCGGAAGTATCGACCCAGAAATTGCCACAACCAACAAAAAGAAAAACAGCCAGCGAGGACCAAGTGTTGGTAACGTGCGGAAAACTAGCGCTACCAAGCCCGCCCAACCAACTAAGGCCATTGAGAAAGCGATAAAAATGAAGTCTTTGACAGGAGGAGAGTTGTGAGAATTCATCGGAGTTGTCGGTTAATTCTTTTAAGATTCTATCACATTCGAGGATTCAGCGATAATCACAGAGCAATCACAAAATCTGATTCACAATTTCGTATTTCATCTCTTTCAAGTTCGTTCCGCTAGTCAGTGAATTTTTTAAGGTATACCTTCCCCCAACCCTGGAGCTATAAAGCCATCAACTCCACAATCACCCACATATGGGGGGTCTTCTTTGTTTGCTCCCATAAATAGTGGGATATCGCGATAACATTGATCATAATTGATATAAGCTAATACCATACTACCGCGGTAGTTTTCTTTAAGGTAGCAATTCTTAAAATCTTAAATTCTTTTAGCTTGGCGTAGGGTTAACGTCTTGCAATACTTGCCCTCCCTCTGGTAATATCATGCCACTATCAAGAAAGTTTTGCAGCGATAGTGGGGTGCAATTCCTCAAAGTTTCACTGCCAGTTAAATAGATTTTACTACAAAACCCTCATCGAAAAGGGCACAGATGAGGTAGGGTTCGAGTACGTCAATTCTATCCACGCGGAGGAGGAACGCCATAGATGAAAGCCGCCCAAGCCTGGCAAGCTGCACTTGGCCAATTACAGTTGGAAATGCCGAAGGCCGCCTTTGATACCTGGGTTCGCGACACAGAACTGATCACCTACGAGGATGGTGCCTTCACAATTGGGGTAAAAAATGCCTATGCGCGAGACTGGTTAGAGGACCGTCTTTCGAGCACAATCTCCAAATTACTCTCGGGCATCATGAACCGATCGGTGAGCGTCCGTTTTACGGTTTGGCAGGTCACTGAGCAATCGCCGCAAAAAGAGGTTGCCGATCATATTGATACCCCGGCTCAGTTTAAGAATCCTACGCTGAACACTCGCTATAGTTTCTCGAGTTTTGTTGTGGGACCAAGCAATCGCCTTGCTCATGCAGCATCACTCGCCGTAGCCGAAAGGCCCGCGCTGGCCTACAATCCCTTGTTCCTTTATGGCGGCGTAGGATTAGGGAAGACTCACCTGTTGCATGCCATTGGCAATCAGTGTGTGCAGTCCGGCCAGAATGTTTTATATGTTTCCTCCGAAGAGTTTACCAACGACCTGATCAATGCCATCCGCTCTCATACCACACAGGCTTTTCGTGAAAAATATCGGCGGATTGATGTCCTTCTGATTGACGATATCCAATTCATTGCTGGCAAAGAATCGACCCAAGAGGAATTCTTCCATACCTTTAATACCTTACACGGCCAGAACAAGCAAATTGTGATGACTTCTGACCGTCCCCCAAAGGCCATGGTCACCCTGGAAGAAAGGCTGCGGTCACGCTTCGAGTGGGGATTGACAGCTGACATCCAGGCCCCGGATTTCGAAACGCGAATGGCCATTTTACACTCCAAGGCCGAACGAGCAGGGTATGTGATTTCGGATGAGATCATCGCCATCATCGCGCGCAAATTCCAGTCCAACATCCGCGAGCTCGAGGGCGCGCTCACTCGCATCGTGGCCTTTGCAGATTTGCGCGGCATCCCCATCGATTCCGAACTGATCGACTCAGCCCTGGCAGATCTGTTGCCCCACCGCACGCAACTGCACCCTGATCAAATCATCGATACCGTGGCGGATGTTTACGGCGTGGCAACGGATCGTATCCTTGGGCGAGAACGCACCCAAACGGTTGCCCGGCCCCGCCAGATTGCCATGTACTTAATCCGAGAGGAAACCGATATCTCTCTTCCCCAAATCGGAGAAGTCCTAGGAGGGCGCGACCACACCACCGTGATGTATGGGCACGAGAAAATTTGTGATCTATTGGAACGCGATGACAAGGTTCGACGACAAGTCATCGAAATCAAGGAACGACTATATAACTAATACGACTTACGCAATCCAGCCCAATCCACTTCAAGTGCGTAACTCCTGACTAAATTAGGTGAGGCATAAACTCGACCCTAAAGGCGTGTGCCTTTAGGGTCGAGTTTTTAATCAAAGACCTTATCTATCTTTTAAATCGCTTGGGGAGTGAACGTATCCAGTCAACGATTTTCACCCGCAGTTTATTCCAAGGATATTGTACAGGCTCGGATTCTTTTTCTTGTTCTGGCCACGGCTCGAGACTAAGCATTTTGCGCGCCACATAACGGCCCACAAATGTGAGCGTCGCCAGCACTGGTGCAGCTAGCACAACCCCCAGTAAGCCCAATAAACTGGCAGCCACAATCGCAGCAACCAAAACTGCCGCGGGATGCACGCCTAATGTTTGCCCCATAATACGTGGTGCCAGGATTCCATCAAAGATTTGATCCACGATAATGGCGATGATGAACACCAGCAACATGTGCTGCAGCGGCTCGAGGCCAAAGTAATTGCTCTTCTGGAACAAGGTCACTAGAATGATGACGATCCAGGTCACCCACTGACCCACGTAGGGCACGAAGCGCGCGAACCCCGCTAAGACTGCGATAGCTAGCACATTGCGCACACCTAGAACCGCCAGCAGGGTAGCGTAAACCAGGATGGTCAGTGTAAACAAGATAACCTGACCACGTAGGAAGGCATTCCAGATCCTTGCAAGTTCACGACCCATTCTACGCAAATCGTTATCATATCCTGGAGGAAGATCAATATCGACCAGTTTATCCGGCACCTGGCCCATATCGGCCAAAAGGAAATAGGACAGCAAAATGATGAAGAACCCCCACATAAATGAAGACGCTGTTTCTGCGGCAACAGTTCCTAATACTCCGCCAGCCTGACCTAGGACAGGTCTGACAATTGAAATCACTTGCTGGATCAACGCTTCAACATTCGCAACCGAAAGATATTGGGAGATATCGATCTGGAACGGCCCGATCTGGTAGACGGTTGTAGACCAGCGCAGGACCAATTCCGGCAGTTCGTTAATGAAGCGGTCGATCACCCCTATTAGACTCTCTAATTGCTGTACTAGAGCCAAACCAGTGAATGTAAATGAGGCAACCAACACGATCACGAAAATCAGGTAAACGATATTGACTGACATTCGCCAAGAGAGGCGCGTGGCGTCGGTCAATTTAGATATCAACGGATGCAGCAAATACGTAAGAATAACGGTCAGCAGCAATGGAGCAATGATGCTCTGAAATCGGACTAAAAAGGCTGCTACTATGGCAACAATGGTCAGGCCGACTACTAGCTTGACATTGCCACCCCAAGGAGGGGACTGTTGCATTGATTGAGGCGTGGTCATACTTCAGCTCCATTTTGGTCTTCACCCGAGGATTTTCCACCGATCACCCACCAGCGCGGATCTGGAGGAGGCAGAGGCGAGGTGGCCATTTCTGGAAAAGGGTCGGCATCCGTGAGATTGGCGAAGATGTAACGCCCGAACACTCGAGCCGAGGCAACAGTTGGGGCAGCCAGCAATACACCCAAAACTCCAGCCATGGCAGCTCCTGCCACAATCCCTAAGATCACCACCAGGGGTGGCAAATGCACTTGGCGGCCAATTATGCGCGGGATGAGATAATTTAAATCAAATTGCTGAAAGATTATGTGTAAACCAATGAGAATCAGCGCAAAAATCCAATTGGGGATAGTCATCCAGGTAGATCCAGCAAAGAGCGCCAGGATGGTTGCAATCGTGAGCCAGATACCATGACCAATGCTGGGCAGGAATTCCATCAACCCAGCCAGGACTCCCATAGCAAAGGCAAAAGGCAAACCAATGGAAAAACCGATCGCCGTAAACAAAGTTGCCACTACAGTACTCAGAATGAGCTGGCCGCGAAAAAAGGCCGTCCAAATCTGGTTGATCTCCCGGCGCATGCGCCGGATATCGGAGCGTAAATCTGGGGGCGGGAGGCGATCCAACCAGTCGATCACTGAGGCATTATCCTTGACCAAGTAAAATGAAACTACAAAAATGAACACTACCCAAACCAAAGAAGAGATTACATCCACGGCAAGCCCCAGAGTCTCCCCAAACAAGGGCTGGAGGATCTCTTGAACAACACTGACAATCTGATCGAAGATGGCAGCTCCATCAATCGTTTGGCCGACGATGATATATTGATGCCCCAACAGCAGTTCGAGCTGTTGGAGGAGCAACTGAAAATCCAGATTTAGATCCGCAATTTGCTCTCCTAGAGGGGGTAAAAATACCACCGGGATGAGGCTCAACAAAGTCAGAACCACCAAAAAAACCAACCCAGTGATCAGCCCCCGCGAAATAGGCATACGCACCTCCAACTTGTTGACCACCGGTGTCAGCACAAACGCCAGGATCAGCGCCAAGATGAAAGGCGGAATTGCCACACTAAATCGAGATAGCAAATATATGAACAAAACCAAAATCAGAATACTAACGGTCAGTTTTGTACGTGGCATCCAAGGACGGCGAGTTTCATTCATATTCTCGTTCATCTTTGATCTTATTTACGTTACCAACCAGAAAAAGTGTCATGTGGTCCCCACTAGAAAGGCGACCGCTACCCACCACCGCTCTTGAGTTGCCCCTGGACGATGATCCGCTGATCATCAACAAGATACGGGTAACAGGAAATCAAGGTGGTGATTGGCTTGGCGGTCTGATCCAGGAATTCTACCTGGGTTGGCTCGACGATCTCTTTATTGAAGATCACATACGTGTACACCCGCTGTTGGGTATGAATGATGATCTCATCGCCAGGTTCGAGTTCTTCCAGATAGCGGAAGATCTCGCCAAAGATATCGTTATGAGCAGATAATACAATATTGCCATTCTCCCCAGGATTTACTGAGCCAACGTACTGGCCAACCCCTTTCTTCAACTGCTCCCAACCATCCCCTTGGACAATCGATGCATCGACCCCAATGGCGGGAATTTGAATGCGATGCGCCTGGGCGGGTCCAGGGGTGGGAATAGGCACATTGGCCAGCGACTGCACCAGAGGACGCAGGTGCTCGGGGATTTCAGCCTCGTTCGGCTGTGCCACTCCCTCGATGGGCGGCGTATGGCCAGAGGGCAATACCACCGCTCGGATCAATGGCGTGGGAGTCAGGGTCGGCTGTTCCAGCGCGCGAGCCACTTCCTGATTCAACTCCTGAATGACCTCTAAGCCATTGAAGAGCACAAATACCAGACCCAGAACCGCCAAGATCTCAATCGCCAGCAAGAAATAATCCAATACCCTCCGGCGGGGTGAGGGGACGCCCTCATCTTCAGTGTCTGATAGTGGTCCGGAGCGCAGATCATCCAAAGACGGCGCTTCCAGGTCGGAGGCAAGGGTGACAACACGCCCGGTCTTGCGGAAGCGTTCCAGGCGTTCTTGACGGGCCGCGCGTTGCTTTTCGACAAGCAAGCGGCGGAGTTCTTCGACGGATAGATCTTTGGGGGATTTTCTGCGAGCCACGGCATGATTATACCAGGATTGAAGAGGGGAAAATGGGACTCCTTAGGGGTTGGCGCTACGATTTGAGTATTGACTCCACTTCTAGGCTTTTCTATACTGAGATAGACCACATAAAGGGGAAGAGCAGGGGGTGATGCCCTCTCTTCTTCCCTCAATATTACGGAAATTTCATTCGGGAGATTTTGTCATGAAATCAATCAGCCTGTTATCTGCCATAATTTTCTTAACCTTATTGACCGGTTGTTTAGGCATTCAGAATAATCTCACCGAACCAATCGTGGGGATCGACACACCACTCAACGTCGAAGGTGTTCAGCTCAGAGTGCTGGATGCGCGCATCCGCAAAAGTATGCAAACCCACTATATGATGAGCTACCCGCAAACGGGGAAAATCTTCTACGTTGTCACACTCAGCATCGAGGGAATCGATGTAGATCCAGATGTGACCTTGGATTGGGGAGTTTCCAACTTGTTCTTGAAAGATGAGACCAATGGACTAGCTCCAACGCACGCGCAACGCACCATTGCTGACGAGAATCCATTGTATAAATTTGGAGAACAGCTCACCTTCTTATATACATACTACTTTGAAGTTCCCCAGGAGAGCGACTTCAGGCAATATTCGCTCTTGCTCGATGATTACTCGATCTCCCTAAGGTCAATAGTGGAAATTCCAAACGCAGCAGATGATGTTGTGGAGATCGATCTTTACAGCGTCGTCTGCGGCGGATCAAATAACCTGGCCGATGCCTATCACGCCACAGTCAGTGGTGGACAATTGAACACGGCCAGCGCTTCCCATGCCACTGTCGGCGGCGGGCGGGAGAATTCGGCGAGATATTTCTATGCCACCATCGGGGGCGGATATGCCAACGTTGCCACGGGACGGGATACCTTTGTGGGAGGCGGCAGCCGCAACACGGCAGGAGATGCCCGCGCTACGGTTGGTGGTGGCATCCAAAATGCTGCCAGCGCGCCTGACACCACCATCGCTGGCGGGGCGTATAACCAAGCCTCAGATGACTATGCTGCCGTGGCAGGTGGAACGCGCAATTCGGCGGGGGGATTCAGTTCTGTCATTGGCGGGGGGGCAGGGAACACGACCGCTGCAGATCAAGCTACCATCTCAGGCGGGCTGGGCAACCAGGCTACAGCACCCTATAGCACTGTCAGTGGGGGTCACGGCAATATTGCCAGCGGGGCTTATGCCTCCATCCCAGGAGGTTTGCTCAACACGGCTAGCGGAGAGTTCAGCCTGGCTTCCGGTCACCGCGCTCAAGTGGAAGCAGAACATTCTGGCGTATTCATCTTCGCCGATTCAAACGATTTTGAATTTGCATCCAGTGTCTCTGACGAGTTCGCCGTCCGGGCCACGGGAGGCGTGCGCTTCGTAAGCGGTATCAATCAGAAGGGTATCCCTGTCAGCGGTGTTCGTTTACCTGCAGGCAGTGGGTCTTGGGCGACACTCAGCGACCGCCATGCAAAAGAGAACATCTCCCCTATCGATACTGATCAAATTCTAGCGGCAGTCGCGAAACTCCCTATCGCCACTTGGAATTACTCCTCGCAAGATACGACCATACTGCATATCGGCCCTATGGCCCAGGATTTCTACACCAGTTTTGGACTTGGGGAGGACGACAAACATATCAACACCGTAGATGCGGATGGTGTCTCTCTGGCTGCCATCCAGGGGGTGTATGCGCTCGTTCAGGAACAAGAGGCCAAAATCGACCGGCTCCAAGCTCAAATTTGGACCATTTCGATCGCGTTGATCCTCTGTATTATCATGTTCATCACTCTCTGGATGATGAACATCAACAGGCAGAATTCCCAACTTCATAGCGCGCAATCAATGCATCTCACAAGGGGGTGACATTCAGTTTGGAATTGATATTACCAATATCACTATTTTCTCAAAAACATGCCCTCTGTAATTGACTTTTTGGTATCCCAAGTTATACTGGCACATGTATCTAAATTGCGATCACTGGAAGACTCCTTTCCCTAAGGTTACGAAAAACTAAAGGAATGGCGTCTTATTCCGCTTAATTCGAAAGGATAATTCTATGGCAATTTTCTCCCCCAGACGATACCAAGCCCCATTCAAACCCTACGATCAAAGTGATGTAACACCCTTTATGAAAGTCTTCACAGCGGGTGAAGGCCTCATCAAGGGCATTCTTTTTGGATGCCGTATGTGTGGGAATTGCATCTTGCAGGAAACCGCCTTTGTCTGCCCAATGACCTGCCCCAAAGGCTTACGCAATGGCCTTTGTGGTGGTGCAACCCCTGAATCTTGTGAGGTCGATGAAACCCGCCCTTGTACCTGGTACAAGATCTATGACCGGGCTGAACGGATGGGCCGTGGGCACAAATTGCTAGAACTCAACGCCCCGCTCGATGGTTCACGCGTTGGTCGTGAAACCTGGCTCGATGTGGTCAACACGTGGCGAGAAATGGACGATAGTCCCAAATTCATCGAGAGGTTCACCAAACGTGAGAAATTCGATGAGGACTGGGAGCGGGTCTTCTACAAGGTGCGCCAGCCGGATTGGTGGCAAGGTGACAGCGAATACCACTCACCTGCGTATGAAGAACCCATCTCTCTCTTGGAGGCCAACCTACGCACTGGGGAATTTACCTGCACAGCAGAGATCGCGCCCCCACTCAGTGTAACAACCGAACCAATCTGCAAGAAATCAGGCTGGTTGTGCGAATATGTCCCTGCGGCCAACTTTACTGACAACGCATCGGCCTCGGCCCGTATGGGAAGCATGGCAGCCAGCAAGATTTGTCTGGATTCTGGTTTAGAACCAGTCATGCAATTGCAGGCTCGCGACCGCACGCGCGTAGTCCTCGAATCGGATGCCATGGGAGCGGCTGGATTGGGCATCAAGAACATTCTCTGTCTATCTGGAGATCACCACCGCTTTGGGCCAGCGCCGATGACCAAACCCGATCAATTCGACATGGATGCCGTCCAACTGCTATGGATGCTGCGCCGCATGCGAGATGAAGGCATTTACCTGGATGGGCGCAAAATTAAGTATCGCCCCGAGTTTTTCCTTGGGGCAGCAGGCTCTCCATTTGGCGCGCCGCCTAAGTACGAGGCGATCCGTGCCGAGAAGAAGGTCAACGCGGGTGCGCAGTTCATCCAGACCCAACCGATCTTCGATTACGAGGGTTTCCTGGATTGGTTAGAGGCTCTGGATAAACGCAACTTGCTCGACAAGGTCTACATCCTCGCAGGCATGATCCCCTTGAAGAGCGCCCGAGCAGCCCACTTTATGGCTGATGATGTTCCCGGGGTGGTCATCCCCAAAGAGTACGTTCAGCGCATGGACGATGCTGGAGACAAAGATGGCCAGATGGAAGAGGGTGTAGCTATCGCCCTGGAGATGATCGAGAAACTCAAGAAAACCCCAGGAATTGCCGGAATCCACTTTATGGCCGTACACTGGGAGGCCATAGTGCCTCGCTTGATGGATGAGGGGGGCTTACCTAAAATGAAGATTAAATCGCTACCCACCATGTAGGTCCCTGAGATCGATTTATAGCAACACACATATAAGACCGTGCTAGCAAAACAGCACGGTCTTTATCTTATGCTGTTAAAGGGTACCTCCCAACCATGTCACTACGAATCAGTCTGGTGACCGGCCTTCGAATATGGTTTATTATCTTGAAGTATGGTTTGCTGGGAATAGGGGGTGGGGACGAAACCCCCACCCCCTATTCCCAGCAATTTCCTCGCCTAACGGAGTAAATTCTATTTGCAATAATGTCACGGTTTTTGTTTCAATCGTTTATACTATTCCAATCAAATTCCGGACAGGAGCTTACGATGAGCAATATCAGGAGACGCAGACGAGAAGATCCTCGCCAACGCCGCAGAGCGCGCGCAGCCAAGATTGTCAAAATGAGTCAACCGATCCACCAGTTGCCAATTTATGAGATCGTATCAGAAGATGGTATCCAGTTGATCCACGACAAATCTGTGCAAATTCTTGCTGAAGTTGGTATTGCCTTCCATCTTGAAGAAGCGCGTCAGGTATTAAAGAAACACGGGGTGAAAATTCGCGGCGAGATGGCCTATTTTGAATCCGGTCTGATCGACAACTATCTCGCCAAAGCTCCACAGGAGTTTACCCAATTGGCCCGAAATCCAGAAAATTCTCTGAACATTGGCGGGGATCACTTGACCTTTGCCCCGGTTTATGGACCTCCCTTTGTCTATGATATTGAAGGTGGCCGCCGGCATGCCACACTAAGAGATTTTCAGAATTTTATCAAATTGGCCTACCTCAACCCTTACCTGCACCATTCTGGGGGCACGATTGTCGAACCCACCGATGAACCCCAGGAAACCCGGCACCTGGATATGCTACTCAGCCATATCAAGTACAGCGACAAGGCTTTCATGGGCTCCGTAATGTCGGGAGAAAACGCGCAGGATAGCGTCAAAATGGCGGAGATCCTCTTTGGAGCAGAGAAGATGCGCGCCCATCCAGCACTGATCTCATTGATCAACGTGAGCAGCCCGCGCCGATTCGATGATCGCATGTTGGAGGCATTAACGGTTTACGCGCGTGCCAACCAAGCCACCATCATCACCCCTTTCATCCTTTCGGGTGCTATGGCCCCAGTATCCCTGGCTGGAACCCTGATCCAACAAAACGCCGAAGCTCTGGCGGGGATTGCCTATGCGCAAATGGTGCGGCCCGGTGCGCCCGTCGTGTACGGCTCATTCATGACCAATATTCATCTGAAAAGCGGCATCCCCATCTTTGGCTCCCCAGAAAGCCAAATTGCCTTACTGGCCAGTGCGCAATTGGCCCGACGATATCGGCTTCCCTTCCGCAGCGCAGGCATGTTTACCAGCTCCAAGATCCCTGATGCACAAGCGGGCTATGAATCAATTATGACAATGCTGCCAGCAGTCCAAGGACGCGTAAATTTCATCCTTCACGCCGCGGGATGGCTGGAAAACGGCCTGGTCGCTGGATATGAGAAATTCGTACTCGATTGCGAAATCTTGGGCATGTACCACAAGTACCTCAAAGGGTTAGATCTCTCTGATGACGCTTTAGCTATGGACTCGCTCGGAGAGGTTCCCCCTGGCGGCCATCATCTGGGCACTCCGCATACGATTAAACACTTCGAGACAGCCTTCTATCAGTCGCAGGTGTTCGATTACACGATTTTCGATCGTTGGATCGAGGATGGGGGCCAGGATGTATCTCAAAAAGCGGCTATTAAAGTCAAAGAACTCCTGGCAAGTTATCAAGCCCCCGCACTCGACCCTGCGATTGAAGATGCTTTAGAAGAATATATCTCGCGCAGAAAATCGGAAATCGCTGTTAATATTTGATAAAAATTTCCCTATTCAGATCAAAAAATCCAGGCAAAAAGGGGCAAAAACAAGTAAAATACTCCTCTATGGCTAATTATAAGATCCTCTACTGGCATGGTATTCCATCTCAGGTGCGTGCCACTGATGAAGATGGGCGCGTGGGCAAACAGCTTCCCGCTCGGTTTCAGGAGACCATAGACGACGCAGCCATGGCCCTGGGTCTGTTCGGCTCCGAAGAATACACCGATGGGTTTCAATGGGGTGAAGAAATTGACCGCGCCGGCAGCGCACAAGAGGTCGCTGACGCAGTCGTCGCTGAACTAGATGCGAAATTCCAACGCATAGATTGGCGTGCTACGGTCAACACCTTAGGAAAAAGAAAGCGATGAGCGCAACCCACGACCTGATCCTGATGCCTTCTGGCCGCCGAGGGCAAGTTGAACATGGCAAAACCATCTTGGAAGCTGCCTTGGATTTGGGTGTGGAAATCGAAAGTGTTTGTGGCGGCCGTCAGAAATGCAGCAAATGCCTGGTTCAGATTGAAGAAGGCGAATTTACCAAACATGGCATCGTATCATCCGATAAGCACATCTCTTCCCCCCTCGATGAGGAGGTGGCCTATCTAGAAAAGGAAGGCATCCTTAACCGCAGGATGTCCTGCGCCTCACGAATACTAGGGGATGTGCTGGTCACTATACCCGAGGAGAGTCGCGCTCAAAAACAGATCATCCGCAAAACCGCGACCGAGCGAGCCATTGAGATCGCTCCGATGATTCGCCAGGTCTATGTAGAAGTCCAGCAAGCCCAACTGGGGTTCCACCGCGGTGATTGGGGGCGCCTGCAAGACGCGCTCACAGATCAGTGGGGGCTCGAGGAACTATCGATCGATATCCATGCGCTGAGAGATTTGCAGAAGACTATACGAGGCGGAGATTGGAAAGTAACCGCAACGATTTGGAACGAGAGCCAGGTCATCGATGTGCAGCCGGGCTACCAGGAAGGCGCTTACGGCCTGGCTGTGGATGTTGGCAGCACCACCGTTGCCAGCTATCTCTGTGATCTGCGCACCGGCGAACTGCTGGCCACCGAGTCCATGATGAACCCACAGGTCTCCTATGGCGAAGACTTGATGAGCCGCATATCGTATACCAGTGAGCGACCCGATGGTCTGGAAAAAATGAACTCAGCCATCATCGACGCCATTAATCAATTAGCCAATCGGGCCGCGCGTTCTGCCAAGATCGCCAGGAGAGAGATCTTCGAAATCGTACTGGTGGGAAATACCACCATGGTGCACGTACTGTTGAATATCAACCCTAAAGAAATCGGCGAAGCACCGTTTGCGTTGGCCACCCGCGATGCTGTAGACGTCAAAGCCCGCGAATTGGGCCTGCGGCTAAATCCTGCGGCGAATGCACATATTTTACCCGCCGAAGCTGGCCATGTAGGCGCCGATAATGTCGCCGTGCTGCTAGCCGAGCAACCCCACCAGCAGGAGGGCGTCATCTTGACGGTCGATGTGGGCACCAATGCTGAGATTGTGCTCAGCAATCCGGACTGGATGTACAGCGCTTCCAGCCCTACCGGGCCTGCCTTCGAAGGAGGTCAGATCACTTCTGGGATGCGCGCAGCTCCAGGGGCTATCGAACGGGTACGCATCGATCCTGTCACCAAGCAACCCCGATTTCGAGTGATCGGCAATGAACACTGGTCGGATGAATGGAAAATAGGAGACGCTGTACCCGTAGATCAGCAGCCCGAACATTTGGCAGCCGGGATTTGTGGATCCGGCATCATTGAAGTGGTTGCCGAACTCTATTTGGCAGGGCTGCTGACCCCGGGGGGCAGGTTCAACCCCGAGGTGGATTGCTCATCCATGCAATGGGACCAGGATCGGCGCAAAGCGGCATATATCCTGGCCAACGCGGATCAATCTTCAACCGGCAAACCGATTTTAATCACCCAGAATGACGTCCGCAGTATCCAACTAGCCAAGGCTGCCTTATACGCGGGAGCTAAGATCCTGATGCTGCAATCTGGAATCGTGCGTGTCGATAAGATCATACTGGCCGGCGCTTTTGGCAGCTATATTGATCCCAAGCACGCCATGGTTTTGGGGTTGATCCCCGATTGTGATCTGACGAAGGTGCACGCTGTGGGCAATGCCGCTGGGGATGGAGCGCGCATCGCCCTGCTGAACCGGGAAAAACGGCACCAAGCGAGTGAGATTTCGCAACAGGTGCGCTATATTGAAACGGCGGTCGATGAACGTTTTCAAGAAGAATTTGTCAAGGCAATGCACTTGCCCCATAAAAGCGACCCGTATCCCCACCTGGAGGGCATACTTCCTGAAGTAGCTCCTGAAACACTTAGACCACGCGCTCGACGAAGACGCAGGCGGCAGATCGCTGACTAATTTCAGCATTGGGGGTATGGGGCGTGCTCCGCACGCCCCATACCCCCAATGCTGCCAACTCCCACGGCGAACTCTAGCGGGCCATTACCACGATCTGTTATCTATCGTCAAAGAATGTTATTATTCTTCCAATTAATTATTGAGGAACAACCATGAATGATGAAATCAATTTGAAAGAAATGCCCGTCGATGAAATCCTGGAACTAATGCAGGAAGATCTATATGACGGTTTAGAGGCTGAAGTTGTCGAAGAAGTCGAGGAATTGCTGGCACGCGAGATTGAGCCACTCGAAATCATGACCAAAGGTTTGGTTGCTGGTATGGACGTTGTCGGTGTGGACTTTCGGGATGGCATCCTGTTTGTCCCAGAAGTTTTGATGGCAGCCAAAGCAATGAAGGCTGGCATGGCATTACTAAAGCCATTGCTGGCCCAAACCGATGCCCCCAAAATGGGAACCATGGTAATCGGAACCGTCAAAGGGGACATCCATGATATCGGCCAGAACCTGGTGACGATGATGATGGAAGGTGCGGGTTTTGAGGTGATCAATCTTGGTATTAATAACCCTGTAGAGACCTTTATCGAAGCCATCCAGGAGCACAATGCCGACTTCTTAGGATTAAGTGCCATGCTGACCACTACGATGACGTATATGCGCGTGGTCATCGATGGCTTGAAAGAGCAAGGACTGCGAGATGACGTGGTCGTACTGGTGGGCGGTGCGCCCCTGAACGACGCCTTCGCTGAAGATATCGGCGCCGATGCGTACTGCAAAGACGCTGCTGTAGGCGTGGAGACAGCGAAGAAGTTTATGGGAATTAAAAAATAACCACAAAATAGGTGTGCTCCGCACATCCTTTTGTGGGATTTCTGCTTTTGGAGATAAGAACATGAATCTTATACATGAGCTACTCAATTCTGGCGAACCCATCCTGCTCGATGGCGCTATGGGGACCATGCTGATGGACGCGGGCTTAATTCAAGGTGATCCCCCCGAAGAGTGGAACGTCAGCCACCCCGATCGTGTTCGAGCAGTCCACCGCGCCTACATTGAAGCCGGTTCGCGCGTCATCCTGACAAATTCATTCGGTGGCACACGCTTTCGACTGGAGTTGCACAACCTTCAAGATCGGGTGGTGGAACTAAACAAAGCCGCCGCGGAATGCGCCCGCGCCGAGGCCGATGCCGCCTCAGAAAAAGTAGTTGTGGCTGGATCCATCGGACCAACAGGTTCTCTATTCGAGCCGATGGGCACTTTGACATTCGAAGATGCGGTAGCTGCGTTTGCAGAGCAAGCCCAAGGATTAGCTCAGGGTGGCGCAGATCTGTTCTGGGTCGAGACCATGAGCGACCTCAACGAAGTCAAAGCTGCGATTGAGGGAATTCGATCGGTCAGTGATCTACCGATCTCGGCAACGATGTCTTTCGATACTCACGGGCATACGATGATGGGCGTCAGCCCAGCCAAGGCCGTCGAAAGCCTGCTGGAGGTCGGCGTAATCGCGGTGGGCGCAAATTGCGGCACCGGCTCGGACGAACTGGAAGTCGCTGTCAAAGCCATGCGCCAAGCCAACCCCGATGTAGTTTTAGTTGCCAAAGCCAACGCCGGTATCCCAGAAGTCGCACCTGGGGGGAATATCATCTACACAGGCACTCCCGAGGTGATGGCCCAATATGCCCTTAATGTGCGCGAGATGGGTGTTTCCATGATCGGTGGCTGCTGTGGCAGCTCGCCTGAGCATATTAAAGCCATGGCCGATGCGCTGAAAAACTAACACACTTTGTTCTAATAGTATGCAAACAACGATTATCTCAAAAACCAAGACGGTCATCATTGGCCCGCAGCAACCCTTCACCATCATCGGGGAACGCATCAACCCAACCGGACGAAAGATGTTAGCTGCCGAGATGGCAGCCGGAAATTATGACAGAGTCGAGAGAGATGCTCTGGCCCAGGTCGAGGCTGGCGCGCACATTCTAGATGTCAATGCCGGAATCCCCATGATCGATGAACCTGCTGTGTTGGAGGAAGTTGTCAGGCTAGTCCAGTCTATCACCGACGTGCCTCTATGCATTGACTCATCCATCGTTGCAGCGCTGCAGCGTGGTCTAGAGGCATACGAGGGCAAAGCTCTGGTCAATTCTGTAACTGGCGAGGAGGAACGTTTGGAGTCCGTGCTACCCCTGGTCAAAAAGCACGATGCTGCAGTGATCGCCATCACCAACGACGAGTCTGGCATTTCTGATGACCCCGATGAGCGTTTTGCTGTCGCCAAAATGATCGTCGAAAGAGCCATGGATCACGGCATCCCAAAGGAGGATGTGATCATCGATCCCTTGGTCATGCCCATCGGTGCCAAGGGCGACGCTGGGCGAGCCGTCTTTCGCATCATCCAGCGAGTGACAGAGGAATTAGGCTGCAATACGGTCTGTGGTGCCTCCAATGTCTCTTTTGGATTGCCCAATCGCAATGGCATCAATATGACGTTCGTGCCCATGCTCATCGCCGCAGGGATGACCGCGGCGATCACAAATCCCTTGGAAGCGGAAATAAAACAGGCTATTCTGGCTGCCGACGCTCTGATGGGCAACGACGAGAACTGCGCTGCATGGATTGCAGCTAACCCGGTAAAGGGTCGAGCACCTCGAGAGCGCCGTCGCAGCCGGCGGCGAGGTTAGGAACAATTGCTCTGACTACCGGTCCTGATTGACTGACAAATCTTTTAGGGAGTGCTCCCCAAAACCTAGAAAATAG